>CAZHQX010000040.1:0-13564 GCA_964534195.1 uncultured Oscillospiraceae bacterium
TCCGCAGGCTCCAATACAATAACCTCGCAACTCCAGTAGTTGCGGGGTTTTTTGTCATGCTTGGAGATAAGCTGATCGAAAACTACAAAACTGCTTTTCAAATAATACATATATTTTCTACTGATATACCTTGACAGACATAGTAACTCGCTATAATATATAGTTCGTAAGAGATAATATGTAGAGAGGAGTGGTAATGTGTCAATCACATCTGATCTGTTAAGAGGCCATACAGATACAATAATTCTCAGGCTTCTAATGAACAGAGACAGCTATGGATATGAGATCAATAAGTTTATCAGTGAGAAGACGGATGGAGCCTATGAGCTTAAGGAAGCGACGTTATATTCAGCATTTAGAAGACTGGAGGAAAATGGATCGATCTCATCATATTGGGGTGATGAAACTACCGGGGCAAGAAGAAGATACTATTCGATCACCAGGCAGGGACGCGCTGTATATGAGCAGAACAAAATTGATTGGGAAAATGCAAAAGCAATACTGGACGATCTGATCAAGGAGGAATAGATATGAAGGACAAAATTAAGGCACACATAGCCAGCTTGTTTATGGATGTGCCGGACAGCAGACAGGTCAATGATTTGAGAGAAGAATTGTTAGCAAACAGCTTAAGCAAATATGATGATCTTATCGATCAGGGAATGCAGCCTGAAGAAGCATATAAGAGTGTCATTTCAGGTATAGGCGATGTCAGCGGATTGCTTAGTCAGCTGCGAGCACAAAAAATGATGGATCCGCTTCTGATAGAGAAGCGCAGGATCAGAAGCGCGATCATTGTTTCTGTCGCGGTTCTTCTGTTCATAGTATCACCAATCGCGGTTATTCTTTTTGATGAGAGCAAGCTGGGCATAACGCTATTCTTTTTTATGATCGCCGCAGGCGTAGCTCTGCTTATATTTAATAGCATGACCAAACCAAGGTATGTAAAGGAAGAGGATAATTTCGTTGAAGAGTTTCGTGAATGGCAAGTAGAGAACAAACATAATAAAACACTGCGTTCTGCTATTTCAGCAATTCTCTGGCCGCTAATTGTCGTAACATATTTCATTATTAGCTTCTTCTTCGGTCAATGGCATATCAGCTGGCTGATCTTCATAATCGGTGTTTGTATAGAAGGCGTGATCAGCTTGATATTCCAGCTAAAAATGGGGGATAAAAAATGAAGACCATAAGAGTTATCCAGTTAATTATACTATTAGTAATAGTCGCGGTATTGATTGCGATACTAGTACTTGGAATAACTGGCAATTTCTCAATGCCTTTAAGCAGGATTTTCAGAAATGCCACGATCAGTAATTCTGTGCTTATCTATGATCAGGTTTATATTGGTGATGACCTTGAACTGGTTGATACTGAATTAAATAGCGCTGATCTGGAGTACCATTATTCAGAAAACAATGAGATCAGAGTTATCTATTACGGACCAGAAAGTGAAAAAGAAAGTCCACTGGTAAATACGGTGTTTGATGATAGTAAAACTCTTAAGATCAAACAGCAAAACAGAATCAATGTGTTCAATATGATATCAGGTGAAAAGGTGGTCATATATCTGCCTGCAGGCTATGACCAGGAAATTGTTGGTGATACAGCCTCAGGAAACATTTTGTTTGAGGATGATATGCGACTGGACAGATTGAGCCTTGGACTCAGCTCAGGAAATGTTAGAATGGGAGATCTGGTTGTCGAAACAGCAGACATAATGGTTTCATCAGGTAAAATATCAGCAAATGCGATCAAGGCATCAAATTACAGGTTCAAATTGTCGTCCGGTGATATCAAGATTTCCGAGCTTGAAGGCACGGGGGAAATAATATCTACATCAGGTGACACCAGGATTGAAGCATATATAGGCGGCGGCAGCATTAAATCCACCTCAGGCAGTGCTGATATTGGTATCATCAGTCTTGGCTCTGACCTGGATATCAGCTTGACCTCGGGTGATATATCAATTGATCTGCCAGCAGAACAATCAGCGATAGGCTGTCATTTTGAAGTGCTGAGCGGTAGTATCAGAACAAATTTCGGAAATGTTAATAAGAATTTGACTGGAGCCTCTTTCAATCATGATCCTGCAAATGATCAAGCTCACAATATCAACATAAAAACCACGTCAGGAAATATCAAAGCGAATGTACAATAAAAAACGAATATAATTTCAGAAAAAAAGCGAGGTCAGTCCTCGCTTTTTTTGTCAACTTTTTCAGGTGAATTTTCGCTTTTGCTTTCTCGCAGCTTTTTCCCTCTTCTTAGTGTGTCAGTTATCATACTGAAAATAATGACTGCCATAAGCGCGATAGCTATAACGATTTCAGTAGAGCTTAGATAAACAAATCCTGCGGGCAGTAAGAAAGCCAGTTTTTCTGCTCGTATAGTTTGGCCGAGATGAGGTAGTTCAGTATCACTGTCGATTATACGTTTAAAATAGAGAGCGTCATTTCTTATGCCCTCAGCAACGACCGGATCTTCAACGTCCTGCAAATATTCCTCAGTTATCGGCATCATGCCATTGTTCTCAAGGAGAACAGCCATATGACCAATAAGCCCTGCAGTCAGGAAAAGCAATGAGAGGATCAGCATAACAGCCGCCAGAGACTGCAGCAGCTGCCTCCTCAGATCGATTTCCTTGAAAACAGAGGGTCTTCTGCCATCGATTTTATGATGCGAAATATAGTTTTTTATCATACCTTGCCAGCTGCTTACAGCTAAAAATACCGCAGATACAATGTTTACAAATACTATTAGAAGCAAAGCGGCATGTGCTGAGCCGATAAGCATGATCAACAATTTGTTATTATCTGCCCAAAGCATCTCTGGTTTAGTATAAGCCAGAAAAGAAGGAGCGGCCGCCAGAAATATTGAAGGAACTATCAGCCATAACAATTTGATTCCTTCAAGCAAAATGGCCTTGGGCCTTCTTGTAATCAGAAGACCCAGGACCAGACCTGCGATTGCGAAAAATAGATAAAGCATTCTAAATAATTATGCCTGTCTGACAACCAGATTTGCCAGTCTTCCCTTAACATATATAAATTTCACCAGTTGACGGCCTTCCATGTAAACAGTATAGCTCTCGTGCTGTTCAACGAGCTGCTGAACCTGACTCTGATCGGCGTCATTTGGAATATCCAGACGGAATTTTACTTGTCCGTTGATCTGGACCGCTATTTCTATAGTATCACGTATAAGAGCGGTTTCATCAAATAGTGGCCAGGTTTGTTTGAAAACCGAGTCAGTATTGCCCAGCTTCTCCCACATTTCCTCAGCGAAGTGCGGCGCGAATGGAGCTGCAAGCTTAATCAGATCTATCACGGTTTCTCTGACCAGACCAGTCTGCACATTACCATCTGCCATATACTTATTGAGCGCGTTCAAGAGCTCCATCATACGTGAGATCGATGTGTTGAATTGGAATTTTTCCGCATCAGTAGTAACTCCGCGGATCGCAAAATGACGAGCGTACTGCAGATCCTTTTCTCTCTGACCGAAGGCAGAAGGATCGGCTGCGATATTTCCAGCCTCGGCAGATTCTTCAACCAATTTCTCTATTCTAGAAACAAATTTAACTATTGCCTTGACTCCATCGTCACTCCAGGGGCCACCCTCTGTGTAAGCAAACCCAAAGCCTAGATAAAGGCGGAAAACATCAGATCCATACTGACTGATATAGTCATCAGGTGATATTGTATTGCCTCTCGATTTGGACATTTTCTGTCCGTCTGATCCCAGAATCGTTCCCTGGTGTACTAATGAAGAGAAAGGTTCATCGAAATCGAGATACCCCATATCTCGCAGTGCCTTGGTGATGAAACGCGAGTAGAGAAGGTGCATCGCGGCATGTTCAGCTCCGCCTATGTATTTATCGACAGGGCAAAGCGCGTTTACCTTATCTCTGCTGAAGGCTTCCTTATCGTTTTTGTTGTCTACATATCTGAACTGATACCATGAAGAACACACAAAAGTATCAAGTGTGTCGGGATCGCGCCTGGCATGACCGCCGCATTTCGGGCATGTAGTGTTAATGAACGAGCTGCATTTCTTGAGCGGCGATTCGCCATCAGGTGCGAACTCAACATCATAGGGAAGCTCAACCGGCAGCTGATCTTCAGGAATAGGCACAACGCCACAATCGTCACAATAGACGATCGGAATCGGTGTTCCCCAATAGCGTTGACGTGATACCAGCCAGTCACGCAGACGATAATTGATCTTAAGCGATCCTTTGGCTGTCTTTTTCAGCTCATCAACTATAGCATGGATCGCATCTTCAGATGTCAGATCATCGAAGCGTCCACTGTCAGTCAGCACGCCTTTTGCCGTGAATGGAAGTGTATCATCGCTGCCGTCCGCAGATTTGATAACACGCTTGATAGGCAGGTCGAATTTTTGTGCGAACTCAAAGTCGCGTTCGTCATGGGCTGGAACTGCCATAACAATACCGGTTCCGTAACCGGCGATAACATAGTCAGATGCCCATATGGGAACTTGTTCGCCTGTAATAGGGTGAACGGCAAATGAGCCTGTAAAAACACCTGTTTTCTCGCGGACCGTCGACATGCGCTCGATATCACTGATTTTTCTGGTTTGCTCCTGATATGCCTTGACTTGTTGACGATATTCATCAGTCGTCAACGTTTCACAAAGCTCGCTTTCAGGTGCGACTACAACATAAGTGACACCCATCAGTGTATCAGCACGGGTAGTGAAAACAGGCAGATCGAGTGGGTTTCCTTGTTCATCATTTAGGATCTTATCATCCTTTATTGCGCCGAAAACTATTTCGGCGCCTTCTGAGCGGCCGATCCAGTTTGTTTGGATCTTTTTTGTTTTGTCCGGCCAATCCAGCTCTGGCAAACAGTCCAGAAGCTCCTGTGCGTAGTCTGTAATTTTGAAAAACCATTGTGTTAGATTTTTCCTTGTAACTTCAGCATGACATCGTTCACAGCTTCCCTCTACTACCTGCTCATTGGCAAGAACTGTCTGGCAGTCTGGACACCAGTTGACCGGGGCGTTCTTCCTATAGGCAAGACCTTTGTTGTATAGCTGCAGAAAGAGCCATTGATTCCAACGGTAATAGTCTGGCATACAGGTAGCGAGTTCGTGTTCCCAGTTAAACATACCGCCCATTTCGCGTAGCTGCTTTTCCATTGTTTTTATATTACTAATGGTGCTGTCTTGTGGATGTATACCTGTTTTGATGGCATAGTTTTCAGCGGGTAGTCCAAAAGCATCAAACCCCATTGGCTGAAAAACCTCGTAACCCTGCATCTTTTTCATTCTGGCCCAGGAGTCAGAAAGTGAATAGTTATACCAGTGTCCTACATGTAGGTTAGCACCGGAGGGGTAAGAGAACATCTCCAGAACATATAGTTTTTTATCTATTTTGCTCTCATCAAAATGATGCAGCTTGGTTTCTTCCCATTTTTTTTGCCATTTACGATCAATATCTACTGAATAAGCCATATTCAAACACCTTTCCTGCTAATTGATAAACAGAATTATTCTATCACAAATCAATGAACTTGACATACAAATCATGTCAGAAACAGCTTAATTACAGCCAATGCCAGTATATGAAGAGGATAGAAGAGGTAGAAGGCATATTTTGCCCATATTGGCGGCTTCTTCTCATTGATGTGAAGTAGACATACTGGTATCGCCAGCAGCGAAAACAGCTGAATTACTGCCCAGGCTGCGATGCCCGGTTGAGAAATGATCCGGTAGACCATATACAGCAGATTGAGCGGAATGAGAAGTCGCCAGATACGCTTCTCCCATTCGGCCTCGGCGTGCTTATCTATTGCGATATAGATAAGCAGTACAGTTAACATGCCATAAACATCATAGTCCGGCTGAAGCCAGATGGCCGCAAGCAGTGCTATAAACATCATCAACGTACCGAGCGGCAGCCCTATTTTCGGGTCCATTTCAATTCCGCCGAGATTGACCCGGACATTGAAGCGCGTGACCGGCTTAACAGGCGCAGTGCCATTGGCCGCGGTAACAGGCCTAAGACCAGCGACCAGATCACGCCAGGAATAACGAGCCATTTGATAGCCTGCGAGCAGTATGATCGACAATGCGAAGGTAACCATGACATTAGTTCCTGGCAGCTGATAGCCAGCAAGAGTATTCGCATAACGGATGATGAACTCTGACACAACGGCAAAAGTCATCATCCTTAGAAAATATACATGTACTTTTCTGGTTCTGCTATAACCTCTGGCTACGCTCCAGGCAAAAATCGGGAATGCAAGTCTGCCTATAGTTCGAAGCAGCATCACGAATGTTGGTGGAAGCATAGAATCGAAATAGAATCCGATATGATCTAGGAGCATAAATATACAGGCCAAAAGCTTAAGCACGTTACAGACCTCCAGTAAAGGACTTTTGACAATGAAATAATTGATTATATTATCAACATATTGTATCATTGTAAGGCGTGAGCAACAAATACTTGCTAGGATTGCTTTTTCAAGCCGCTTGGTTTCATCATATTTGGTTTAACAGAGCGCTTTTTTGTATAAGATAAGGGTCTCATTGATCTTTTTAAGAGAGGTATTTAAATGGGTTTAGGAATGGATATCGGTATTGATCTGGGAACAGCTTCAGTACTTATTTATGTAAAAGGTAAGGGCGTTGTTCTAAGAGAACCGTCAGTTGTTGCGATCAATTCAAAAACCGGCAAGGTTCTGGCGGTCGGAGAGAGCGCCAGTCTGATGCTTGGAAGAACTCCTGGTATTGTTGATGCTATCAGACCCCTCCGTGATGGAGTCATCTCAGACTTCAAAGTGACAGAGGTTATGCTTAAGGCTTTTATCGGCAGAGTCTGCAGAGGAATAAGAGCTAAATATTTCAAACCGACAATCGTTGTTTGTGTTCCTAGTGTGATAACACCTGTAGAACAGAAAGCAGTTGAGGATGCCTGCCGTCATGCTGGTGCCAAGGATGTATTTCTTATAAGAGAACCGATCGCTGCCGCGATTGGAGCAGGCATCGATATCGCTAAGGCTTGTGGCAGTATGATCGTTGATATCGGCGGTGGAACCACAGATATAGCCGTTATCTCACTCGTGCAGCCTGTTGTTGATTATTCGCTCAAGGTAGCCGGTGACCGTTTCGATGAAGCAATTGTTAAACATGTAAGAAGAAAACATAATATCCTTATTGGTGACCGCACTGCAGAAGAGCTCAAGATTAATATCGGCTGTGCCTATCCTAGAGAAGAAGAGCTTACTATGGAGGTTCGCGGCCGTAATCTTATAACCGGACTGCCTGCGACTATTTCTGTTTCATCGACCGAGATGCTGGAAGCTCTTGAGGAACCGGTAAGCCAGATATTCGAAGCGGTTCATTCTGTTTTGGAGCGTACACCACCTGAATTGATGGCAGATATCAGCCAGAGAGGCATAGTTCTGACCGGTGGAGGTGCTTTGCTCTATGGATTGGATAGAATGCTCTCAGCCAAGATCGGCATAGATGTAGTTGTCGCAGATGATGCAGTATCATGTGTAGCTATCGGAACCGGCCGTGCACTTGCCATGATGGATAAGTTCGCTGCCTTGAGTGATGCTTAAGAGATAATTTTAGTTTATTTATAATATAGGTTGATTATTAACAGATTTTGAGATAACACTGCTTGCGATCAGTCCGCCTGCAGTGTTTTTCTTAAATCTCAGGCACAAATAGCACTATTCATCTTGACGGCTGACCGATCAGTATTTATAATTTAGTCAATTCTTGATTTATTCAACTTCTTCAGATATTCTCTGTATCTCTTTCAAATTGAAGACAGCATATAAAGCATGTCTATTTCTTTAGACAGATAATTATCTACTTTTCAAGGATTGTTTCTAAAACAAGTGAGAAAATGTTTATCAAGCCAGTAATCTGGCAATACGAGGTGATCGAATGCCTTCCACCAATCTTACAGGCAAGACCAAGGCTGATCTTGTTGTGCTTGCAGAATTATCAGGTCTATTAACTGTGACCAGCGCACGAAAAATGACCAAGGACCAATTGCTGAAATTCCTAAGTGACGCAGATCAGAAACCACAAGAACAAGAAGCCAAGGAAACTAAATCAGAGAAGAGAAGTTCAGCTAAACCTGCTGCTTCAACCAAAGCAAAAGCGGTGAAAGCTGCTGCTAAGCCGAGTAAAACAGCAGGCAAGAGGACCAAAACCGCAGCTTCGTCTAAAAATTCAGAAAATCAATCTCTGGATGAGAAAGCTGAACCGCAGATTTCATCAGAAAAGGCAGAAGAAATATCAGCCAAGACAGATCTAACAGAGGTTGACAACGCGGAAGCCGATTCAACAAATGCCGCAGCAGATGCTAAACCAAAGGCAGTTGAATCGAAGCAACCCGGAAAAAGATCAGGAAATACTGCGAGAAGAACTAGAACCGTAAAAACAAAACCTAAATCTTCTGAGGCAAAACAGCATCCAGCTGAAAAGCAAGTAAACGATGCGGATGCCATCTCTGAGGATAGCACTTCTGTTGGCGTTGCTGCTGCTGATGCTGCAGATTCCAGAAAAGATGAAAATAGCCCGGAGCAAGCCGATAAGGCCAAAAAGAGCACCCGAGGCAGAAGAAAGTCAGTTAAGACTGATGATAGGGCTGAGGCTGAAGCAAAGGCTTCAGTTAGTAAGTCTTCTCCAAGCGATACGGTTACTGGCCAATCCAGCGTTAAGGTTGAAGCTGATGATTTGAGAAGTGACGATAAGTCATCAGTTGATCGCCAATCAAAACAATCGAAAACACAGCAAAGTCAAGACATACAGCAGAAACAGCCGGTGCAGCCAAGACAAGAAGACCGGCAAGACCAGGGTGCTCAGCAAAACAACAATGCTAAGCCCGATCAGTCACAACAGAAGCAATTTGCTCAGCAAAATCAAAATGGTCAGAGAAACGCTGCTCAGATAAATAAGCAGAAGAGACCGATCGTCGAGCAGGGTGAGCCGGTTTCCGGTACACTTGAAATCATGGCTGATGGCTACGGTTTCTTAAGAAAAGATAACTATCTACAGGGTACAAAAGATATTTATGTACCTCCTCAATACATAAGAAGATTCAATCTTAAAACTGGTGACTATATCACAGGTCCAGGAAAACTTCAGCGTGAGAATGACCGCTACCAGGCTCTGCTTTATGTTAAGGAAGTAAATGGTATGCCGCCGGACAAAATGATCCGCAGGCCGCAATTTGATCGACTTACTCCGATATATCCAGACGAAAGATATAGACTTGAAACCACTAGAAACGAATTATCGACCAGAATAATCGATTTGGCCGCACCAATTGGAAAAGGTCAGCGCGGTATGATCGTTTCGCCGCCAAAAGCTGGTAAAACGATATTGCTTCAGAAGATAGCCAACGCGATCAGTGTTAACAATCCAGAAGTCAAGCTGATAGTATTGCTTATAGACGAGCGACCGGAAGAAGTGACTGATATGCAGCGCTCTATCAAGGGAGAAGTTGTTTATTCAACCTTCGATAAAACACCGGAAAACCATGTCAAGGTAACGGAGCTGGTTTTAGAAAGAGCAATGCGTTTGGTAGAGCTCAAGCAGGATGTAGTTATTTTGCTGGATAGCATGACACGATTGGCCAGAGCATATAATTTGACGATCAATCCCACTGGCAGAACACTGTCTGGTGGTCTTGACCCCGGTGCGCTTTATGGGCCAAAGAGATTTTTTGGTGCTGCCAGAAATATTGAGAATGGCGGCAGCCTGACTATTATTGCCACATCTTTGATTGAAACTGGATCACGTATGGATGAGGTTATTTTTGAAGAATTCAAAGGTACAGGCAATATGGAGGTTTATCTCGATCGCAAATTATCAGAAAAACGCATATTCCCCGCCATTGACATTAATCGCTCAGGCACAAGACGTGAAGAATTGCTGATGACAGAGAAGGAACTTGATGCGGTCTGGTCAATTAGAAAAGCCTTCAGCCAGCTCGATACCTCTGCTGTAACAGAAACAATTATCAATCTTCTGCTTAAGACGCAAAACAATGAGCATTTCATATCCTCCATTAATGTCTCCTTTAATGATAAGAGCATTTTTGACGCTATGAGAGGCAATAGACCGGCTGGCAATGGTCAACAGAATCAAAACACGATGAACAATGGTACTGCCAGATAGTTAAATATGATTTTAGCAGTCAATACCAGATCGAAAATTATATAGAAATGACTGGTCTATTGACAACCAGTCCTTGAAGATGTAGAATCGTTTGAGCAAGTCGGAATCTGGTATGGCATACGTGTCAAAGCTAATCGCATAGATACGCGCCGTACCCTTGAGAGGTGATAAGAAATGAAAGAGGGCATTCATCCTAATTATGTCAAAGCATCAGTTCGCTGTGCTTGTGGCGAGACCTTCGAAACAGGGTCCGTCAAGGAGAGCATGACTGTTGACATCTGCTCCAAGTGTCATCCTTTTTATACAGGAAGACAAAAGCTGATAGATACAGGTGGACGTGTTGACAAGTTCAAAAAGAGAATGGAGCGGAAATAATTTTCGCAGATGGGAGGCTGGCAGTAACCAGCCTCCTTTTTCTTAACACAATTTAATGTGATAATATGTTTTTATAAATGTCACCGTGATAAATAACAACACTATGATATTTCCAGTGTTTACGACAGGAGGTGGCTGATCTTAAAGTGTGATCAGCCGAAAAAGATTATGGCAAAAGCCAAGAATAACGCAGGTGAAGCAGCCTGTAAGAAAACTACAATTGGCGGCCAGGCCTTGATAGAAGGCCTGATGATGATAGGACCTGAGAAAAAGGTCATGGCTGTTCGCAAGCCTAATGGTGAGATCATAATTGAAGAGCTGCCGATGGGCAAATGGTCCGGTCTGGCCAATGTGCCTTTTTTTCGTGGTTCGATCAGATTATTTCGCCAGCTCGTAACAGGCACAAGAGCGCTGTTGAAATCAGCTGAGTATGCTGAAGATGAAACTGAATCAGAAGAAGCTTCTGACGAGAATGGCAATAAGAAAAAGCAGAGTAAACTTGATGCTTTTTTTGAGAAGCATAGTGAACTTATGCTTTATCTGTCTGCAATCATTGGGATACTATTCAGTGTAGTGCTGTTTATTTTACTGCCAGGTCTGATCACCGATTTGCTTAGAGAGTTTGTTTTTAAGGGGGCTGATGTAACTCAGAGAGGCACATCACTTGCTTTAACGGCAATCGAAGGCGCAATCAGAATAACTATATTTATTGGTTATCTGGCTTTAGCATCACGCATGAAGGAAATTAAAAGAGTCTGGATGTATCATGGTGCTGAGCACAAGACAATTGCCTGCTATGAAGCCAGGGAGGAGCTTACAGTTGAAAATGCCCGCAAGCACAGCCGATTTCATCCTCGCTGCGGAACTGCTTTTATGTTCATAGTCTTAATAGTAAGTATAGTAATATTTGCATTTTTGGGCTGGCGAAACCGTTGGCTGAACATGTTGATAAGATTTGCACTCGTTCCGATCATTGCCGGTATAGCATATGAAATAATCCGTTGGACCGGTAGGTTTGATAACTGGCTGACCAGAGCTGTAGCAGCTCCCGGCTTATGGCTGCAGAGATTAACTACTGCTGAGCCTGATGACAGTATGCTGGAGGTGGCGATTGCCTCTATAGAGGCTGTACTGCCTGATAATGATGACAAAGACAACTGGTGAAAAAGTTATTGTGACATGAATAGTGTTAGTTGGCGAGAATTTTTGAGGCATGCAGCTTCTGTTTTGTCTGCGGCTGGTATAGATGAGCCTCTGCAAGAGGTGCGATATCTATCCAGCTCATTGCTGGATATAAGCTTGTCGCAGCTTATCACCAGACAAGACCAGCAAATGCCTTTGGAACAATATTATATGATGATGGAATCTATCAAACTAAGATCTGAACATGTGCCTGCAGCTTACATTGTTGGACAGTGTGGGTTTTATGGCCGTGAATTTCTGATAGGCCAGGGAGTATTAATACCCAGACCAGATACTGAAACCTTGATTGAACAGGTTTTGAATCGAAGCTCGAGTCTGCCGGAAAAAGTACGGATCCTTGATACTTTTACCGGGAGTGGCTGTATTGGAATAACATTGGCACTGGAGCTTGGCGCCATTGGTCATGAGGTCGATCTTGATCTGGTTGATATAAGCAATGATGCTCTGGCATATGTACGTAAAAATATAGATTTGCATGGTCTTGCTGATATTAGCAAAATAAGACAAGCTGACATCTGGCCTGATGTGGATCAGAAATGGCATTTGATCAGCGCAAATCCACCATATATCTGCAGCGATGTTATCACTGGTCTTCAGCTGGAGGTTAGAGAAAACGAACCACTTCTGGCACTTGACGGCGGGCTGGATGGACTTCATTTCTATCGTGAGATCTTCAGGTCAGCAGAAGATAAACTCCTTCCAGACGGTGTCCTGGCCTGTGAGCATGGCTATGATCAGGCAGCTGCCATCAAACAGATTGCCGAATCATATGGCTGGAACAATATTTATCAGTATAATGATCTGGGAGGCAATCCCAGAGTTACTATTTGCGATAAAATGTAATGGAGTGAGAAATGGCTTCGAAATTTGAGCTTTATCAATTCAAGGAAGGTGAGATGCTGCGACTTAAGAAGCAGCATCCTTGCGGCAGCTATGAGTGGCAGGTTTTACGTGCAGGCGCTGATATAAATATTAAGTGCCTTGGCTGTGGCCGGCAAATGAGCATGCCGCGCAGGCAGTTGGAGAAATCTGTGAAAGCAATCATTGAAGCAAAAGCTGACTAGTTAAATGTTATTTACAACAGGGGTGAGTTATGAAAAGTAATGAAGAGCTCTTCGATTGGCTTAATGAAATACAAAGTTTCAAGCAGGCTGACTGGGATAAGCTGCCGGATATTGGCCTTTATATGGATCAGGTGCAGACCTATATTGAACGACAGATCAATGCCTTTACAAAACCTGATAAGGATAAGCTGCTGACGCCCGCGATGATCAATAATTACATCAAGGATGACCTTATTCCCAGAGCCGAAGCTAAGAAGTATTCCAATTCTCACGTCGCCCTTTTGATAATGATTGCAACGCTTAAACAGGTATTGTCAATGCAGGACCTGAAAGCGCTGCTGGCAGACCGACGACAGCCTGATCAGGTTAAGGATATATATGATCATTATCTAATGCATCAACAGCACGATTTGTCAGAATTGTCAGCAGAAGTCAGTAAGAGACTGGCCGGAGAACAACCAGAGGACGGCGATATTGAGTTTTTGCGCAGAGCTGCTCTGGAGTTAAGCATTGAAGCTAGAAATAGAATTCTGCTATCTGAAAGAATATTATCGAGCCTTGCTCAGCCACAAGAAAAAAGCGAGCATGCGAAGAAGGACAAATAGAAATCAAGCGATTTTAGAATAATTGAAAAGAGGCAGTTCTGAAACAATCAGAGCTGCCTCTTATGTATTCTTGGGTTCTAAATGATCAGCCAGCCTGCTCAACAGCAACAGCAACAGCAACGGTAGCTCCTACCATCGGGTTAT
>CAZHQX010000041.1:0-13305 GCA_964534195.1 uncultured Oscillospiraceae bacterium
GCAAGTTCAAGAATTTGTTTCAAACCTGTCTGTTCAGCTTCTTCCTTTGTCATTTCCGGTTTGAAACAGGCTATAATTTCGGCTGGTATTCGGATTCCTGGTACCTCTTGATCCATATATGAGGCATTGCGATAACTAACTAACGGCATTAAGCCAATCAGCAGCTTGAGGCCGGCTGCTCTAATTTTCTCTGCAAGGAGCGCCTTGTCATCGTCCCAACTATAAACAGGCTGTGTTAGTAAAAATGAAGCACCATTCTTCTGTTTTTCCAAGACACGCTTAAGCTCAACCTCTGGATTAGCTACACCTAGATCACAAGCAGCAGAAAGCAGTATTGGATCGTCTGCGAACATATCTCTGTTAAGCTGTGTGACCAGGCCAAGCATTCCCGTGCTGTTTACGTTGAAGACTGGTTTGACGAAACCTCGGCCACTCTCAGGAAGTCTGTCACCTGTAACAAGCAACAGCTGTCGGATACCCTCACTGTGAGCTCCCATGATCACACTCATGAGCGCATTGACATTACGATCTCTGCATGTAAGGTGAGGAAGCACAGGGATGCTGGTCTCACGGTATATCCTGGAGGCAGCGACGATCGGATCAAGCTTGACTCTTGCCAATGGTGAATCTGAAATTGTTATGGCATCGATAGAGCAGCTCTTAAGCTCATATGCTGCTGCGATTATTTTTGTCATATCACTGTTTCGCGGCGGATCGAGCTCACAAACTGTGACGAACTCGCCTTTTGCCAGTTTGTTGTTCAGACTGGTATCTATTTGATGTTGGCTTGGTTTCCTGGGTTCAGCGACCTCTCTGCTCGGCTCGCGCGCAATGGCAGCTCCGAAAATGATCCTGTTGTCTGTATTGCTTTCAACCTGGTTTTTGCTTTTATGAAGCTGCAGGTTAAGTTCATTAATGTGTGCAGGCGTTGTTCCACAGCAGCCGCCGATTATTTTCAATCTGGGATGCTGGAGCTCAAGAGAGCTCGAGGCGAAGTAATCCGGCGTTGAGCCGAAGACCATACGTTGATTTTCCATGCGCGGATATCCACTATTAGGCATGAGTGAAAGTGGTTTGCCTGAATCAGAAAGCTTGCTGAGAATCTGCCGTAAATGAGTGGGGCCAACGCCACAGTTGAGACCGAATATGTCGATCTGATCTATTTGTGAGATCTGTTGATCAAGCTCAGACAATGATAGGCCTTTGCGCGTGAATCCGTCTGCCGAAATGGCAAAAGAAGCCAATACGACAGCATCTTCCTTAGCGTTCTTGATCATATCAAGCAGCGGAAGCATTTCCTGAACCCCGGCAAAAGTCTCGAGCACAAACAGCTCAGCACCTTCTCTGATGAAGGCATCAACTGCAGCTTGCCATGACGGCAGATACTGATCTGGCTCAAGTCCGTATACGGGGCCGAAATCAGCGCCAACTAATACTGATTGATTAGAACTCATAGCAGCTGTCTGAGCAATTCTATATCCGGCGGCGGCAAGTTCGCCGACTCTCTTGGGATTAATAGAGGACTCTTCGTTTACAAGAGCGAAGGTGTTTGTCCTGATCAGTCTTGCACCAGCTTGAATGTAATCGTGGTGGATCTCACGAATTATGTCCGGGGTATTAATATTGTCATTCTCACAATCAGCTAACGATTTGTGGTACTTGTTGACATACCAGGTACCCATCGCGCCATCAGCGAGAATAAGATCAGTTTTAAATATCATTGTTTGTGACTTATTCATATGTACCCCTCCTGAATGATAATTTTATCACCATGTCACAAATAGTCAAAATGTTTATCTGTTCAAATTTCTCATCATAAAGTCTGTATAATTCTTACATCCAGATAGGCAAGGGAAATCAACGAGATTTAGGGGTAGACAAAGAAGGCAAGCTGTTGTAAAATCATTTAGCGGGTCGGCGCTGAAGACTCGCAGGTGTAGTTCAATGGTAGAACTTCAGCCTTCCAAGCTGATAGCGTGGGTTCGATTCCCATCACCTGCTCCAAAATGCCGATCCAAGGGATGAGAGATTCATCCCCTATATGGGTCTATAGCTCAGCTGGATAGAGCAACAGCCTTCTAAGCTGTGGGTCGCAGGTTCGAATCCTGCTAGGCTCACCAAAACCGTTCCATTTAGGAACGGTTTTTTTGTGGTTTGGGCTTGTCACTTGGCTGTGTTATAATAATCCGGCGTATTCAAATATATTAGCAGGAGGAAACGAGGACCTCAGCTGTGGTCGTCATCACATGACGGCTGTGTAGCAGTTATGATCCTCGGAAGGCATGATGGTAAAAAGCAAAGCTTATGATAATGACAGTATTTCTTCACTGAAGGGTGCGGACAGAGTAAGACTCAGGCCGGGTGTTATTTTCGGATCTGACGATCTTGAAGGCTGCAAGCATTCATTCTTCGAGATTCTGTCGAATTCGATCGATGAGGCTCGAGAAGGCTTTGGCGACACGATCGAGATCAGACGTTTCGCTGACGGCTCCATCGAGGTCGAGGATTTCGGCCGTGGCATCCCTCTTGATTACAATAGTAAGGAAGAGCGATACAATTGGGAGCTGGTTTATTGCGAGCTCTATGCCGGCGGAAAATATACAAACAATAGTGGAGAGCTGTACGAGTTCAGTCTGGGACTGAATGGACTTGGTGCCTGTGCCACACAGTATGCCTCAGAGGTGTTTGATGTAACGGTATATCGCGATGGCTATCGCCATAGTCTGCATTTTGAAAAGGGCGTAAATATCGGCGGCTTGTCTAAGGATCCTGTTCGTTCAAAAAGAACCGGAACGATTCAGCGCTGGCGTCCTGATCTGGATGTTTTTACAGAAATCTTAATTCCGGTGGAATTTTTCCATCAGACATTGAAACGACAGGCGGTCATAAATGCCGGTATCACATTTCGTCTAACTGATGAAGAAACAGGACTTACCGAGGAGTTTTGCTACCCTGAAGGTATACTTGGCTATGTTCGTGAACTTGATGCTGAGAAGGGAATATCTTCACCGATCATATTTGAAGGTACCGGCAGAGGTCGTGACCGCAAGGATAAGCCGGAATACCGTGCTAAGGCGGCGATCGCTTTTTGCTTCAATAATGAGAACGCGGTCATTGAGTATTACCACAATTCATCCTGGCTTGAGTACGGCGGTTCTCCTGACAAGGCCGTCCGCAATGCTATGGTCGCGGAGTTCGATAAACAGATCAAGGCTCAGGACAAGTATAAGGGCAATGAGTCCAAGATAACTTTTAATGATATCGCTGACAGTCTAATTCTCATCACCAGTTCTTTTTCGACTCAGACCAGCTATGAGAATCAAACCAAGAAGGCGATCAACAACAAATACATACAGGAATTTATCACCGAGCTGATGCGCAGCCGGCTTGAGATCTGGTTTATAGAAAATAAGCAGGAGGCTGATCGGGTCATCGAACAGATTCTGATCAACAAGCGCAGTCGGGAGAATGCCGAGAAAGCACGTCTGAATATTCGCAAAAAGCTTATGGGCAGTGTTGATATGATCAACAGGGTCAAGAATTTTGTTGATTGCCGGACCAGAGATGTCGAGCGCCGTGAGCTATATATAGTTGAAGGTAATTCTGCGCTTGGCTCATGTAAAATGGGCAGAGACGCTGATTTTCAGGCAATCATTCCTGTACGCGGCAAGATCCTCAATTGTCTCAAGGCTGACTACAACGCGATCTTTAAAAATGACATTATTGTAGATCTGATAAAAATACTTGGCTGTGGTGTTGAAATTCAAACGCGACATAATAAAGATGTTTCTGCTTTTGATCTTAACAGCCTGCGCTGGAACAAGGTTATAATATGTACAGACGCCGATGTTGATGGATTTCAAATCAGGACACTGATTCTGGCGATGTTTTATCGTCTTGTACCTACTCTGATCGAGGAGGGAAAGATTTTTATTGCGGAATCACCACTATTCGAGATCACTCAGAAGGTCAAAAAGGAAGAGAAAACTTATTTTGCCTATAATGAACGCGAGAAGAATCAGATACTTTCTAAGATCGGCGAGGAAAAATGCCACATTCAAAGATCAAAGGGTCTTGGTGAAAACGAACCTGAAATGATGTGGCTGACGACTATGAATCCAGAAACCAGAAGGTTGATTGAGGTTGTGCCTGAGGAAACTGAGAAAACACTTGAAGTATTTGACCGTCTGCTGGGAGATAACCTGAACGCACGTAAGCTGCATATTGAAAATAATGGACATCTCTATCTTGATATGCTCGATGTTTGATCTGTTTGAATGAACCAGTATTGAGCATTTGGAATTAATAATAAGCTGCCACAGGAGGCTGACAATATATTATGACTAAGCAAACAATGACCAGACAGCCGATAACAGATACTCTTGAACAAAATTACATGCCCTATGCCATGAGTGTTATCGTTTCAAGAGCGATTCCGGAAATTGATGGGTTCAAGCCCTCACACCGCAAGCTGCTCTACACAATGTACAAAATGGGATTGCTTGGGGGAAACAGAACCAAATCTGCCAATGTTGTTGGTCAAACAATGAAGCTTAATCCTCACGGAGACGGTGCGATCTACGAGACGCTGGTGCGTCTTACACGCGGAAATGCTGCACTTATCCATCCTTGGATCGATTCTAAGGGCAACTTCGGACGTACATATTCCAGGGATATGCAATATGCCGCATCCAGATACACAGAGGTACGGCTTGATCCAAGCAGTGAGGCCTTGTTTCAAGGTCTCGACAAGGATAGTGTCGATTTCATCGACAATTATGATGGTACCTTAAAGGAACCAAGGCTCCTGCCTGCAGTTTTTCCAACGATTCTGGTTAACAGCAATCAAGGCATTGCCGTTGGTATGGCCAGTAATATCTGTTCCTTCAATCTGGCTGAGGTTTGTCAGGCTACGATCAATCTGATCGAGGACCCGACCGCCGACATAATGGATGTTATGCCTGCACCCGATTTCTCGACTGGAGCCGAGCTCATCTACAGCGCCTCAGACATGCGCAAAATCTACGAATCCGGACGTGGCGGCATCAAACTGCGTGCAGCTTATCAAATAGATAAAAAGCATGGCCATATCGAGATTTTAGAAATTCCTTATTCAACAACGGTAGAGGCGATCATCGATGATATCACAACATTGGTAAAAGCCGGCAAGGTCCGTGAGATCAATGATATCAGGGATGAAACAGATCTTGATGGTCTTAAGCTTACCATCGATTTTAAGCGTACTGCTGATCCCGATGCTTTGATGCAGAAGTTATTCAAAATGACGTCTCTGCAGTCAAACTTCCCTTGTAATTTTAACATCCTGATCGACGGGCATCCCCGGGTTATGGGTGTAAACGAGATAATAAACGAATGGACAAACTGGCGCCGCGGCTGTCTCTTCCGTGAGCTCAGCTTTGAACTTGGCAAGAAGCGTGACAGACTGCACTTGCTGAGAGGTCTTGAGAGCATTTTGCTTGATATAGATAAGGCAATAAAAATAATCAGGGAAACTGAAAAGGAAGCAGAAGTACTCGACAACCTTATGCTGGGTTTTGGAATCGATAAGCTTCAGGCTGAGTATGTAGCCGAGATCAGACTGCGTCAGCTTAATAGACAGTATATTCTGCAGAGAACAGCAGATATCGAAAAGCTTCTGAAGGAGATCTCAGGCCTTGAATCTACGCTGGCCAGCTCTAAGAAAATGGATAGGCTGATCATATCTCAGCTGCAGGATATCATTAAAAAATACAGCAAGCCAAGGCTAACAAGACTGGTTGATGAGGATAGTGTTGAGACAATAACAGCGGAGGAACTGATCGAGGATTTCAGACTTAAGCTGTTCCTGACCGAGCACGGCTATCTCAAAAAACTGCCTCTTACATCGCTACGCAGCGCAGGTGATCTTAAAACCAAGGAAGAGGATGAGATCATTCAGGAGCTCGAGGGCAAGAATAAATCGGATCTGCTGTTGTTTACGGACAGAGGAACTGTTTACAAGCTCAAGGTTCATGAGATCAAGGATCATAAACCATCAGATCTGGGTGAGTATACACCAAATCTCCTGGAGCTTGAGGAAGGCGAGCGAGTTGTATTCATTCATAACACTGAGGATTACAGCGGCTGGCTTCTGGCTGGATTCGCTTCCGGAAAAATCGTCAAGCTGCCGATGAACTCGTATGAAACAAAAACAAATCGGCGTAAGCTTGTTAACGCGTACAGCACTGTATCGCCCTTGGTTGCGATTCATCATATAATTGAGGATGAGGATTTTGTTGTCATGAGCAATATTAAGAAAGCACTTGTGTTTAATAGCGCTAGAGTGCCGGTCAAAGCTACCAGAAGTTCGCAGGGGGTACAGGTCCTTCTGTCCAAAAAAGGCAGTCAGATGACTCAGTTCAAGCGTTTGAGCGAATCAAATATTGAACAGGATAAGTATTATCGAAACAAAAATATCCCGGCTGTCGGCTTTTACCTGAAGGAAAACACATTGAATGATAGACAGCTCGGCCTGGAAGGAATCTAAAATGTCAGGCTATGATTATATAGGGGCTGAAAATAGCTCAAGGATCAGATTTAAGAAGATCCTGGCAGTACTTATGGTCGTTGCCTTGTTGGCTGCGGCTGCGGCCGGCATATTTATCTGGCAGCGTGAAAAGGCTCAAATTGATACGCTTGAGGCTTATATTACTGCTGTTGAAGAGCAGGATTATGATGAAGCTATAAAGATCTACCGATCAATACGAGAGAGAGCTCTGGCCAGTGACCCGTCTCTTGAGGGCTCTGATCCGTCATCTGCTCTTCTGCGGGAGATCGAGACCGATATTGAAACAAGGCTTAATGAGATTTTCACAAAGCTTGAGGATGACAAGGAACCAGATAATGAACAGCTTGCTTATGCCGAGGGTATGGCAGAGATCGCCGGCGTAAGACTGATCGAATTCATAAATGAACAGCTGGTTTCATATTTGAATGGAGAGATGAATGTAACGCAGATCAGAAGGCGTGTAAATGCTCTTCTTGAGCTGTCAAATGTACAACCTGTAATGTCAGAAACAGCTGAGCAGCTCGACATCATGGCAAAAGCCGTACCTCTTGTAATTGAGGCGCAGACTTATCTGGATCAGCAACAGTGGTACGACGCTCATGCTGCCTGGACCGCAATTTCGATAAAGGATGATCTAGGAAATTTCGCTATTGAATATGCCTACCGCCGGATCGAGCATACAGAAGAAAAAATGCTTCAGCCATTGCTTGAGGACGCAGATAGATCACTCCGAGGTGGTCGATATGTAACTGCTGCAGAAAAACTTACCAGACTCCAGACAGTTTTTCCGCAGAACACGGAAGTGCAGGACAGACTTGATGGCTGTGCGCCTTACATTCCCGAGAAAACTGTTATGTGGACTGAATATGATTCAGTTGAAATACTAGCTTTCAGGCCACTTATTATTGAATCTGAGTTGGCATTTGACGATGATGAGTATGCCGCCGCAGCAAATGACGCCATGTTGACAACGAGTGAGTTCAAGGCGGTGCTCGAACAGCTTTATAGCAGTAACTATGTTCTTGTGGACGCAAATTCTCTATACGAAGCAGATGGATCATATCGCGAGTTCATTGTACCGGCTGATAAGAAGCCGCTGATAATAGTATTGGACAGCCTGAATTATTATGTGACCAGAAGAGAATCCGGCAACGCCTGGAATCTCGTATTGGATGATAATGGACAAGTAAGCACATATTATCGTACGGTCGATGGCCAGATGAAAACTGAACGTGAGGCAGAAGCTGTTGGAATTCTTGATGCTTTTGTCCAAGCACATCCGGATTTTTCTTATGATGGCGCAAAAGGTGTCATATCACTGACCGGGTATGAGTGCTTGTTTGGCTATGTTGTAAGTGAGGAACAAGCAGATACGAGAAACCCGGCTCTCACTGCACATGGATACGAAGAAGAAGATTGGTCTGACGAGAGAATCAATTTGGAACGAAATCAGGCTGAAGAGATAATAACTAGACTGCAAGAAACAGGCTGGCTTTTTGCCTCTTCGACATGGGGCAATGTCAATATTCGAGATGCTTCTTATGAAACACTTCAGGCAGACACACAGCGCTGGCTGGAGCAAATAGGCTCGCTTACTGGCGATATTGATATTTTAAATTATCCCTATGGCGCTTTTGTCTCAGGCAGTGATGAGAAACTGGCCTATCTACGTGAACAGGGCTTCCGATTTATGACCGGACAGGGAAGTACACCGTATAGAATATTTGGCTCAGGTGGACTCTATGCTGATAAGCTTCAGATTTCAGGATATGGATTGCGACAACCTGAACAGTCAGGTATAGGGCGGATTCTTGATGCCTCCGCCATATATGATGTTGAGAAAAGACCATAAACAAAAGGCGCTTCTTGAATGGAAGTGCCTTTTGCCATTATGATCATGCTTTTATAATAAAAATGAAGTGATAATATAGTATATCAGCGCAGGAAAAACTCCTTATAAAGCTCTTTGACTGCATAGTTGCAATACTCTTCGCGAACACCAAACATGACGCTTATTTCAGACGAACCCTGGTTGATGATCTCCAGGTTGACACCGGCCTTGCTCAGGGAATTGGCGGCACGTGCTGTAACACCAACTGTTCTGGCCATAGCTTCACCAACTATCATAACAATAGCGAGGTTACGGTCAACGGATATTTTCTCCATGGCCAACTCATTAATAAGTCTGCGTACTACACGTTTTTCGCGTTCAGGTGTAAAAACATTCTGACGCATAACGATTGAAATGGAGTCAATTCCGGAAGGCATATGCTCAAACGGAATATGCTCGTCTGCCAGAATCTGCAGGACCTTCAGCGCGAAGCCAACCTCCCGATTCATCAGATATTTGCTCATATTGAGAACGCAGAAGCCCTTTGCCCCGGCTATGCCGGTTACGATACCATCGAAGTTGACCCGGTGATTTACTATGAAGGTGCCGCGGGCGGAGGGGTTATTTGTATTTCTTATATTGACGGGGATGCCCTTGCGATAAGCCGGAGTCAGCGCTTCCTCATGAAGAACACTGAAGCCCGCATATGCAAGCTCGCGCATTTCATCATAGGTTATTTCTGATACCGGATGAGGATTACTGATAAGATTAGGGTTTACCGAATATACAGAATCAACATCGGTCCAGTTCTCATAAATCTGGGCATCAAGTGCTGCTGCCAGAATTGAACCTGTTATATCGGAACCGCCACGTGAGAATGTAACGACCTCACCACCTGGGGTATAACCGAAGAACCCAGGGAAAACAACAATGCCCTGATACTTACCAAGAGCTGCAAGCTTCTCATAGGTTTCCGGCAGTACCTGAGCGTTGCCGAACTCTTCTGAGAGCATCATACCTGCTTCGCGCGGATCAAAATAAGCGGCCATCTTACCAATGCTGTTTAAGTAATCAGCAACTAGCTTAGCACAATTATCCTCACCCGCAGCCTTCATTGAATCCATGAATTTCAATGAATTGCTGCAGTCAATACACATACGGCCGCGCAGATCCTGTTCAATGCGAACAAGAATATCTGTATGGATCTCAAGCTCAGAGGTGATGTCTGAGAAACGATTCATGATATCGCCAAGCTCGCGTTCTCCGTCATAACCACTAATGATCGCGTTTGCAAGTGCGATTAGAAGATCTGTCACTTTTATGTCTTCACTGGCTCTCTTACCAGGAGCCGATACTACCATGACCTTGCGGTCAGGATCGCTCAGCATGATGTCGCAGACCTTCCTGATCTGCTCCGCATTAGCCAGTGATGAACCGCCAAATTTACATACTTTCATTCACAAATACCCCCTGTACAACAATCCAATTATAGACAAGAAGGTTGTTTTCTTCAATAATATAGAATAAAGATTATTAACGAACTTAATGACATCATGGTGAAAGCCGACAGCGGATGCCATTCAGGAATGAGGATTTTGTTAAATGAGAAAATGGTTAAGAAAGAATTTCCTGCCCGATATGAACATCGAAGGCGTCGACAAAATTGATTATGAGCATCTAAAAAGTGAAGGCATAAAGCTTCTGCTCCTGGACATTGATAATACTTTGGCGGTTCATGGTTCACGTTCGGCTGATCAATACGCCCATGCTGCGATCAAAAAAATGAGAGCTGCCGGACTTGATGTTTTTATTATCTCCAATGCCAAGAGGCACAGAGCAAAACATTTCGCTGACACACTGGGGGTCGAGGCCGAAGGCATGGCCTATAAGCCTTCGCCCAAATTATTGCTCAATGTGTGTTTACAGAAGGAGGTCAGGCCAGAACAAGCTTGCATGATAGGTGATCAGCTTCTAACAGATATCTGGGCTGCGAGAAGAGCACAAGTTAGGTCTATTCTGGTAGATCCGCGATCAGAGCAGGAGGATTTTCATATTAGACTGAAACGAAAAATCGAAATATTGATTCTCAAATTAGCAAAAGGCGATTGAAATACTGACATATTACCTAATAATCATTGATATACTTGCCACTTAAGGCGAGATAGAATAAAATAATGTAGTCTTTGACCCTTTTTAAGGGATATGTAAATAATTGGAGGAATGATCAATGATCAGTGCAGGTGAGTTTCGCAATGGTGTAACCTTTGAAATGGATGGCCAGGTATTTCAGGTCGTGGAATTTCAGCATGTCAAGCCAGGCAAAGGGGCAGCTTTTGTTCGCACTAAGTATCGCAATGTAAAAACTGGTTCAGTGGTTGAACGCAGCTTCAACCCTAATGAAAAATTCGAGAGAGCACAGCTCGACCGCGCGGATATGACGTATTTGTATTCTGACGGTGATCTCTATCATTTCATGGACGTTGAAACCTACGAGCAGTTGCCTTTTACCGCTGAGAAGCTTGGCGATGCTATGAAGTTCCTCAAGGAAAATATGACAGTAAAGGTATTGTCATATAAGGGTGAGGTTTTTGGTGTTGAGCCGCCGATATTCGTCGAGCTGCAAATTACAGAATGTGAACCGGGCGTCAAGGGTGATACAGCTCAGAATGCCACTAAGACAGCAATTGTTGAGACAGGTGCTTCCGTTAAGGTGCCTTTGTTTGTAAATGAAGGCGAAGTCATTAGAATTGATACCAGAACCGGCGAGTACATGGAAAGAGCCTGATAGAAAATGGCAGCTGACTGGTCCGCAAATGGTTATTCGCTGAAGGGTGAGCGTACTATGTCACGAGGATTCGTGGCGCAGTACGCCGCTGAGGCAGCCATGCAGGCTGATGGCATAGCTGCACTTGATAATAGCGCCATTGTTTCTTTTAAGGAGGCTCTTGGTGCTGATCATGAGGGCAAAGGAGTCCGTGTAGCTTTCCGCGAGGATCGGAAGGACTCCGTTGTTATAACGGTTTATCCAGTTGTTTATTTTGGTTTTATAATACCCGAGGTAGCCTGGGCAGTGCAGGAGCGTGTCAAGGCTGATGTTGAGAAATATACCGGTCTTGCGGTAGAAGCGGTACATGTCCATGTTAAGGGTGTAGTTACGAGAGAGGGGGCCGACAAATGACCAGACTTGTCAGATTGATGCTTATCATTTTTTCGTTCTCATTGTCGGTGTTTGCTATTCTATTTCTGCTGATGCTTCTTAATAACAGTGTACTCAGCGGTATAATTCTGCTGATGACACAGATTTCTGAGCGAAGCTCTTGGCAGTTGGCAGCCAGTCTTGTCGCGATATTTATTTTGGCGATGTCAATGATGATGCTTGTTTATTCAATAATGAGCGGCAGGCTGAGGAAAACCAGAATCAGGGAAACTGAAACCGGTGTCATAGATATTGGTGTTGACGCAATTGAGAGCATAGCGCTTAATTCCGCGAAATCGGCTCAATGCGGAATCAAGACAGCAAAAGCCAGAGTTGCTCCTTTTAAAGGTGATAAGATATCTGTACAGCTGACCACAATATTGTATTCTGATGTTGAGGTTCCGGCTATGATGGCCAAGGTTCAGGAAAGAATTAAGAAGGATATTGAGAGATACACAGGCATACCAGTAGCAGAGGTTCAGGTCAAGGTTTCAAGAGTAGAGGCTGTTGCAGCCCGTGTAGAACACTGACAGGAACAGATAGCATGAATAATCGAGATTTACTTCAGAGCTTGAAAGAGCTATTCAAAGATTGGAACCCCGGAGCGGCAGGAGCATTGATTGGATTTGCTTTTGCCTTATCCTGGGTCATTTTTGGTTTTTTCAAGACTATTTTTATTCTGGCATTGACTGCACTGGGTTATTTTATTGGTGTAAGATATTTCAGCCACAAGGAAGATTTCAGGGAGCTTCTCAATAAAATTTTACCGCCTGGTTTGTTCCGCTGAGAAGAAGATAACAATTTTTCGCTGGATATAGCACATATTTTCAATCGGGTATATGCTTTCCAGGTAACAGAAAGGGTTTATTGATATATGATCAGACGCGAAATAAGGGAAAAGGCCTTCATGTTTCTTTTTCAGCTTGAGCTACAAAAGGGAGATGAGGATAAGCAGCTTGCCGGTTTTATAGAAGAATATGAGATCGACCAGATATCGTCGGAGTATTTTAATACTCTAGTGCAAGGTGTAACAAGCAATCTGGCTGAGCTGGATAATTGCTTCATTCCTTTTCTTAAGGGCTGGACCAAGGAGCGTTTGCCGCGTGTTGATCTTACTATAATACGCCTGGCAGCCTATGAAGTGCTCCATATTGATGATGTTCCTGACAGTGTTGCCATATCTGAAGCAGTGTTGTTGGCGAAGAAGTTCAGCAGTGAAGAGTCCAGATCGTATATAAACGCTGTTCTTGGGCGTTTAAGCAGAGAAAAGGATCAGGTTCTAGCTGCAATTAAGGCTGCCAAAGAGTCTGATAGTAATGAAGAAACAGTAGAAGCACAGCCTGATATGAATATCCAGGAGGAAGTACAGGAAACCAAGCAGGATGAGTAAAGCAATCACTGTCGCACAACTTAATAAGTATGTAGCTGCGCTGCTGGAAAGAGACAATAATCTCAAAGCCGTTCAGGTATGTGGAGAAGTGTCCGGATTCAAAGCATATGCCTCCGGACATCTGTATTTTACACTTAAGGATGAACAGGCTTCGGTTAGCTGTGTTATGTTCAAAGGTATGGCTCAGTCTCTGCGTTTTAAGCCGGAAAACGGTATGAAGGTGATCGTTACCGCAAAAGCATCGCTTTATGATCGTGATGGCAGGTTTCAGCTCTATGTCCAAAGTATGACTCCTGAAGGCCTAGGTGAGCTTTTCCTTGCTTTTGAACAAATGAAGAGCA
>CAZHQX010000042.1:0-8014 GCA_964534195.1 uncultured Oscillospiraceae bacterium
TGATTCTTTGTTGGAGTCTGCGATTCAGCTCAGCCCTGCCCAGAATGTTTATCTTATCAAGACCAGTCAGAATTTGAAAACCAGTTATTATTTCGGTTCATCTACCATGGATATTTCTATGGCAGAGCATAGTTATGCCGACAAGTACATTAGCAAGGCAGCTCTGAATATGGTACCGATTACAACAAACGCAGCAATCAAGTCGGGGAATAACCGGGTGTTCGGCTTCTATTTCCCGCTTGATATACAAAACAATAACATCAAATCAGTTGTCGCGATCGAGTTTTCTGCGACTAGCTATATGAGATCGATCACAGCCTCGTTCATTATCCATATCATGATCACGCTTATCATATGGATTTCCGCGGCGCTTTGGGCTCATTCAAAATTTAAGGCCATCTCTAATCTTGGCTACAAAAGCGCTTATAACGTTGATCGCATGACTGGCTTCAAAAACAGAAACGCCTTCGACATTGACCTTTATAATATCAATAACACCAGAGGCTATGAGGCTCTGACAGTTTACTATATAGATCTTAATGATCTTAAGCAGGTTAATGATAACAAGGGCCATGAGGCTGGTGACCATTATCTTATCACAATGTCTCAGTTGATCACTGAATCAATGGGGGCTGGCGATGTCATCTACCGTGTCGGCGGTGATGAGTTTTGTGTTCTCTCGTTCAACCATGTACGCAGCAAGGCAAAAGCCGCGATCGCTCGTTTCGAACAGGCTATCAGCAAATATAATGAAGCCAATGGCACCGAGTATTCAGCAGCCATCGGCTTCGCGGTCTTCAATTTCGATATTGACGCTGACGCTTCAGCTACCAGAGCCAGAGCAGAAATGCGTATGTATGAGAATAAGAAGCGAATGAAGAGTGGGCTTGAACAGCTGGCAGAAGAAGGTACCTACGTACCGGAGTTAACGGGCACACTCTAATTCGCTAGACAAAGCTCCGAATGATCCGCTCAACAGGCCTGCTGTCAAACGGTCGCTTGAGAAGGCTGCCTCCCTCATGTAAAACCTCATGCTTCTCACTGAAGCAAGGCCTGGCAACATTATAAAGAATCCCCGTAGGAATCTCTTCATCAAAAATCATAGCGGTCTGCATAGCAGTAATTTTGTCAGTCGGATCATAATCCTTCGGCAATGGCTTAACGCGCGATTTATAATCAGCGAAGGTGTTGATCTTATTAAAACTTACACAGGGCTGCAGGATATCGACCAGTGCGTAGCCCTTGTATTCAATCGCCGCCTTCATTATGCTGACTAACTGCTCCTTATCTCCACTGAAGGCACGAGCTACGAAACCGGCACCCATAGCAAGAGCCAGCAATACAGGATTAAGAGGCGTATTTATATTGCCAAAAGTCTGCACACCTGTAACGTGACCCTCTTGAGAAGTTGGAGAAGCCTGGCCTTTTGTCAATCCGTAAATTTGATTATCATGGACGAAATGACTAATATCGACGTTACGACGGATATTATGGATGAAATGATTGCCACCCTCGCCATATGTGTCACCATCGCCACTCTCGACCACCACAGTAAGGTCATCGTTAGCGATTTTAGCCGCGATAGCAGCTGGCAGCGCACGTCCGTGCAAGCCACAGAAGCTGTTCGCGCTGATGTACTGAGGGGTCTTGGCAGCCTGCCCGATGCCAGCCACCATTAAAACTTCATGTGGATCTCGTCCAAGCTCTGTGAGAGCCTGCTGCAGACACGGCAATATGCTGAAATTGCCGCAACCAGGACACCAGGCAGTTTCATATGTCTGGAATTTCATATCACTATTCTTATTCATTTCAGCACCTCCCTGACACGGGCCGCAATTTCTTCACCGCTAAGCTGACGCCCATCATACTTCAATATATGATGCTGACAGGTTATACCGGTCTGCTCTCTGATCAGAGACGCCAGCTGACCTGTAGCATTTTGCTCAACATTGATCAAAATCTCTGCTCTGTCCGCCAGCTTATGCAGCGTCTCCTGAGGCAGCGGCCAGACATCCCCGAAAACGATCGTCGCGAAACGCTTATCTCCCTGATCATTAAGTATTTTGACCGCCTCACGCAGCGGACCATAAAGCGAGCCCCAACCAATCAAACCAACCTGCGGTCGATCGCTGCCCTGCCATTCTGGTTCCAGCATCAGTTGTCGGATAAGCTCAAACTTACGCATACGTTTATCCATCTGCTGATTTCTAACATCTGCGGACTCAGTTATCCGTCCTTCTTCATCATGTTCATCACTATCGGCGGCAACCAGGCCGTGTCTGCTGCCAGGATAGAGCCTTGCAGAAACACCCTCATCGGTTACAAGATACCTCTTGTATGGATTTGAAGGCTCCGGGCCAACCTCTTCAAAATAACTATTATCAAGCATCTCGGCCAAAGTCTTGTGTCCGACAAACGGATCAAACGGGTCCAGCTGATATGGTCTAACGGTCGAGGAGGAATCTGCCAGATACTGATCACTGAGCAGTATAACCGGAGTCTGGAACTGTTCTGCCATCTTGAAAGCACGAATAGTCTGGTAGAAGGCATCCTTATGATTTCTAAGCGCTATGACGATGCGTGGGAATTCTCCCTGAGCAGCATTGATTACGAATTTAAGATCACTCTGCTCTGTTCTGGTCGGCAAACCAGTCGCCGGACCAGGCCGCTGTACATCTATCACAACTACAGGTATCTCAGCGATGCCCGCGAGCCCGAGCGCTTCAACCTTCAAACAGAAGCCACCACCGGACGTTCCAGTCATAGCTCTAACGCCCGCATACGAGGCACCGATTGCCATATTCATTCCAGCTATCTCATCTTCGGCCTGTTCCACTACAACGCCACAGGCTTCCGCATGTGAAGCTATGAACTCCATAACGCCGGTCGATGGTGACATTGGATAAGCCGAATAAAATCTCAGACCGGCAGCGAGAGCACCTAAACCGACAGCCTTATTGCCGGAAATAAGCATCCAGTCCTGAAAATCACCAGGTTCACCATCGTAGTGAGGAGAAACCTCGCCATAGCCGGCCTCGATTGCTTTGATATTAATATCAACATACTGATCCTTTACGAACTCCTTCATCGCCGATGATGCCTGATCGTGGTCGAGCTCCAAGCCAAATAACTTGAGCAAAGCACCAGTAGCGATACTGCCGGCAACTCTGGGATTGCCCAGCTCTTTTGCCAGAGCCTGCATATCTATCCTGATCATGCGATCATCAGCAGCCTTGACAGTCTCGTCACAGAGTATGAAGCCCTGCTCTGAAAGCTTGTCCTTGTGCAGCTCGACGGTTTCCTCATTAAGCGCTACGATACCATCAAGCTGATCACTGTGAGACATGATTTTCTCATTTGCAAAACGAATTAGAATGAAATTATGGCCGCCGCGAACACGTGACATAAAATCTCGAACAGTAAAAACGAAGTACCCAGCCTGCTTCAGCAGTTTTTCAAAAACCGCCGTCGTGGTATCGATTCCCTGTCCGGCGGCACCGCCGATCAACAGATTCCTTGGCATAAGACTATCCTCCTATCACAATTTGAATTCAGAGTGTCAGGTCCTTGATTCGATTATGCTGTTTAGTAATATAAATGATTATACACTATCATAAATGAATACGACCGGGACAAAATGCCCCGGTCGGAAACGATAATGATCAATACAAAGGTATTATCAGATTTTTCAGGCTTGCTGCGCTCAATAATCTGAATTTATGTTTTATTGATTCGTTTACCTACAATGTTGCCGATAACAGCTCCTCCTGCCAGGAACAAGAAGAAGATCCATCCTGATAGTGAGAAGTTGGCGATCGGTGTATAGAGTGCACCAACGTTACAACCGTTTGATAGTCTAGTTCCGAAGCCCATCGCGAATCCACCCATCGCGAACAGAAGGATCTGTTTAACGGGCACCTTGATCTCAGACATGAATATTTCTTTGAACTTACCTGCTGTCAGCAGATATATGACAGTACCAATAACGATACCGAAATTCTGAACCGATACTCCATGCTCGAAGAAAGGTGTTGTGAAACCCTCTACAGGCATTTTTGTGAACTCAGCCAGTGATTCAGCCGAAACACCAAATATCATCAAAATTTTGCCGAACCAGAGACCGTAAGGTGTTGAAGCACCCCAGCCTGATTTTGTAACGCCCATAAGGATCAGGAAGAGAACCGACAGCATGATCGCTCCTTGTTTGAGTGTCCAAGGCTTGGCGATAAAACGCTCATATGTCTCAGCACTAAACAACTTGAAGTTTTTACTATCAAACTCGTCCGGCTTATCCTGGATCTTCTCCATGAAGTGGCCGCTGTATGTGTTGGCCTTCTTGCGTTTCTTCTCATAAGCATATGAGAGTACGATGAACAGAGCGCTAAGCAGTCCTGTCAGCACGATAGCGCCAATATAGCCGCCCATCCCGTCCCATTTAAACCAATCCGGGAAGAACACGCCTTTTTCGAAGCTGGCTGAGTTTACCCAAACAGTTGTAGCGATTGAGCTTTTCTGAAGAGGGAAGCCAACAAAAACACCCAGCATGAAAAACAGCAATGTCGCAGCTGCTCTGGGAAGACCTGTTATCAAGTCTGTCAGAACACCTGAAGCACAGCAGGATGAAAATGACATGCCGAATCCGAAGAGCAGACCGCCAAGAATAAGTCCCAGGTTAATGGGATTGACCCAGAGGCCAAATGTTGTGATGTCACCTTTGAAAAGGAGACCGGCAGTAAGCAGAGCTGAAATAAAGAACATGTACATCATGGCACGCATCAGCTTGGTCGAGCCTGTTAGGTATGCTCTGTTAACGCTGCCTGCGAAGCCTGTGAAAGCACGCATCAAGGTATAACCCAGACCTGCGCCGATCACCAGTCGGAAGAATAGCATGTCGGAAGCCAGCAGTGTTTTGCCAAGAACAAGCATCAACACTATCACGACGAAGCCGAGAATGTTTTCAACCTTTTTCATAAGAACCCTCCGTATTATGAAATTTATAACACCCCTCGCGGAGTAGCTACTAAAGATCGTCATCATCATCCGGCTGCATTACTTAATAGATGCAGCCGGAGATGAATTAAACGTTCAAATTAATTAAAATTGTACTCTGTCATAATCTTATTTCTACCACTGACCTGATCCTGATAATATTCATAACAGCATATACCAAGATATGATCCCGAAATATTGACCACATTGTCGAACCCGAGATTCTGAAGAGCCATTACTGCATTGTAGCTGCGCTGTGAAGAGCGGCAGTGCAAATATACTGTACGGTCACGCGGAATCTCATCAATTCGATTTCTCAACTCACTCAAAGGAATATTAACCGAGTTATTAAGATGCCCTGCATCATATTCATCCTTCTCACGCACGTCGATTATAAATTCATCATTCTCAACCAGCTCACGCACCTTGGATACCGGGATTTGTCTGAAACGGCCATATAACAGATTTAGTCCAACCAAGGCAGCAAAATTAACTACATCCTTCGCAGTGCCAAAAAGAGGTGCGTAGCAGAGCTCAAGCTCCTTAAGATCTTCCAAGGTTCCACCCATGGTGATCATAGTCGCTATAACATCAATACGCTTATCAGCGTTGCCCTTGCCTATTGCCTGGGCACCAAGTATTTTGCCTGTTGGCACCTCATAGATGAGTTTAAAATGCATAGGATTGGCATCCGGCATCAATCCAACCTTATCTCCTGGAATCAAATAGACGAAATCATAGTCAAAACCGGCATCGGCAGCAGATTTCTCATTCAGGCCTGTAGATGCGGCTATCAAATTGAAAACTCCTACGACTGACGAGCCAATGACACCATTGTTATTATGTGGAATGCCATACATATGATCTGCTGCCGCACGAGCCTGACGCTGAGCAGGACCTGCAAGTGCCAATCTTACTTTCTTGCCAGTCAGCTTATGATGAACCTCGATGGCATCACCAACAGCATAAATATCAGGATCGTTGGTAAGATAATTGTGATCAACTTTTATGCCGCCTGAAACGCCGATCTCAAGATCTGCATCAGCTGCCAATGTAACGTCAGGACATACACCAATGGCCATAACTACAGCTTGAACAGGAACCTCACGTCCGGAAGATAATTCGACATGATCCGGATAAATAGCCTTAACACTATCGCTTAGAATCAGGTTAATGCCATTGTCGATCATTTCCTTGTGCAGGACTTGTGCCATATCATAATCCAAAGGTGACATGATCTGGTCCAAGGCCTCGATCAAACTGACATTTTTTCCAGCGTGACGCAAATTCTCGGCAACTTCGACACCAATGAAACCACCACCGATAACCGCGACATCATTGACATTATTAGCAATGATATAGTCCTGAAGCTTAGCAATATCGACAACGTTTCTGACAGTAAAGACATTCGGGTCACGACTGCCCTTGATGCCTGCTGGACAAAGAGCCATGGCACCAGGCGACAAAACCAGCTTGTCATACTTCTCTTCATACTCTTCGCCGGTATCAGTACGGCGCACCTTAATTGTTTTGTTCACCCGGTCGATACCGGTTACTTCATTGTTAACACGCGCCTCAAGATTGTACTGATTCTTAAATTGATCCGGCGACATCAGCACCAGATCATCACTCTGCTCGACCATTCCGCTGAGATAATAGGGAAGCGAGCAGTTTGAGAAGGATACATGAGGTCCTCTCTCAAACATTATGATGTCAGCCGACTCATCAATTCTCCTGGCTCTTGCCGCCACGGAAGCACCTCCGGCAACACCACCAACAATTAGAATTCTTTTGCTCATAACAACAGCTCCTATCTAAAAATTTTTTGACCACTTAATTAAGAGCCTTAATAGTATATGCTCATAACATAATGAAATATTACCACAAACGATTACATTTGTTTACATCTTATACAAATATTAATTAACAATTTAATTCGTTTTGCGCCACTTTTCATGTTCCCGACGTTACTATATTCATGCCTGGCGAAAGAGTAATATTAAAATGATCAAAATATAATAATGATCACACTTGATCATAAAACAACATATTGGCAAAAGCCTGGAAGTTTAGGTTGTATAATAGTAAGACATATATCATGAACATAAATGCAGATTTGCTGGAAATTAACAAGTAAGCGGAAAAACATACAAACCAGGATGGCATGAAAGCAGGGATCGTAATGTCACAAATTTCAGAAAACAGACGCAAACGTAAAATAAGGAGAATCGTTGGTTTTTCACTTACCGGCGTTATAATATTGATCGCAGCCATTTTCTGGCTGACACGTGAAGAACCACCACCGGTAGTCAGAACTGGAAACCTATACAATGGCAATATATCCAGTGTCATGATGGTTTCAGCACAAATACAGCCTGGAGCTGTACATGAGATTTCTCCCTCTCAACAACAGAGAGTAGTAAGCGTAAACGTAAGCATAGGCGACCAGGTGAACAGGGGCGATATTCTTCTGACCTTGGACCAAAGCGAAATAAAAGAGCAATTTGAACAGGCTCAGGAAGCCCGCAAGCAGGTTGAAACATCGATCGCGCAGTCTCAAGCAGCCGCAGATGCTCAGGCGGCCGCCCTTAAGGCTCAGGAAGCCGCAGCACAGGAACAGGCAAGATTGGCTCAGGAGGCACAGGAACAGTTCAACAAACAGACAGAAGCACTTGCCGCCAGTCTCTCAGAAACAACAGCTGAGCTGGTCAAGCTAACCAGTATCCAGCCAACTATTGTCGAGCTGGATCCAGAGCTTAGCGCGCAGATACTGGCAGACTTATCAGATTTTGATCCGAACGCTCCAGATGCTCAGGAGCAGCTGGCAGGAGCAATCACTCTGCTTCAGGAAAATATAGCAACCTCAGAGAACCCTGACTATGATCAGCAGCTTTCACTTCTTGAGGCAGAACTTCAGAAGCTGTCCGGAGTAACGTCAGCTCTTCTAAGCGCACTAAGTAACGCTAACAGCCTTAATACAAGCCTTACAACAGACTTGACCAGTCAGCTTACGGGGCAGCTTTCG
>CAZHQX010000042.1:8114-13297 GCA_964534195.1 uncultured Oscillospiraceae bacterium
AGCCTTACAACAGACTTGACCAGTCAGCTTACGGGGCAGCTTTCGGAGCAGCTTGGCGGCGTTGGCGGTTTGAGCGGCCTCGGCAATTCGCTGGAATCAGCCTTGGCACAGGCGATCGCATACGAAGAAGCTGCAGATCAGAGTCTAGCAGAATCTGTTTCTGAGCTGAGAGCCGAATCGCCTGGTCTAATTGCTCAGATAAATGTAAGCGCAGGTGATTATACCGGTAAAACGACCCTGCCTGACGCGAGCACTTCGAATCTTGCAGCCGGGGGCATGGATTTGTCTGCTCTTCTCGGCGGCAGCACTTCAATAGCTGGATTAAGCGGCGCTGTTTCTTCGCAGCCTGCAATAGTAATATATGACAATTTGCGACCCAAGGCTGTTTTTCAGGCGAGCCAGTTTGATTCAAAAAGAATTACAAAAGGTATGCCTGTTGAATTTGATTACGACGGTCTTGAATTAGGCGGCAAAATAAGCTTTATTGCCCCGTTCGCAACAGGTAGTTCCTTTGGCAGCTCTTCCAGCAGTCTTGGTGGAAGCAGTTCAGCTTTGTCAGCTGAGTTAAGCGGACTAAGCGGTCTTGGTGATTTGTCTGGAGAGCCTTCACTGCTTGTTGAAATGGAAATCGACGGAAAAAATCTTGATCAGCTTGTACCCGGTTTCAAGATAGACGCTAGTATTCAGACTGATTCAGCAGAGAATGTACTTATACTACCGGCAGAAGCTATGCGTCGAGAAATTGATAAATGGTATGTATTTACTGTAGATCAAGACAATCGACTTGTACGCAAGGAGTTTACTGCCGGGATCCAGGCAGAAATGACAGTTGAAGTGGTCGATGGCTTAAGCATAGATGATATCGTCGTGCTTAATCCTTCAAATATACTAGTTGAAGGTATGTTAGTCGAGATAAATAACGAGCCGGCTGACAGCTGAGGTTGGGAGATGAATAAATTCAACGGTTCCAACAGTGAAATAGTAATCAATTTACAGGATGTCTGGAAAACTTACCAAACAGGCGAGGTCTCATTGACAGCGCTCAAAGGAATCGATCTGCAAGTACACAAGGGTGAGTTTACCGCTATAATGGGACCTTCAGGTTCCGGAAAATCAACTCTAATGAATGTTATCGGCTGTCTCGATCAGAAGGATCAGGGCAGCTATGAGCTTAATGGCATCGCCATAAACGAACTCGACGCCAACGAACTTGCACGCATTAGAAACGAGGAGATCGGATTTGTTTTTCAGTCCTTCAACCTCCTGGCCAAACTCAATTTACGCGAAAACGTTGAGCTGCCGATGACCTATGCCGGCATTGGCCGCAAAGAAAGATCTCACAGAGCTATGGAGGCGTTGTGCTCAGTTGGTCTGGCGGACTGGGCCAGGCATAAGCCAAATGAAGTTTCAGGCGGCCAGAAGCAGCGGGCTGCCATTGCCAGGGCTATCGTACTCAAGCCGGCCTTGATCATGGCGGACGAACCAACAGGCAACCTTGACAGCAAATCATCACACGAGATCATGCAGCTCTTCCGTGAGCTCAATGATGATGGAACCACAATTATACTGATCACACACGAAGCTGATATAGCGACATATGCCAGGCGCATCATTCATTTTTCAGATGGCAAAATCGCTAGCGAGGAGGTCAAGACTAATGTTTTTTGAGAGTATAAAAATGGCGGTCAGCAGCCTCCTAAGCAACAAAATGCGTGCTCTTCTTACAATGCTTGGAATAATTGTAGGCATCGCCTCAGTTATAGCGATAGTGTCATTGGGCGAGGGCGGCAAGGACGAGATCCTAGGCCAATTCGAACAGATAGGCGCTTCATCCTTTATCGTTCAGGTACGCCAGAATCAGGCACAGATCGGTGATTATATTACGCAGTCTGATATTGAAGCAATTAAAACCAGCCTTGATTCAGTACGTCTGGCTACATCATCCTCTCAGACAGTAGGCAGTGCTCAAACCGAGCTAGGCAGCAGCAGGGTCTTTCTCAACGCGATCGATGCCGATTACACATTTTTTCAGCCGATCGAAATAGTTTACGGCCGTGCTTTTACCGATATAGAATACACCGACAACTTACCAGTTATAATACTAGATCTGCTTACAGCCGAGATTCTATTCGGACGCGAAAACGCGGTTGGCGAGGAGCTGCTTCTGGAAAATAACAGCCGTCAAATCCGGGCAAAAGTCATCGGAATCAGTGAGTCCGCGAATTCTCAGTTCGCGGGGCTGGCAGGTAATTTCAGCGATGATTCCGAGTTTGGCCGTATGCCGGGATTTGTTTACGCACCATGGCGCTCAATCGAAATGCTGGTTTCAGAAGGAGATCAGTTGTCATCAATATTGGTTATGGCCAGCTCACCCGACCGTGTTGACGAGGCAGCCGAAGCGGTTACAAGACTGTTGTCCATGCGGCGCGGCAATACTGAGCGCACCGTTTATCGAACGCAGAATCTGGCATCAGTGCTGGATCAGATCAACAATGTCGTAAATATCATGACGATATTTATCAGTGCAGTCGCTGCTATCTCGCTCCTGGTCGGTGGCATTGGCGTTATGAATATCATGCTCGTGTCTGTAACTGAACGAACCAGGGAGATTGGTATCCGCAAGGCGATCGGTGCTTCAACAACAGATATTATGCTGCAATTCATGACCGAATCAGTCATTATGACTATGTTCGGCGGTATACTTGGCATTCTGGCCGGTCTCGGCCTAGCCTCAGGCATCGCCTGGTTTGTTGCCAGACTGGGCGTTGGCAATATAACCCCGATACTGAGCCTTGAATCAATTATCATCGCTGTATTGTTTTCAAGTGCGGTAGGACTGTTCTTCGGCATCTACCCTGCTCGAAAAGCAGCACGCATGGATCCGATCGACGCACTCAGGTATGAGTGATGCTTAGTCCAACTAATCACTTCTCAAGCGGTAATAGCTATTTGTTGTGTAACCAACACGTTCCAACTTACCTTCTTGAACCATCCCGCGTAAAATCTCACGCGCTCTTCTCTCGCCAAGACTAAGAATTTTCTGAGCATCGGCGGTTGTTACTCTATTATTATTCGTATACATAAAAGTTAATATTTGATCCTCCTGTTCGTTAAAGACCAAATAATCTGAATGGCTGTTTAGTGATTTGTTTAATTGCTCTCGATAAAGACAGACATCAACAAAATCTCCCCTCTCTCTGAAATCAGGAGTTCTGAGTCCAGCCGCCTGGCAAGAGGAGATCACTCTGCGTACACCGCTGCCCCATTGCTCGATGAACCGTAGCTCCTTGAACACTCTGGCTATAGTTCTATTTCTGATTTCCGACCTGCCCTGAAGCATATCATCTTCGGTCAGTGTTCCAGGCAAACCTCCTGGAGAAACTATGTTGATAATATCATCATAAATGCCAATTTTGATGTCCCTGCCAGGGTTGGTATAATCACGATGAACGACAGCGTTGATTATGCTCTCCCTGATCGCTTCCTCCGGCACCTCATATTGATCAACTCTTTGCAATCCCTTTATCTCACTTTTAAGACTGATATAATTCTTAATAAAATTTTCAGCCTGCTCAAGCTGAGCAAACAGATCACCTTCATATTCTTTCCTGTCGAGAAATATATCCATATTCAAGCCTTTGAACCGGCTGCACTTAATTCTTACATGCGGAAGCTGTCCTAACAATATCAATAGACCGTTTGTTGGATATAAATTGCTGCTTTCTTCCCTGATCAGTTTAAAATTCAGCATTGCATTCTGGTCAAAGTCATGTCCGATCGCAGCGAATTTCTTCTCAAGGGGCGAGACATCTAAATCACTTAGACTTATCTCTCTATTAATTTCCTGATCGTATCCAAGATTCACACGCTGCCGCTCCAGGTCAATTATATTGTCAATACTTGCCGGTCTATTTGTTGCCCCCACCCTGATATATACTCCGTTATTTTTGCCCTTTTTCTTCAAATAATATGGCAGCAGACTGCCGCGGTAAATCTCAATTACCAAAAGAACTACATCACTGGCAGCAGCGGTATAAATATCCGGAACTATATTAGGATAGCAATTCTCATGAATAATCGAAGCGACCTGATCTTGAAGCTCGAAAACATCAACCTCCGGTTTAAGACCAATTAGTTCTCCTTCGTTATTCACGCCAATAACAATTTTGCCCCCACCTGTATTGGCAAAAGCAATAGCTGTTTTTGCAAGCGAAATACTACTTGGCAGTTCGACCTTGAACTCCATGTTTTTATTCTCGCCTTTTGCGATTGTATCAAGCAGATTCATACGGCACCTTTATTGTCATCGTCGTGGTGTGCCACTAGAATGCCTTAATAATCTTCGGCACTCTTCGGCTCTCTTCGGCACTCTTCGGCACTTTCTAATACAATTATAGCGCGTTTGGGTCTGCTTGTATCATCAATCGTTCGACAAAACCAGACAAATTTATGGCAGGATATTGCCGGCAGCACGATATATGTCATACCACTGGTCTCTGGTAAGCTCGATCTCGGTCGCCTTGGCACAGTCAGTCAGACGACCGATGTTCATTGTGCCTGTTACCGGCTGCATCTTAGCCGGGTGACGAAGCAGCCAGGCCATTGCGATAGTTGTATTGCTGACACCATGTTCAGCTGCTACAAGGTCAATTGCTTGATTAAGCTCAGGGAATTTAGCATTATCCAGAAAAACGCCTTCGAAGAAACCATGCTGGAATGGTGACCACGGCTGAATCGTAATATCGTTCAAGCGACAGAAATCAAGTACGCTGCCATCTCGATCAACCGCGGAATCATTAAGCATATTTACATTGATGCCATTGGTGATCATAGTCGCGTTGGTTATACTCAGCTGGAGCTGATTCGCTACGAGCGGCTGTTTCACATATCGCTGAAGCAGCTGAATCTGCATTGGTTTCTGATTGGATACGCCAAACTGCCGAACCTTACCGCTGCTTTGTAGACGATCAAAAGCCTCAGCAACCTCCTCCGGTTCTACAAGCGCATCCGGACGATGGAGCAAAAGCACATCTAGATAATCGGTTTTAAGCCTGCTTAGTATGCCATCAACTGACTTGATTATGTAATCACGAGAAAAATCGAAATCTGTCTTGCCATCAGCCCTTACCTTGATACCGCATTTTGACTGCAGCACCATTTGCTCGCGAACTTCAGAATTCATG
>CAZHQX010000043.1:0-12950 GCA_964534195.1 uncultured Oscillospiraceae bacterium
TGGTGTATTAAATGGTACAAACGGATGCCGGAATTATCTGGCAGAGGGCTCTGAAATTATTGGAAAATGAGATCTCGGAAATAAGTCTCAATACATGGATCGAACCTATGGAAGCCGTTTCGGCAGATAACGGCAATTTTTTGTTGTCGGTTCCAAATGATTTCCACAAGACTTTTGTAGATCAATATATTCCTCTTATCAAGAACACGATCAAGGTAGCTGCTTCACGTGAGTTCAATATAGAAATTATTGTTGGAAGGCCTGAGGTAATTACGCCAGCGCCAATGGATGTTTGTGATCAGATTGCCGAGCAAAACGGCGGCGGTAATGGCTCAGTCAGCCAGAGCAGGCTGAATCCTCAATATACATTTGAAACTTTTGTCGTTGGCAGCGGCAATCGTTATGCTCATGCGGCTTGTGTCGGTATCGCTACAACGCAGGGAGGCCGGAATTATAATCCTCTCTTCCTTTATGGCGGTTCCGGTCTGGGCAAGACCCACCTTATGCATGCTATCGGCAATCATGTTGTGGATGCTCACCCTGACAAGAAAATTCTCTATGTGCAGTGTGAGCAATTTGTTAATGAGTTTATCTATACGATCAAAGAGAATAAGTATGATGATTTCAGAAACAAGTATCGAAACGCTGATATGCTTCTGATCGACGATATTCAGTTCATAGAGGGCAAGGAGCAGATGCAGATCGAGTTTTTCCACACCTTCAACACACTTTATGAATCCGGCAAAAACATTATCATGACCTGTGATAAGCCGCCCCAGAGCCTGGCCTCGCTTGAGGAGAGACTGCGTACACGCTTTTCCAGTGGTCTTACGATCGATATTACTCCACCTGACTACGAGACAAGAGTAGCTATCCTGCGCCGCAGAGCTCAGCTCAGCAATACGGTCGTACCTGATGAGGTTTATGACTATATAGCTACAAATATAGCTTCGAATATTCGAGAGCTTGAGGGAGCCTTCAATACTGTTCTCTGCTATGCGGCTCTTGCAGGCGGTATTACAATTGAAATAGCCAGAGAAGCTCTTAAGGATCAAATTCAGCCGGCTGCTGTACGTAAGGTGACCTGCTCAGTGGTTATGGATGTCGTATCACGCTATTTTCATGTCAGCGTGGATGACCTCAAGAGCAATAAACGCAACAAGGAAATCACTAACCCCAGGCAGATAGCGATGTATTTTTGCCGCAATATGCTTAATATGACGCTGCCGCAGATCGGTCAGGAGTTCGGCAACAGAGATCATACTACGGTTATGCATGCCTGCAGCAAGATCAGCGATGACCTCGAGAAGAGACCCGAGCTGGTTAAGGCAATTGACGAAATCAAGAAGAGACTTGCAGGTTGATGTCTTTTATAATGGTAAAAGACGAAAAACTTACCGAAAACGAACATTTGAACAGTTATCCACACAAATAATGTGTATATGTGGATAAAACAGCGTGGATAGTGCTGTGGAAAGTGTCGGGATAAATATGCAGGTGGAAAACATTAAGAAAAGCGACAAGGTTATCCCGAGCTTTGTCACCATCTTATCAACAGCCTGAATACATGATCCACAGGGCTTGCACGAGTTATGCACATAATTAACACCACATAAGAAGAACACGAAGAAAAACATATAATGTTATTACTACAGGACAAACAGCTCATACAGGAGGAAGACAAGATGAAGGTTATATGTTCCAGAGAGAGACTTATGGAAGCAATCAGTATTGTACAGAAGGCTGTCGCTACAAGATCAACTTTACCTATTTTGGATGGTATTTTGATTGAGGCTGATGAGAATGTTAAGCTCACAGGCTATGATCTTGAAACTGGAATTGAATGTCAGCTTGAGGCCGATGTTCCTGAAGCAGGCAGTATAGTTGTGAATGCCCGTATGTTCGGTGATATTATAAGGAAGCTGCCTGAGGATGTTGTTACTATCGAGTCAGGCGATAATTTTTCTCTTAAGATCGAATGCGGCAGTGCCCATTTTTCTATCAAAGGTCAGTCAGCTGATGATTATCCGAAGATTCCTGTTGTTGAGGATGCTCAGCAGCTTAATATGAAGCAGCATTTACTGAAGGATATGATCAGACAGACTATTTTCGCTGTCAGTACTGATGAGAGCAGACCAACTCTAAACGGTGTTAATTTCAGAAGTGATGAGAAAACTGTTGAGATGGTTTCTATTGATGGCTTCCGTCTGGCTTTGCGAAGAAATGAATTTGAGCAGGAGCTGCCAAAAATGAATTTCATAGTACCTGGTAAGGCTCTGGCTGAGGTTGGCAGAATTCTTGTAAGTACACAGGAAGATACTGTTGATATTTACCCCTCTCGTAATCACATCATGTTTAATACTGGCCGAGTTAAGCTTGTTGCTCGTCTTATTCAGGGTGAGTATATGAATTACCGTAGTATTTTGCCCCAGACTGCTGAAACAACAATAACAATTTCGCCACAGGCTATGATGGCTGCAGTTGAGAGAGCTTCCTTGGTTATTACCTCTGAAGATAGACGTTATCCTGTAAGACTAACTACTAATGATGAGGATATTCTTACGGTTAGTGCCAGTACTGAGATTGGTACGCTTCGTGAAGAAATAGCTGTGAATGTTCAAGGCAGCAAGATCGATATTGATTTTAATCCCAGATACTTCCTCGATGCGCTAAAAGTTATTGATGAGGACGAGATCGCTATTATTTTTAATGGAAATATGGGTCCTTGTGTTCTAAGACCTCTTGATAGCAGCGAGTTTGCTTATTTGGTATTGCCTTTGAGACGCTGATATAAATGCTGATAACCAAAATTAGACTTGAACAATTTAGAAATTATCTAGATCAACAAATTGAAATCGGATCTGGTGTTAATGTGTTTTTTGGCAATAACGCACAGGGTAAAACAAATATACTGGAAGCTATATATATGTGTGCCTGCGCCAGATCTCACAGAACAAGCAGGGATCAGGAGCTAATCATGCGTGAGCATGATCAGTACAGGGTCTCGATCGAGTATATTAATGACAACGGAAGCAGGGATGAGCTTACTATTCAATACCTTGATTCTGTTGCTGGTGATCCTCAGCGTCAGCGTGCCAGCCGTTTGATATTTCACAACAGCATGAGAGTAGATCGAATCAGTGATCTGATGGGACTATTTCATGCTGTTATTTTCGCACCAGAGGATCTTATGCTGGTAAAAGAAGGCCCCTCTACAAGAAGACGTTATCTTGATTTGTTAATTTCTCAAATTAGACCTTCCTATTTTCGTAATCTGCAGCAGTATCAAAGGCAGCTGACACAGAGAAACAGGCTTCTTAAGGATATACGAGATATAGGCATAAAAAAATCATATGATGATCCTATGATGGTGCAGCTTGATGTATGGACTTCGTCACTGGCACAGACAGCTGCGGCTCTGATTGAGCAGCGTTTTATTTTCTCTGATAGAATTGCATATTTTGCTGCTAAATCGCTGGATAACATATCATCCGGAAAAGAAAAGTTAAATGTAAAATACAAATCTATCAGCGGTATATCTAATAAAAATAGTCCTAAAGAGATTTCTGATATACTATATAATAAACTAAAATCAATAGTTTACGAAGATATTGCCAGAGGCAGTACAAATTTTGGACCACATCGTGATGATTTGGAATTATGGCTCAATGATGAGCCTCTTAAGCCATATGCATCGCAGGGTCAACAGCGGTCTGTAGTTCTTTCACTTAAAATAGCTGAGCTTAATATAATAAAAGAGGATATAAATGAATATCCAGTTCTTCTGCTGGATGATGTTATGTCGGAGCTTGATGAGAAGAGACGCAGCTGCTTATTGGCAAATATTACCGGAGCACAGGTTTTTGTTACTTGTACCGAGGCCGATCATGTTGTAGGTGAGCTTGAAGCTGCTTGTACATATATACCTGTTGAGACAGCGAGAAGCTATGACTTTTACCAGGTTGAAGCAGGGCACGTTACTCGTATTATTGATTAGTTGTAAATGAATCAGGTCTAATTTATGGATGCTGCTTAGATCGATATTTGGTGTCAAATATGATATAATAGCAGGGATGTGGTAATACAGAAAAACCCTGCCACAGAGGTAGTTTTAATAGCATCCAGGTTGTGTTGGCTTGATCCTTACAAGGGATTTTTTCATGTACTAAATGGGGATGAATAATGTTTTTACATATTGGCGGAGAATACACTGTACTTGATAGAAGTATAATTGGTATTTTTGATTTTGACGCCTCAACTCATTCTGATTCATCTACTATTGAGCTTTTGAAGAAGGCTGATGCAGAACAGCTGTTAGAGTATGTGTCTCCTGATATTCCGCGGTCTTTTATTTTGACTGAGGATAGGATATATGTATCACCTGTTTCTGCCGCAACATTAAAATTACGGTTATCAGACCGTTACGGCATACATGGAATGATAGAAGAGAACGAAGAGGTGTAATTAATGATGGCAAACGATGATAATTTGAATGAACTTGTAAGAAGAGCTGAGGAAGACGCAGCTGCAAATGAGGAAGATGTTGTTAATCTGGCTGAGAATCCTCATTCTTTGATCGATGACGATTTCACTGAGAATAGGCTTGAGGGTGTTATGTCAGATGATTTTGACACTAAGAACTCTTCTGCATACAGTGAAAATGATATACAGGTTCTTGAGGGTCTTGAAGCTGTTCGTAAAAGACCAGGCATGTATATAGGTGATACAGGTGTAAGAGGTCTGCATCATCTCATTTATGAAATCGTTGCCAACTCTGTTGATGAAGCTCTGGCTGGACGATGTGATACCATTGACGTTACCGTTAACCCTGATAATTCAATTACTGTAATTGATAATGGCAGCGGTATTCCTATTGGTCTTCATCCTAAGGTTGGTATTCCTACCGTAGAAGTAGTTCACACGATTCTTCATGCCGGCGGTAAGTTTGGCGGAGGTGCATATAGTGTCTCTGGTGGTCTGCATGGAGTTGGTGCCTCAGTTGTAAACGCGCTTTCTGAATGGATGGAGGTTACTGTATATAGGGATGGTAAGGCTTATCAGTTAAAATTTGAGAGAGGCTTGACCGTATCACCTCTTCAGATTATTGGTGAATCTGATATTACAGGAACTAAGACTGTTTTTAAGCCAGATCCTACAATTTTTGAGAGTATCGAAATTGATTTTAATCTTATGCTTTCAAGATACAGAGAAATGGCGTTTCTAAACAAAGAGGTAACAATTAATCTTTGTGATAATCGAGTTGAACCTTGTGTTTCTAAGCTGCTGCATTATGATGGCGGTATTATTTCCTTTGTTGAATATCTTAATAAGCATCGTGAAGTATTACATAAGGTTCCTATTTATATTTCGAGCAAATTTAATGAGAGTTTCGTAGAGGTAGCTATTCAGTATAATGATTCTTACACTGAGAATGTCTATTCCTATGCTAATAATATTGCAACTATAGAGGGTGGTACTCACTTAACTGGTTTTAGATCAGCTTTGACGAAGGTCGTAAATGATTATGCACGTAAATACGCTCTTATCAAGCCGAATGATAAGAACCTGCAGGGTGAAGACGTAAGAGAAGGTATTGGTGCAATTATAAGTGTTAAATTGGCCGAGCCACAATTTGAAGGCCAGACAAAAACCAAGCTTGGCAATTCTGAAATAAGAACTGCTGTTGAAAGTGTAATGAATGATAAACTGGCTTCGTATTTTGAAGAGAATCCTTCAATTGCCAGAGCTATTATTGATAAATGCCTTTCTGCTTCCCGGGCTCGTGATGCTGCCCGTAAAGCAAGAGAGATGACCAGACGAAAAAATGTTTTAGATTCAAACGCTCTTCCGGGTAAGCTTGCTGACTGCCAGGAGAAGGATCCAACCTTCTGTGAACTGTTTGTGGTTGAGGGTGACTCGGCCGGTGGATCTGCCAAGGGAGGAAGAGAGAGAAAGTATCAGGCTATTTTGCCTCTTTGGGGAAAAATGCTGAATGTTGAGAAGGCAAGAATAGATAAGGTCTATGATAACGATAAGCTGCTGCCAATCGTTATGGCTCTTGGAGCCGGTATAGGTTCTGACTTTGACTTGAGCAAGCTGCGTTACCATAAGATCATTCTTATGGCTGATGCTGATGTCGATGGATCGCATATCAGAACATTGCTTCTTACTTTCTTGTTCCGTCACATGAAGCCTTTGGTAGAAGAAGGTCATGTCTATGTTGCCTGTCCTCCTTTGTATCGTGTTTATGAAGGTAATACAAGCTTCTACGCCTATACAGATAAAGAGGTTGAGGAAATTAAAGCTAAAACCGGATGGAAGGATCCAAAGCTTCAGAGGTATAAGGGTCTTGGTGAGATGAGTTCTGAGCAATTGTGGGAGACTACAATGAATCCTGAGACAAGAAAGCTTATTCAAATCAAATTGAATGACGCTCAGACTGCAGATGAAACCTTCACTTTATTGATGGGTGATAAGGTGGAACCGAGAAAAGAGTTCATACAGGTTAACGCTAAATACGCTGTTACTGATATTTAATAATTAGTCTCAAATTCAAAATATTTATAGAGCCGCAAACCATTCCAAATAAGAGGTTTGCGGCTTTTTGTGTTTCTGCAGTCCAATGATTGTTTCACGTGAAACTTTGTAGGCTTTGTCGATTAATAGTGAGTTAATTGTAGTAATTGAAGTAATGAAGTTTCAGAGGTGATGTGATAGAATTATAAGCACGCGAAACGAAGGAGAAATAATAAATGCCGAATGTTTTAGCATTGGTTAATCAGAAGGGCGGAGTTGGTAAAACAACCACTTGTGTTAATTTAGCAGCTTTTTTAGCCCGCAAAGGAAAGAAAGTTCTTTTAGTTGACATTGATCCGCAGGGTAATGCAACATCTGGTCTAGGATTTGATAAAAACGAGCTGGAAATGACAGTGTATGATGTACTTATCAATGAGGAATCATTTGAAAGTGTGGTATTAGATACAGGAAGAAAGAATCTATATTTAGCCCCTGCAAACATTCAATTGGCTGGTGCTGAAATTGAACTTGTATCTGTTGTTTCACGTGAAACACGTCTTAAGCAGGCGCTTGATAAGTACAAGGATAATTTTGATTTTGTTCTGATGGATTGTCCGCCTTCACTTGGGTTACTGACATTAAACGCATTGACAGCTGCAGATGGTGTTCTTGTTCCTATTCAAGGTGAGTATTATGCTCTTGAAGGAGTTACTCAACTTGTGGAAACAATTAATCTAGTTAAGAAGAGCTTAAATCCGGCACTGTACATTTTTGGCGTTATTGTCACGATGTTTGATTCTCGAACACAATTGGCTCATCAGGTAGCGAACGAAGTTAAGAAATATTTCGGTGAAAGAGTATTTAGAACTATTATTCCAAGAAATGTTCGTTTGAGTGAGGCTCCGAGCTTCGGAAAATCAATATTGGAGTATGACATCAAGTCAAAAGGTGCAGAGTGTTATGATAGTCTGGCAAAAGAAGTTATTAAGCGTAATGCCAGTATGTCTCGTTGAGAAGGGGTAAAGCATTATGGCGAAAACTGTGGGATCTATTGGAAATAAAAACACGAACAAATCTGCTTCTTCGGCCGCAGCTTCAAAAGCTTCAGGTGTGAAGACTTCATCAACAAGAAGCAAAGGTCTTGGCAAGGGTCTGGGTGCTTTGCTGCAAACAGTTGATATTCCTGATGATAGAATTCAGGATGCTGTAATGGAGCTTAAAATTAATGATATTAGCCCCAATTCTGAACAACCGAGGAAGAGATTTGATCAGGAGAAGCTAGAAGAACTTTCGAATTCGATCAAAGAAAACGGAATAATCCAGCCGATCATCGTCTGCAGAAATCAAAACGGTGATGGATATAAAATCGTTGCCGGTGAGCGAAGATGGCGGGCATCGAGGCTGGCTGGTCTGAAATTAATACCTGCCATCGTTCGTGACCTGACTGATTTGCAGGTTCTTGAGCATGCTCTCATTGAGAATATTCAGAGACAGGATCTAAACCCTATTGAAGAGGCTGATGCTCTAGATAAGCTTATTAAAGAGCATAAGGTAACTCAAGAGAAGCTCGCTTCAGTCGTTGGCAGGAGTCGACCAGCTATTGCAAATACTTTGAGGCTTCTTAATTTACCGGATGTTGTCAAAAAGTATGTTATGAATGAGGATATTTCCGCTGGTCACGCCAGAGCAATTCTGTCGCTTAAGGAAACAGATCTGCAAATTAGAGCAGCTGAAGTGATAATTGAAAAAGATCTTAGTGTTAGAGAAGCCGAGAAATTGGTCAAGGTCATTGAGAAAGAGCCGAAGAAGAAGCCAGATAAGCAATTATCCCAAGCATATTTGCTTAGTATAAAAAATGTTGAAACTGACCTGGCAAAAATACTAGGAACAAAAGTGAAATTGAGAGATAAGCAAGGAAAAGGCAGCATTGTAATTGATTATTATTCAAATGAAGATCTAGACAGAATTATAGAGCTGTTGAAGTAATAAACTGTGCTTCAAAACACCTTAAGAAGCATTGCATACCAGTGGTTTCGGTTGTTTTGATCATGAGGTATCCAAAGTGTTGACAAAAGCTTATTCGTGTTATAAACTATTCGAGCACGATAAGCCGTGGAGAGATGGTCGAGTTGGTTTATGGCACCGGTCTTGAAAACCGGCGAAGGTTTATAGCCTTCCGAGAGTTCGAATCTCTCTCTCTCCGCCACGAAGAAGCACCGCAATTCTGACAATGAATTGCGGTGCTTTATTTCTCTTGTAAGGTAAGTATTAGTAAGGTTCCTTCAAAGAGATAGAAGAGCAGTTCATAACTGGCACCACTCCTTATCTCCTATCTCATAGTGACTCAATAAACTTGTTTTGGGCTTGCTGCATAGATATTTCCTTATCCTGCAAAATCTTTTGAATCATCTGGAATTGCTTAGGACGTTTAATTTTGAGCGTTGTTGTCTTGATCAGCTCGTTGTCGGTCAGTAAAATATAACGAATACCTTTGTAAACAGGCATTCCCTGATTTATAGCCTGTACAGCCTTCTTAATATGCTTTGCCCATGTTTCATCATCAGCGCCGGATAGTTCCGGTAATTGATCCCTCTCAATTCTTATAAGAGCACAAATATCGACACCATCTTTGCTTCCAGGTTGTCCCCAAACCATTGTTTCAGCAATACTTGGTACCTGGTTGAGTAACTGCTCGATCTCCTCGGGGAAAACTTTTTTGCCATTATTGAGCACGATCATGGATTTTGCTCTGCCTGTAATTTTCAATGCACCTTTTTCGTCTATTTGACCGATATCGCCAGTTCTAAGCCAGCCATCAGGTGTAATGACCTCAGACGTAGACTCAGGATCATGATAATAGCCTAGCATCACACAATCACTTCTGGTAAGGATTTCTCCAATAGCATCAGGCTGATCGTCAGAAACATCAATAGCGATTTCTATTTCCGGCAGAGGTGGGCCGACTGTGCCTATGGCATTGTGCTGGCGATGACAAGCTGCAATAACAGGCGAAGCTTCTGTCATACCATAACCCATATAGAACTCAATACCAAAATCGTTAAATGTTTGCACGATCTCAGCATCAATATTTGCAGCGCCTACTACGACCAGTCTGAGCTTGCCGCCAAAGGCAGATAGAATCTCACTGAAAATCCTCCGTCTTACATCGAGACCAAGATAAGACAGTCTTCTGGCTATTGGTCTCAAGACACTGATCAAACCAGCCTTACCACTGCTTTTTAGATTTTTCTGCAGCCTGGAATACATATTCTCAAACAATACAGGAACAGCTATCATGCACTCTATCTGCCATTCCTGCATATTTTTCATGATGTATCTAAGTCCGTCAGTGAAGCATATGCATACGCCTGAATAGAGCATATAAAGCATGCCTACAGTATTTTCAAAGGTATGGTGCAAGGGGAGAAGTGATAGGGCTCTCTCACCAGGATACAAAGGAAGTATTCCGCTGATACTGCGAATGTTAGTACAAATATTTTTATGGCTGAGCATGACGCCTTTTGCGGAGGCTGTTGTACCAGATGTGAAGAATATTGCGGCCATCGCATCTGAGTCAATTTCAATATCCAGAAAACTGCGGTCTCCCTTTTTGATCAAATCAGAGCCTTTTGCTAACAAATCAACCATACTAAGAAAACGAGAATCAATAGCGGTATCCTCTGACCTGAAGGTTTCATTATCCATACATATCAAAAATTTTATGTTCTTGTTGTGCTTTGCGATTTTGTGAACAATATCTGCCTGCTTAAGTCCATAAAATAGAACCTCGGATGAAGATCGATCCAGTAAGATCTCGATTTCTCTGGCAGGCAGAAGCTTATCAAGTGGAACAACTATGCCACAGCCATTGATAGAACTGTTATATGCGACTGACCATTCATAACTATTATCCCCATAAACAGCTATTTTTGCATCAGGCTCGATACCAAGAGATTTAAGCGCTGTACCAAGAGCGTTAATGTCATGTAGAAGTTGAGGATAGGTCTTGGTTATTTCGTTATCGTCAGGCTTCCTCCGAAACCTATAAGCAATAAGGTCCGTATGTCTGTCTGCGCATTGCCTCAGCATGTCCATAAGATTACTAAATGGCCATGCTTCGAAATATCTCTGTCCGGTAATAACCCGCATATGGCGAAGCTCCTTTCGGTATGTCAAGTAAAAGAGATCTAAATAAACACTAAGTAAGATTTTATCATTTACCTGATACCGACGCCACCTATGAAAGGTATAACAGTCAAGTCCAAAAAGTGATTTTAGAAATCCTTATACCTGTAAATTTTATAAGTGAAATAATAACTGACAAAGCAAATAGCAAGAGAACAAACAATTATCAGCAAAGCTACATCATTCATACTCATTCTTGATAATGTGTTTTGCAGACTTGAGGGCAAATTCAGGTCTGATAGCATTTGACCACCGAAGAAAAGCGCGAAGAATAAAACAAGAGAAACAATACGCAGTTTCTGATAGCCGAATAAGTAATACAAGGGTAAATAAATTGAAACGCATAGTGCTGTTATAAGCAGGCAGATACTAATTACGGATAAGTCCGGGAGCTGTAACGCAGCAGGGAGAGCTTCATTTCTATACCAGGACAAAACTGTTTCTGTTATGTATTTCGCGGCGATACCAAAAACAAACGCCAAAATTTGTGTGACAAAAGCAGTCAAAAATTTGCTGATAATAATTGCTCGTCTGCCAATAGGCATAATTCCAGTCATCTTGTCGGCTTTGTATTTATCTTCATATGCGAGAAGTGAAATGAAGATCATATATACAGTCGCAGCAGAGGATGCAGTCATCGAGATATTAAAATCAGTAAACATGAAGGGAAGTATGAGACTGTAAGCAGCTACAAAAAGAATATATCTTTTTGTAATAGTCAGATTCATCAGTACTAATGAAAATAAATGCTTTACTCTGATATTTAAACTTTTAGATGCAGCTTTCGGAAGAATAATAGAATTATTATAATTATTCGACATTTACTTGTCACTCCTTACATAATGAAGCATTACTTTTTCCAAATCAGGTTTTTCAATAACTACAGAGTCAGAAAAATGTGTAAGTATTTCCTGTCTATTTGAAGATAAAGCGTCGAAACCGTATGCATTGCGATTAATATTGATAAAAAGCTTCTCAGTATCAGTGTCTAACAAATCTGTTGAACCCTTAACAATACAGTGCCTGTTGAGCAGGGCGTCTTTTTCTTCATAAAGAAGGATCTTGCCATCGTTGATTAGAATAATATAGTCCGCGATTTTGTCTAAATCAGAAGTGATATGAGTGGAAAAAATAACCGACTTGGACTCATCTACCATGTACTCTTGTAATATATCCAGCAGCTCTTCACGTACTATAGGATCAAGACCTGAGGTTGGCTCATCCATGATCAATATTTCAGCGTGGTGTGACAAAGCGAGAGAAATGGAATACTTCATTCTCATACCTTTTGATAGATCACTTATTTTCTTATTCTGATCTAAGTTCAATTTGGCAGACAGTTGATCATAAACAGACTGATCCCAATTACTATAAAAGGATGAGATCAATCTTGTCATTTGCTTCAGAGTCAAAAAATCATAGAAGTTGCCTTCATCGAGTACAGTTCCTATATATTGACGCATAGCACTGTTGCTATCACATACAGGTGTTCCAAATATGCTCATAATTCCTCTGTCTGGCTGAATCAAACCAAGCAGCAAATTGATCGTAGTTGATTTGCCGGCGCCGTTAGGACCGATAATACCAGTTATACAGCCCTTGGGAATATCAAAGCTTATATCATCAATAGTAAATTTATCGTAGACCTTTGCCAGTCCAGAAACGCTTACCGCGATATCAGTAGTATAATTAGTTTCTCTAATCGTTATCATTATGCTCCGCTCCTCCATTTGAGAAAAGAATTACCATTTCAATTAAATCATCAGTTGTCAGATTACACTCACTTGAAAGCTTCAATGCTTGCTGTATTAGCTCTTCCAATTGCTTAAGGTTTAGCTCTCTAAGTAGATCAAGATTCTTCGGGGCAACAAATGAACCCTTACCTACCGTGCTGATAATAAATCCTTCTTGTTCAAGTTCATCGTATGCTCTCTTGGTGGTTATCACACTTATACGCAGATCCTTTGCCAAAGAACGAATCGAGGGCAGTAGATCACCTTCTTGAAGCTCACCCTTAAGAATAGCTTCTCTTACTTGATTAGATATCTGCTGATAAATTGGTTTTTCAGATTGGTTAGACAGTACAATATTCAGGTATATCACATCACTTTCGTTAATATAGTGTATATATACAATATAAACACTATATACAATACAGCTGCTATAACTGATAGTCAATAATGAAAAATGAGTCCAAGCTAATAATTGTGCAATACTAACAATCAGATGTGTCTGATGTTACAAATTAT
>CAZHQX010000044.1:0-5996 GCA_964534195.1 uncultured Oscillospiraceae bacterium
TCATTGCTCTAGCTATGATGTTTACGCTTTTACTGCCAGCTGGAGTTATGGCAGTTGAAGAGGAAACGACAACAGGTGAAGTCATTTTTAGCTTAGCTAACGAGCTTGCCAGACGCAGTTTAGTTGAAGGAAATGCTTTCACAAGTGATGGTGGTCTTTGGACTAGTGGCAGCCCCACAGCAACTGTTGCGGCCAACGACTCCCTTCACATTACCGGAAGAACTGAAAATTACTTTGGTATTGATATTCGCCGTGATGGCTCAAGTGTTCAAGCTGGAGACGTAATTAAAGTTGAAGGTCATATTGATGGAACACCTGTCGCTGGCAGTCAAATGATTCTAGGTGGTGTTGATTCCCCTTATAGTTGGGCAAGCAATACAGCCGTTACTGCAGAAAACCAAGAGTTTGTTCTGGAGCTTACTCTTTCTGAAACACACATGACAGAGACCCAATACGCAGGTTTCAGAATTCAAACTAGTGAAGAAGGTAAAACCTTGAGCTTCTTCATCGACAACATTACTATCACCAGACCTAGTAATGTCATTTTTAGCTTAGCTAACGAGCTTGCCAGACGCAGTTTAGTTGAAGGAAATGCTTTCACAAGTGATGGTGGTCTTTGGACTAGTGGCAGCCCCACAGCAACTGTTGCGGCCAACGACTCCCTTCACATTACCGGAAGAACTGAAAATTACTTTGGTATTGATATTCGCCGTGATGGCTCAAGTGTTCAAGCTGGAGACGTAATTAAAGTTGAAGGTCATATTGATGGAACACCTGTCGCTGGCAGTCAAATGATTCTAGGTGGTGTTGATTCCCCTTATAGTTGGGCAAGCAATACAGCCGTTACTGCAGAAAACCAAGAGTTTGTTCTGGAGCTTACTCTTTCTGAAACACACATGACAGAGACCCAATACGCAGGTTTCAGAATTCAAACTAGTGAAGAAGGTAAAACCTTGAGCTTCTTCATCGACAACATTACTATCACCAGACCAGCCGAAAATTCAGAGGAAGAAGAGGAAGAAGAAGAAGAGTTTGTGCTCGATACACGAGAAATGGTTTACTCATTAGCCACGGATGAAGATTTGCAAGCGTTGGCTGACGGATCAACATTTGAAGATGGTCTTGCATACTTACAAAGATCAGGAACCCCAACATTAACTTCTATTGCAGAAAACGACACAAATGTTGTAAATATCAGTAACAGGGGTGAAGACGGCGCATGGTCTGGTCTAGACTTAAGTGTGTCTCCACTTGCTCTTTTGTCAGGAAACTCTTATCGAATAGTTGCGGAAGGTAGAATTGATGGAGCAGCTCCAGAAGGAACTCAGATAATTCTCGGAGGCTCAAACAACAGCACTAAATATTGGCCTCAATTTCAAACAGCAGCTGTTGGCACAACACAAGATGCTGCATTTTCCTTTGATAAAAATATAACCGCTTCCGAATTACTGAGTCTTGAAAGCATCCGTTTCCAATCAAATGAAGTAGGTAGACATCAATCTTTCTATATCACTAAAATTGAAATAACCGTTGGCATTCCACCTGTCCCCCGCAGCTGGGATATGGATCTTCCATCGCTAGCTGAAACATTCGAAGATCACTTCTTATTCGGAAACATTTGGTCTTCAGCTGCTAGAGTAGATGCATATAACACTGATGAATTCATGAGTAAGCAGTTTAATGCAATAACAGCAGAAAACGCTCAGAAGCCTGACCAGATCGCTAGTAGTTCTGATCTTTCCACTTGGAACTATACAACTGCCGACGCATTTGTACAGTGGGCAGAGGATCGTGATATGGCTGTAATTGGTCACACATTGGTATGGCATTCTCAGTCACCTATGTGGATGACAGGTCGCACAGACTCTACAGACAACCCACTAGTTACCCGCCAACAAGCCATGGATAATATGGAGCTATTCATTGATACATATGTTAGTCGCTATGCTGGCAGAATCTATTCTTGGGATGTAGTAAATGAAGTATTCCCAAATGTCATCGACTTGGAAAACTGGGAAGCTAATCCTAATTGGCGCAACCATTTACGTCGTGCAGACTTCGTTGGTGACGATGGAAATGCAGCTTTAGGCGGAAGAGATTTGCAATGGTTCAACGCATTTGCAAACAATACAGAAGGACTGAGCGGCGGAGATTTTATCTTCTATGCCTTCTACTTCGCTCGCCAGGCCGATCCGGCAGCCAAGCTATATTACAATGATTATAACGAGCAAGATCCTGGCAAAAGCAGAGCGATCGTTCAAATGATAACCGAAATTAACGAGCAATGGAAGAATCATGAGGATTATGACGGACGTAAACTAATCGAAGGTTTCGGCATGCAATCTCATCATCATTTGGATCAATGGGTTACAAATTTTGACGATCTCCATACTGCGTTACAAAGATATAAGGATGCAGGTATAAGACTGAGCGTTTCTGAACTTGATATTACAATTGGAGGAGAAGGCGGACAGAATCCCGCGACATTGCCTGCACCGCTTGCAGATGCTCATCAGAAACGTTTGGCTGATGCATACGAACTTGTCATGAGCTATTATCTTGAATACTCAGATATCATAGACCGTGTTAGCGTTTGGGGCCTGGCAGATGACCATAGCTGGAGATCCTGGGGTCACCCACTATTATTCGATGGTAACAGCCAGGTAAAAGACGCCTTCTTCGCAGTGATTAATGCCACAGCCCATGTATCGGAGCCGGCAGTTCCTGCTCCAACACCTACTCCAAATCCGACACCAGCACCCACACCTGCACCGATACTTAAAACAGAACAAGGCGCAACAATTGTAACCAACCCCTACGATCAGGCTGATAAAACATACACTAAGCCTACCGTAAAAGTTACTGAAACAGAGCAAGAACTATTGGTTGATCATGACCAGTCCATTCCTGCAATCGTAGCAAAAATGGATAAGTCTGTTTACACGGAACCTGTCAAGCTAACCGTGAAGCCAGTAGATGTTTCATCAGAAGAAGGTAAATCAAAAGTTGCTGCCGTTGAGGAAGAGGTTAACCGCATTTTGACTCAGGCAAAGCTTAAGAGTAGTTCAGAAGAAGATGCAAAAATCGAGAAGGTTTTCTTGCTTGATCTTGATCTTAAGACAGTAAACGGATCAGAATCAGTACAGCCAGTAGATGGCAAAGTAACCATATCTATTCCTTTGCCAGACGGGTTCGACCCGGCCAAAACAGTTATCGCACATATGAAAGCTGATGGAACCGTCGAACTGCTGAAAACAACCGTTGCTGATGGCTGGATCACATTTGAAGCCGATAGCTTCTCACCATTTGCGATACTGCAATTGAACATCCCAGCCGCTGAGGCACTTGCTGCAGCAGATGACATCGCAATTGATTCCAATCAAATGCAGAAAACAGGTGAAAACAGAAACGACATGTGGGCTATTCTAACACTCGCAGTCCTTATGACAGGAGCTTTGGTTATTAGAAGAAAACTAAAATTTGCTAATAACGAAGCAAGCAATACATGATTCATATTAAGTAATCAGCGTCAAAACTAACTTGTTTGAAATTTTAAAAAGCAAGTGGGGGAAACTCCACTTGCTTTTTGTCAATTAATTCTATGCAATAATCCTCATCAGTTTCTCGGAAAACTCAATCGCCTCCGATGTAATCATCTCAATCAAACTCTCACGACTATCAAAATCAGGTTTCTCAACTATTACATGTTCGACAATCGAATCTACTCCTGGGCTGACCTGAGAAAGCTTATACTCTTCTAAATCAACATGTTTAAGCTTCTGAATATACTCTGCTTGAACAGCCCTGTTGATCCCTCCGAGCCAGACCTCAAATCTATTTTCTTGATGTAGATACACGATTGCTGTCTTAAGACGCTTCTCCTTCATCGGCTGCGATAAAATTGCGAAATATGTCATGTCCATATAACCGAAATAGAGAGCGCTCACGGTGTATTCAGTGTGCATTCTACCAATATGAGCCCTTAAGTCGGACAAAAATGACATTATTCCTCTGTATGCAAGCTGAACCCGCCCCTGTTCTAGCTGCTGAGTATATTCTTCAACCAATTTATTTAGTGATACCATAGTGAACCTCCTGCTATTAGTCGAATAGCGATATTTGCCTATTCTGAGATTCGAACCTCTGAAGATAAGAAAAAATCCCCTTCTGATTAACCCTCTTGGTATTAATACCAGTTTAATATAAATTTATCAGATTACTTCACTGTATTTGCACACGAACTGATCTCTGACCATGAGCTTATACTCACGAACATTAATAATTGCACAAATACAAGCCGGACTTATGACTATTATTTCACTATGGTGGTAGGCTTCATCGGCGGCAAGGGCTCTGATGCTCACAAAGCAGCAGTAATCGGCGATACCGTTGGTGATCCTTTCAAGGATACAGCCGGGCCATCAATAAATACTCAGATCACTGTTGTATCTCTGGTTTCGTCTTTGTCAGCAGTAATTTTTCTGACTGTACATTTGTTTTGAAACAATTGTATAAGCTCATTTAAGACAAGCAATACAGCTACAAGAGCAGTATCAAGGTATTTTGACCTCGATACTGCTCTTTTCAGCCAAACATCATAACGTAATCTGATATTTATAGGCACCTGGGCCTACTTCATGCATGCTCTCATCCGGCAAATAAATGATCGCATCAACAGGTGTCTCAAACTCAAAGCGAACATGGTCTTCAGCGTAATGCCACGAGGACTTGATCAAGCCAGCAGCTGAATCATAAGAACCGGCTGCGTAGCCTAAGCGCTGGTCTGGACAAGGCTTGAGCTGAACTTTTTTATAACCATGCTCGAGCGGTTTGATCCCCAAAATATTCTGGTAAAAGAAACGCCCTACGCTGCCGAAGGCGTAGTGATTGAAGGAAACCATGTTGTCGTTCGACATTTTACTCTCATTAACACTGCCATCTGGAAGAATCGAATCCCAACGCTCCCACATAGTCGTCGCCCCACGCTCTATCTGGTAAATCCAGCCAGGACAATCTTTTGAAAGCAGCAGGTCATAGGCCAATCTACTATCGCCATTTTCTGCGAGCAGAGGCAGCAGAAATTCCGTGGAGAAGAAGCCAGTCTGTATTCCTTCTTCCTTGAGGTGGGTGATCAATTTATCGTAAACATGCTTTTTCAAGTCGCCATCTGGCAGTACATAGCGCAGCGCCATTATATAAGCTCCTTGATAATCATCACGCATGCTGCCATCGTTTTCTACAAAGGCTGAAATATAGGCATTCCGAGTTGCCTCCAGCTGCTTCTCATACTTATGCGCATCTTCGACGCGGCCGGTTCTTCTGGCATATTCACTGATGATACGCAAATCGTTAACAATGAACGAGTTTGAAACCGGTCCATTTGAGCGCGCCATATAAGCGATATCTTTTCCCATCATCAGCCAGTCGCCAAGATTAGCTCCAAGCCAGAGGTTTTTACCCTCCATATGGTTGATCTCACACTCCACAAATTGTTTCATGCTCTCGTATTGTGCTTCGAGGTGTTTTGAAGTCCCATACTGCCATTCCAGCATTTCTGGAATAATTGTAACTGCGTTGCCCCAGCCAAGCATATTCAAAAAACCGATACCTCCAGGCCCCTCAGCTGGAATAGTTGGTGCTACATAGCCTTCGGAATTGTCCATCTGGCTATAACGAATATCCTTCAAGAACTTGCTCCAGAAATTCTCAGTATTGAAATTGTAACTGCCAGTCCAGGCGAATACCTGTCCGTCACCGGTGTAACCCATGCGTTCATCACGCTGCGGACAATCTGTAGGCACCTCAATATAATTCGATTTTTGGCCCCAGATCTGATTCTGAAACAGTCTGTTAACCTGATCATGACCACATTCGAAGTCGCCTGTCCGAGCCATCGAATCGTATATCGCATGAGCTGTTATGAGACCATCCTGATAATCTACGCCAGTTATTTCGATGTATCGGAAGCCCATGTACGTGAAACGCGGCGTATATAT
>CAZHQX010000044.1:6096-12906 GCA_964534195.1 uncultured Oscillospiraceae bacterium
CGCCAGTTATTTCGATGTATCGGAAGCCCATGTACGTGAAACGCGGCGTATATATCTTCATCTCACTGCCCTTATGATAAACAAGTTCAGCCCTCGCTTTGCGCAGGTTGGCCGTATAGAGACTGCCATCACTATTAAGCAACTCAGCATGTCTGATTTTTATCTCATTGCCATCAAGCTTATTGGGATCAATTGAAATTACACCGGCAAAATTCTGTCCGAAATCGATGATAGTCCTATCATCATATTTAATCACTTCCGCGATTTCTATCTCTTCTTGCAGCTTGACAGCTACATCATGCTTTTCTATGATTTCAGGCAGCTGCCCTGTGAATATCTGCGGCTTATAATTTCCTGAAATAGAATACACCGGGGCTTCATCAATTGCATTGCCTTCGGCAAAGTACACCTCTCCATCGTAGAAGCCAGCATAAGTATAAGGTGATACAAGCTCTCGAACCTGTCCGTCGAAAACACCATTTGTCAGAAAATCCGATGCTATGTCACTAGACTTAAAAACCCGGCTTTTGCCAGTGTTTTCTGTTATTGTGAGGATCCAGGAAACTGACGATTTGTCGCCATATATCTGAATTTTATTTTCATGTGTGAAGCGGCCGCAATACCAGCCCTGCGCCAGAAACACCCTGAATACGTTCTCACCTTGCTGCAGCATGTTGGTAATATCGTACTCCTGATAATGAAGATTGCGGTGATAATATGTGTATCCGGGAGCAAATAGCTGCTTACCAACTTTGGCACCGTTTATTTCTGCTTCATATAGGCCAAGTGCAGTTATTTGCAAGCGTGCTTTGCTAATCTCATCGGTGATGAAGCACTGCTCAAAAAGATTGACCGAGCCTTCCATATAGCTTTGTGTTGATGTTATAAATGCTTCTCTTAGTTCTTGCATATTGATCTCCTTGTTTACAGATATTCGCGAAGGAAATCCGCGCTGATCTGCATACTTTTGACGGGCGATTTGTCTATCCAGTTTCTGTGGCTCTCTAAAATAATTGCATCCACATCATGATCCAGTGCTGTTTTAATGAGAGTATCCAATTCCATATTGCCACGGCCCAGCTCAATACTGTCACTTTTCAAGATTGGTGTCATAGTTATGCCATTCGCCCTGCTGCCGCGATCATTGACATGATATAGCTTCATCCTCTTCCCAAGCAGTTCCATCCACTTGATCGGATCAGCGCCTGCCTCAGCAGTCCAATAGGAGTCATATTCAAAATTCACATAGCGCGGATCAGTTTGTTTAATTATCAGTTGATATGCATTCATATCGCCACTAACCTTAAGAAACTCACTATTATGATTATGATACAACAGCTTCAATCCATATTTTGTCAATTTTTCTCCCGCAATATTAAGCGAATCGGCAAGCAAGCGGATAGCATTGCGATCTGAATAATCAAATCTATACATACCAGTGACCACGATGTTTTTTGAATTATATGATCTGGCTGTTTCTACAATAGCCTGCATATTGTCTTGTATTGCTGGCAGCGCTTCATGAATCGCGACTACCTGAAGCCCCGCCTCAGCAACCAGATCGATCCAGTTCAGCTTACCGCTGCGACCTGTCGGCATACCAGCCATACTGGTCAAGAGGCGCACAATGGCTGGTGTTTTGCGAATCATGAACCCATTAAGTTCAATAGCTTGGAAACCCGCCGCTTTTACAGCTGACAAGGTCTGCTCAGCCTCTCGTTGATTGCCTAGAGCACTGCCCAGCATGATCTGCTGAATTGCCATTAGCGCCATTTCAATTCTCCTCGGTAATTTTCTTGATCCTTTGCAGCATATCGTTCAGTCCCTGCAGTTGTTCAATCGAAATGCTATCACCAGCTTGCTTGAGCAAAGCGGATAGCTTCATGCGGCCAAGCATTTTTTGTAGGTTGGGGTTGTCTTTTACCGATTCGGCAACATCCCCTCGGCTGGCTGATGCACCTGCCATCATTTGATCGATCATCATGGCTGCCTGAGGATGATTTCGCAGATCAGCAAGTGTATCTTCTATCGAGTAAAAGTTCGGATCGATAGCGTCTCGATCAAACCAATTTACAATGTCGCCTCTCTGATCAAACATGTATGAGTGGTCCTTTTCTTCACACTTTACAACTGTGATCTCATCAGTCAGGCCACCTGATTTGACGCCGATTAAGTGTTCTGAATTAATTGGAACCTCAAACCTAAATACTCTCGACCCCTTCTGACTTGCTAACAGTTTACCATCGAGGTACAAATCAATTTTGTCTTGATTTGAGTAAACCTTAATTTCGGTCAGCTCCTCTGCCCTGTTAACGTATCTTCGTCCACAGATATGAACAAATGGTTCATTGCTCCAATAAGCTTTATACAGGTAGAAGGCGTCTTTTCGCACTTTGCGGTCTATGGTAACCAGGCCCTTCTGATTGAGGCCGTTTTTACCGCCTTCATCACGGCCATCGGCAGCGAAGTCAAACATATTCCAGACATATGTAGACCAAAGCCAGGGACGCTTCTCGATCATCTGAAGCATATGCTCATGATAGATAGCCTGATAACTCTCGGTATAGTCTCCCCTCTCTGGATCAGGGCTCTGGAACCGTGGATTGGCATCAGCACCATACTCGGAGAAGCCGATACAGCGATCGGGATATTTCGCATGAAACTCATCGAAGAACTCATCGTTTTGTTCTAGTGTTCCCAGGTACCAGCCGAAGTATAAATTGTAGCTGTTGATGTCAGCTATTTCCAACATTTCATTATCTGTTTCCAGCATGAAAACATTAGCTATTGTCGTCGGTCTGGTGCTATCAAGTCTATGGCATAGATCATTCAGCTCTCTATGGCTGTTCAGGAGGTCTTCATCAACCTTGCTGGCAGCGGTTATTTCATTAGAAAGACCCCAGCAAACGATCGATGGATGGTTATAGTTTTGAATTACCAGCTCTTGCATCTGGCTCAAAGCATTATTTCTGGCACTGCTCATATGGCTTGTGATGTATGGTATTTCCGCCCAAACAATAAGACCCTGCTCATCACACAAATCATAGAATTCCTGAGCATGCTGATAATGAGCAAGCCTGATTGAATTCGCGCCTATTTCTCGGATCAGCGTAATATCTTTTTCATGCATATCATGTGTAAGGGCGTTGCCGACACCTGCATGATCCTGATGACGACTGACTCCTCTAAGCGGATATCTGCGGCCATTAAGGATGAAGCCTTGCTGCGGATCAACAGAGAAGCTGCGACAGCCGAATCTTGTACAGACACTATCATCTTCGATTGTTGCGGTCGCAGTATAGAGGTACGGATCATTGATACCATCCCATAGCCTGACATTTTCAATTACCATTTTTGCCTGCGCATGGCCATTATCGCTTCTCACGCTTCTCTCGATCTCGCCTACTGCTAAAGCAATATCTGTATCTTCGCCGGTTACCCAAACATCGATCGTCACAACAGCTCTATCGCCTTCAACAACTGGTGTCACCTGTAGCGCCGGTCCACCAGATCTATCGAGCGAAAAGTGAGTTTGCGGTACAATTACCATATTGACGTCGCGATAAATCCCTCCATAGAAGGTAAAGTCAGCCAGCTGTGGATAAACTCTGTTATTTTCCGAGTTATCAACTGAAACTATAAGTATGTTATCTTCTTGAAGCACTTCAGTCAGTTCTACCCGAAATGTTGAATAACCGCCCTCATGAATTTTGAGTGATTTCCCATTCAGATAAACCTCTGCGGTCATTGCTGCACCCATAAATTCAATGAAAACTCTCTCACCAGAATCAAGCTCCGGGCTCTTGAAATCATAACGGTACCAACAGGTCCCACGATAATAATCGTTGCCGCCATCCTGACCATCTTCAGCATTCCAGGTATGCGGCAGGCTCACGATCGATCCTGATGCTCCGACAGCGTCTTCATATGATGCAGCCTGCCTGATAAAGGCCCAATTACTATTAAGATTGATTACTCTTCTCATCTGTTTCTCCTAAAATGAACTATTATTGTATATGAACTGTTAATTATTTGTTATAATTGGTTTCTAGAACTAATTTACCATAGCAGCAAGCTAATTTTTATTTCGTTTGAGGCTATAGTCGTTCAATATTTGAGGTTACATTATGAACAGCAAGCAAAATATCGACCTGTTTCAGGAACTAGTCAGATGCGGCAGCGATGTATATACATGGTGCTATGATGCCTCTGGCCAGCTGCTCCACTCAAATTGTCCAGATGAAACGCTGTTCGCGACAGCTTTTTCCATATTTGGCTGTAAGAGCAGAATGCTCGACCATTTTAGTCAGTTTGATTCTCCCATAATGCTAGGTACCGCTATGGGACTGATCTGGGGTGCTGCTGCCGAACAAACAGAGGATGGTCTCAAAAAGTACTACGCTATAGGTCCGGTTTTTTTCCATGATCTCTCTATGCAGGCAATCGAAAATGGTTTCAGACACTATGCAAATCTTGAATTCAGCTTATCCTGGAAGCATGAACTTATGGGAGCACTTCCTCGCGTACCTGTTGCACAAAATATTATTTTATCAAGATATATGCTCATGCTTCATTACTGTCTAACAGGTGATCGTCTGCAAGCCAGCGATCTGAATCTTACGTCATCTCAACATGATTTGACTCAGTCAAAAAGCGAGAAGCGTGATAGACATAAGGTCTGGTCAGCCGAGCAGGCAATGCTGCAGATGGTGCGAAATGGAGATCTCAATTACAAATCAGCCTTAAATAACTCCATGCTCATCAGCAGCGGTGTACCTATTCAGAGTTCTGATCCTCTGCGCCAGGGCAAGGACTCCATCATCGTTTTCACCTCGATCGTCTGTCGTGCCGCCATTGAGGGCGGCCTCTCCCCGGAGGAAGCATATTCTCTTGGCGACTCCTATATACAAGCAGTCGAACGGTCTGCAGACTATTCCGATTTGACACCGATCGCCAGCATCATGTACGACGACTTCATCCAGCGGGTACACCGCAGCCGTACCAATCCTCGACTTTCTCCAGTGATTCAGAAATGCTGCGATTTTATCGAGCTCAATTTTGATACTAAGATCAAAGCATCTGATCTGGCAGCTTTTGCCGGTTATTCCGAATACTATCTAACCAGAAAGTTTAAGGAAGAAACAGGTTACTTCATCAATGACTATATCAAAGCGGCAAAAGTCGAGCGGGCCAAGGTTTTACTGTCTAGCTCAGATCATAGCGTCCAGGAAATATCCAATCAGCTGGGATTCTCAAACCGTAGTTATTTCAGTCAGGTTTTCCGTGAGCTGACTGGCCTGACTCCGGTTAGTTTTCGGGAACAGCAGCGGTCAAATCATTGGCGGGATGATTAGCTAGCGCCGCCTGCTTCTTGTCGTGTATGCTCCTCTGGATATCAACCATTTTCAGCTTGGAAAGCGGGCTGAACTTCATAGCTATAAGAGTTAAAACCCAGCCTATTATGGGCAGACCGTAAAACAGCAGCATGGTTACCGTAAATACAGGAGAGGTTAGAGCGTCTGTTGGTTGTGGCATCGTTGTTGTATAACCGATCAGTGCTACAGCTCCTGCTGCGATACTTGCTCCTAGTGATGATATTAGCTTGTCAATGAAGCTGTAGGTGGCAGTTACAGCAGCTGGTAAAAACTTACCAGATCTATCAAGCTCATAATCGATAACATCTGCGGTATGAGCATTTGTCGCAGTCGTAATGCACATTTTTGAGCCATTCAGCAGCAGTGTAAGCAGGAAGAATATTATTGTAGGAACAATTGCTACAGTGATGCTTCTCGTATCAACCAGCACGAAGAAAACAACACTTGCGATTGCCAGAAAAATTGAGACAAAAGACCAACGGACAATAGACTCCTTGTTGCCATGCTTACCGGCATATTTCGCACCAAGTATGGCAAATATTATTGATGGAAGCATCGCGATCAAACCGATTATTGAAGCAAGCTGAATATTACCGATGATAATTCCGTAGAGCATGGTTGCGACGATAGCCTGCGAGCCTGTCTGCTGAGCAAGCTTATCTGAAGCTGCGGATACTATAAAAGTTTGCAGTGCTCTGTTTTCTTTTAACAGCTTCCACATGTCCTTGATAGATACTTTGTTTTTTGTGTCAACAGCATTGACGCCACGGAAATTTTCAGGCCTGTCTGCATCGGATACGCCAATACAGGCAAATACTAGTAAGACGAATGATATTGAAACACTCACGATTGAGCTTAATGAGAGCATTTCCACCGTGTACTGATTACCAAATTTTGGCAATATACCAACCGTAATGACCATAGATACGATCATTGGAACCAAATAGTTGTAAACTGTACTCCAAACACTAACCAAAGGACGCTGTTTAGGGTCGTTGACCATAACCGGACCGATGATCTGATGAACAACATTGTTCATGGTATAACCAATAATATAGAGAGCGTAGAGAGCAATAAACATTGGAATGCCGAAGCCTTTTCCACTTGCCCAGATAAACATCAGGAAAATAGCAAGTGATTCCAGCAGCCAGCCACCAACCATGAATATCCTTATTTTTCCATGCTTGGTGTTTATCTTGTCGATCAGAAGAGCTATCAGCGGATCAGTGAACCCATCAAAAATTCTTGTACTAGTCAGAATAAGACCAATCACAGCAGTAGCGATACCATAACCTGCATTAGCGACATAACTGGCATAAGTCATTAGAATGTAAAAAGTCATACTGGCGCCACTGTTCATCTGCGCTAAGGCTATTCTCCAGGTTTTCGCCCGACGGTATTGAACACCATCGATCTCACTCTGGGATATTTTCTG
>CAZHQX010000045.1:0-12866 GCA_964534195.1 uncultured Oscillospiraceae bacterium
TTTTGCCAGGGTCTTCAATTGTATTCAGATAATCTGTAAAAGTCTTCATATTCGTGTCTCCTTGTAGAATTCCTATGATCAGAATATGACAATTGATTGCCTATCAGGTTGATAGAAACTTAGTGAGTTAATTTTACTGCTGCTGGTGTATTTTCTCGGAAACTGCTGTTACTATTATGAATAAAAGTTTATCAATTATTTACTTGTTTAGGGCGTGTTCTTATATCTCTTGATCTGATAATAGTGATAGAATTATTTTGACTGCTTAAAATAATTACATTATCGGAGGCGCTGTTGTGAAGAAGATCAAATTGTTTCTTGCTGCTACGGAACAAGCTCTGACTGAGGATCGGATGGCTATTGCTGATCTGGTCAATCATTTGAACGACAAGTATGAAGATAAGGGGCTATACTTCCAGCTTCTAAAAGCCAGAGGCATACCTGATTCAGAGGCTTTTGCCGATTGTGAAATGGTTTTTATCATATGGTTTCATCAGTCGGATGAGATTATGGACGCCAGCTTCGAGATGGCTCTTGAACAGTTTAAGAGAAAAGGCAAGCCAAAGATCGTTACTTATTTCCGGCAGGTTGGTGAAGCTGAGAGCGCAGACAGTGTTAGTATTGCTGATAATGTCTCAGGCTTTATGCAGCGGCTTGATCAAGAGCTTGGTCACTATTACAACCTCTATTGGCATATTGATACATTGAAATTTTCACTGCTGATGCAAATAGGAGTTTTGGAACGAAGTATCGATCTTGAATGTAAGAGTGGACAGGTCCTGATCGGTGGCGACAATTATATGTCGATCTATGATGTCCCCTGCGGTGCTGAAAACAAGTCTCTGCAAGCACTGCAGCAGGAATATAAGCAGAGTAATTCCCGTTTCTATGAGCTTAGAGAGCTTCGTGCTGACAATGAGGGCGATCAACAGATCGCTGCTGAGTTTATGGCAGCGGCTGATAAGCGAAACGAGCTGCGTGAACGTATCGATCATATCGAAGCTAACATTCTTAAGGCGGCAATGTCGATGGCAGATAATGTCGCGTCCGGCAGCTTGTCGCAGCGTCAGAAGGAAGCCTATCGCCTGTTTGAGCGGGGAGATTACGAGGGTGCGAATGAGATCTTATGCTTCGATGAAATCAAATCTGATATCGAAGCAGCGGAGCAGGCAGCTGATCTGGTTATAAATAAGCTACAGATAAGTGTTAATGAACTGTTGCAGAAATTTGATATACTGCGAGCCGCAAATGTTATGTGGTCTGATGATTATCAGGCGGTGCTTCAGACATTGCGCGAAGCCGCTCGAGTTGAAGAGCTTCATAATCTGCCGAAGAGAGGTATGCTGCTATTGGTCGAATGGTTGCTGGAGCATCATGAGATCAGTGAAGCGCTGACGATTGGAAACCGCCTGTTTCTCCATTTGCAGCTTGAACAGAATCCCGACATGTTCAGAATCCGCACGCTCAGGTATAAGCTTGCCAAGGCCTGCTATCTTTTAAGCAGGTCAGACGAAGCACTGGATCATCTTGTAGCGATCGAAGGGCAATATGCTCAGGATAAGGCAGGACAATTCCTTGCTGGTGATAATGAGAAAAATCTGCATATTCTGACTGGAACATTAATGGGCAATATTTATCTGCAGCTTCCCGAGAAAGAGGAACAGCTTTATACCATTGTCGAGGATATTGAAGCGTACTATCTAAGCGATGATTTCGCTTCTGACTTCGATATCACTTATGCAGAAGCGTTCCATGAGTTTGTTAAGCTTCAGGTAAATGCATATAGGAAAATTGGCAGACTGGATCGGGCGCGGGCTTTTGTCGAGTATGAAATAAAAATCCTTGAGCACATAGAACCAGAGATCGTTCAGGAGAATGTTTCTGAGCATGCCAGAAGGATTTTGGAAGCATATCTGCTGTTGAGCGAAATTCATTTCGAGGCCGGAAATTATTCACAAGCTAATGAGATAGAGGAAACTCTGTGGCGCGAAAAAATGGATTTTGTTATAGAGGACAGCAGCCGTTATGCCGATCTAAGCTTGAGAGCATATACACTGAGGGCTCGCTATTGTAGTCTGGATCGTAACTTTACCGGGGCTGAGTTTTATCTTGATGATGCTGTTGATTACGCGAAGTTTCTATACACCAAAGCACCTGATGTCTATTTGGCTGAGTATACGAAGACAGTTATTGCATTGATCGAATCAAAACAGAAGCTTGGCTATCAGTTGGAAAATAGCGAGCTCGAGCAGGTATCGGAACTGATAGATGAGATATTGGAACTATCATCTGCTAATAATAACACTGTCTTCATTCAGTCCGCCTTGCTGACTGTTCAAATTTTGTTAGCTAGACAATCTTATATATTGACCCCGCAAAATGTTGAGCAGTACATCAAGGAGTCTGCTTTGATCGATAAGTACTGGGATCGCGTTTTCGTTGAAATGGGCAGTAATGCTGTCAGCGATCTAACTTTCATGCTTTTCATTCTTGATCAGATACTGTGTTTCTATATTCAGAAAATGCAGAGGGATAGCTCTGAGCTTGAGGCAGCCGGGCAGATGATCACACAAACGAAAGCTGCGATCGATCAATGTCTGTTATACCCTGAGCAGACCGGCGGAGATTTCAGCGGCTTACTTAAGCGATATCGTCCAACCTATCACATCGCAGCTTCTCTGTTTCATCGATTATCAAATGAGCCTATGCTGGCAAAAGACATGGCGATCGAAGGCCTGAGCCTGGTCCAGGTGGGAAGCGATGGCAATATTGAGCGGGAGTTGATCCATGATTATGCACTGCTGCAGGTTCAACTGGCAGAGGCAGAGTTCATGCTGGATGATGCCGAAGCTGCCATATCCGGATATGCGGTCGCGATTGCTGCACTGACAGCAATCAATGACGCTGCTTCCTGGCAGAACTGGCCTGATATTCATACGCTTATGACCTGCTATCATGAGTATATTATTTTAGCGATCAGCAATGATAATTACGAGTTGGCAGCAAATCACCTGGACGTCGCGTTTGATGCTGTTAGCAGAGTTCTTTTTGCGGAATCACCTGATGGGCGTGAGGACGCTTTCTGCCTTTTAGCCTGGGATTATACTAAGTTGGTTATTCAATTGACCGGCATAGTCAAATCAGAATACGCGATAAGCTTCATGAATGATGCTGTTGATAAACTGGAAAAGCTTCTGGATGAAAACTCATGTCTGACTGCCCTTCATAAATCAATGCTTTTCCTGAAGCTGCAGCGCGCATACGTTATCAGCTTGGATGATGATCTTCAAGATGTGCCAGAGGACTTAACCGATATTAACGCGATTTGCGGACAACATATGGAATTTGTCTGTTTGACGAATCAAGATATCGAGGAGTGGTGGAACTTCTACGGTCAGGAGTTCAGCTTGCCTGAACTGGTTTGATCATGCAAATGTCTGGTTGTTCAAGTTTAATGGGGCGTACTGTACTGTTCTGTTCAAGTTTTCCTGTATATGTATGACATTACTATTTGTTTATAAAGATCAGCGATTTCATCCAGAGATTTATAATGGGTCACAGTCACATCATTTGCTTGTGCCTTCAAGAATAAATCCTGCATTTCAGAGGAAGACTCGAGGGCTTCGCCTTTTGCAAATATATAAATTTGAGGCTGACCGTGTTTCTGTCTGGTATCAAGCGCTATTTGGTATTCTTCAAGAGTATAGCCTCCGAGCTTATTGTAGTAGAGGTTAATGAAGATATCACAGGGCTGGCGGATGAAGTCATTATACTCATTTTGTTTCCCGGCCATCGCGATTGACGTATCAAAATGCTCACACATGAATAGCTGCAAGCGTATATTCTGATCGATCAACTCATCGTTCAGTTCGAGTGACATTTCGCTTATTGCCAATCTGTCCAGTTTCAGTTCTCCGATCGAAGAGGCCAGGAATATTCTTATTTTACGCATATTCACCTTGTATCTGATAGCACAATTTTGTGTTATTAGGCTGCATATTCAACTGTATCTATCTTATTTAGATATCAAAATATTGAAAATTTACAAAAAATGACAAGGTTTGCTGTTTGTGGCTGTCATTTGAGTGGTATTATTTTAATAGCAAAATTTCATATGTCCATTTTGATCGTTCATCCTGGAGGTGTCAATGCGTTCTATTTTTGTATCGAGTACATTTCGCGACATGCAATCTGAGAGGGATCTGCTTCATACTGACATAATTCCGGCACTCAATGCATATGCAGAACAGAATCAGGACTATCTTCATTTTATTGATCTAAGATGGGGCGTCAATACCAATGAACTAGATTCAGACGAGAGCGCTCATAAGGTACTCAATGTTTGCCTCGATGAAATTGATAAGAGTCAGCCATATATGCTTATTTTTATTGGTGACAGATATGGCTGGATACCAGATCGTAAGTATATTGTTGATGTAGCCGGTCGAAAAAGCTTCGAGCTGGATGATACCGAGCGAAGTGTCACAGCGCTTGAGATCGAGTATGGTTTACTGTCACATGCTGAACAATCTGACAACTGCGTAATTTGCATCAGAAACCCTCTGGACCTGGATAAGATGGATCCACAGAGCAGAGAGGACTATGTCTGTGAGGATGAGGTTCACAGACAGCTCTTGGACAGCCTCAAATCAAAGCTTCAGAGTAATTTTGCTGATAAGATAATTTGCTACGACGCTGACTGGGATCAGGAGAATCAGAAACTGATCGGGTTGGACAAGCTACGTGATCAGATACTCCAGAGATTTCTTGATATGTTCAATGCTCAGTGGGAGCAGTCAGAGGAGCTTAATACACCGGCAAAAGTCAACAGGTCGGCTCATCACCGGCTCATTCTGCAAAACGAGACTTCGGCTGGTAATGATGCTTTTGTAGAGCTGATCGCAAATGAAGTTTTTGGCAAAGAGAGGCAGCTTGTTTATTTAAAAGGAACACCTGGCAGCGGTAAGACAACACTGCTATGCCAGGCAGGAGCGATGCTGCTGGATAGAGGCTGTCTTGTTGCCCCTTTCTTCTGTGCCTATGATGAAAATAGCAGCAGTCTGCATGATCTTTTGGCTTATATGGTATGGATTCTGGAGGTTGAGTTGGAGCTAGAGGAGCATAATGAGTCTGAGTCCAGTTCAGTTAATTTTCTGCAGAAATATTTAACGCATTTGGCTGCGGTCTATGAGGAGCGTGATAAGTCTGCGTTGGTATTCTTGATTGATGACCTGCATAAGCTGAGTAACGAAGGATTACCTCTGATGTTCTTCTTGCCTGACCACCCCGGTTCGAAGGTGAAATTCATAATGACTTGTCCTGATGATTATGAGCTGGACATCGTTTATGGCTATCAGGACAGATCAGAAGAGCTTTACATATATGGTCTGGCATATCCTGTTCAGGCAAGATTAATGATCTATAATCTTCTCGAGAGAAACCATAAGGAGCTTGATATTGAGGTCGTTGATACGATCGTTGATCAAGGGGATTGCTACAATCCGCTTTATATCAGCCTGTTGGTCAATCGTCTGCTGATGATGGACAGCGGTGATTTGCGAAGTGCCAATAACGCAGCTGAGCTGACCGCCCAGATGATTAGAATTATCGAAGAGTTCCCTGAAAAAACTGATGAAGCAGCCTATGCATATCTCCAGGCTGTGGGCAGGAAAATTGCTCCAGAGATCGCGGATCATGTATATGCTCTGCTGGCGATTGCTCCGGATGGTCTGCGTGAACATGATCTTGAACGCATATTTGAGCTTCAAGATCTGCCTTGGTCGACGATTGATTTTACCAGATTAATGCGTTATCTCAGGCCATTCGTTAATCATAAGGATTCAGGATTTGTCAGTTTTGGCAATGATGTTGCAGCTGTCAGTATTATTGATTCCAGAAGATCTGATATTAATCTATATAATACGTATTTACTTGATTATCTGAAATCTCTTGGGCCCGGAGATGGCCTGCGGCAGCTTAGTGGTCTCAGAATTGCGTTTCTATTAAGTGATGGGTCGTTTATTGCTGATGAACTAATAGCTGAGGAGCATAACCCAAATAGTGCAGCTTGCAAAGCAAGAAAGCTGATTAGTATTCTGAGAGAGGGCGGAAGTGATCTTCTTGATAGAACAATTGTGAGCTTCAGCTCTGCTGAGCGTTTCAGAAATCTGGCTTCTTTCTTCTGTGAAGTATTCTATCCACTCATTGATTCTACAGAAAATGATCGTCGTTTAGGTTCACAAATATTTTCGACACTTGCCGCGGTGGCTGAAGAAAAATTTTCTGATCGTCAGGATCAGACGAATTGGCTTGGGTTCACGACTTTTGCCGGGATATATAACAGGCTCGCGGCGTTGTTAGATAAGGCTGATCATCGCTTATCAATTCATGTATTGATCAAGGCTGCAGATTATTCCCGTGAAGAGCTTGTTGAGCAGCCATCAATAAGATCGCTGAACAATTATCTTGTAGTGCAGTACAAGATCGCAAGCGTCTTATATGCGGATGATGACTATTATCAGGCAATAGCTGTACTTGAAGCATCGCTTGGCATGATCGATAAATATGTTTCTGATAATGGCTTGGATGACTCGGTCAATGAGGAGTATGCCCGCTCAATAGTGTTCATCGAAGGAGGCAGTAATATTTTGCTGTCATCCGCTGCTCTCAGGACTGATCAGCTGGAATTGGCTTGGTTATATGCGATCAGTGGATATCAGAAGCTGCAAATGGTTTATCGTCAGCTCGGCAATAATGAGAGTCTGGATGCACTGGCAAAAGCTCTCATCAACTATGTGGATGTCGCTGAGGCTAGTGGCAAGCCGGCAGAACTGGTTCTAAAACTTATACGCGAAATAGTCGACTGCTATCGAGAGCTCTATCGCAGAGCTAATCGGATCGATGATCTGCGAATGTCGCTGATTTATATGAACCGGTTAGTCGAACAGGGTGATGGCGGAGCTTTTGACGAGCCGCTGGCGCTTGAAGCGATACGATTAAGTGAAGCCTTATACGAAAAAGCTAATGACCTTTCAGATCTCAAGCGTGCTTACTATTTAAGCTTCAGGCTTGCGGTTTTCTATTATCGGAACAAACGCTGGCAGGAAGCATACGATAAGATGCTGGCTTCGGTTAAGATGGCTGAAATATACATACGTACTGCTGCTGAACTTGATGCCAACACTATTAGTCAAATCGCTGAGTTTAACCGTCAGCTAAGTGTTTTACTTAATGAGTTTGAAAAAATGGAGCCTGCGATACACTATGCCGGAAGGGCAGCTGATCTATATGGAATGGTCTGGAGCCAGACAAAAACAGAAGACGCTCAGATCAGTTTTGATTATGCGCTTGCGATTGGTTGTTTAGCAGAAGATCAAGCTAAGATCGGAAACTATGAAGCTTCAAGGGAGCTGTTTTTGCGCCAACTGGAGGTTTTTGAATATCTTGTTGAGCGACATCCTGCGGCTGAGTGTTCTGAGAAATTAATAAACTGCTTAAGAAACCTATTTGTTGTTCATATGAAGTTGGAAGAAGAAGAGCAGGCCTGGGTCTATCGCAAGCGGGCTGAAGCGTTGATGGAATGAGGCAGGAGGCTGAGCTGATGTTAGACAACATGGACTACGAAACGATCAAAGCTAAGACTAAGGTTGCAGGCTATTATGATGTCCTGGTCAATGAAGATGATGAGGTGCTGATCGCCATTCCGTTCAAGGTGCCTGGTGAACCTGGCGAGCCGATGATCTTCTATTCAGGTGGTGAGCATGCCTTGCTTATGAAGAACCACAGAACGATCACTCTGTGTGATTATCTCAATCCTGAAGTGCGGAGCATCATCGCAAAAAACAGCAAGATCGTGATCGTAGAGCTTAATAGTGAGAAGACTATCGACGCTGAGTACGAAGCTAAGTTGGTTATGCAGGATGGCATCGATTCTATTGCCAGAAGGATTCTGGAGGATAAGGCAAATGGTTGATTTACAGGAGCTGTATCGAAGTGGTATCAGGCATAAGGATGAGGGCAATATTGATGCGGCCTGGAGCATTTTCTTGCGAACGCTTCATCTGCTCGAGCTTGTTCTTAAGCAGGACGACTCGATTATGCACAAGAAACTTAAGTTTGATCTTCTTTGCGGCATCGGCGGCATCCAGCAAGAGAAAAATTATCTGGAGGAAGCTGATAAGACTTTTTTCATTGCGGATTCTTTGCGCGCTGAGCTTATCTCCAAGATGGACATACCACCCATTCCGATGCTTGGTCTGCTTAAGTGGCAGAAGGATTATGAGATGCTGACAGAGTTTTTTGATGAAGAACAGCATTATGCGGTTCTGGCCGGGGCCAAGCAGGCGGCTGAGGAAATTGAGCAAATGGATCAAAACAGAATGACAAGAAATCATTGGCGGCTGTTGATGAAGATTTATGATATGATCAGCAGCTCTTATACCGCAATAGATGAACCAGAGAAATCGGCTGAATATGATGAGAAGGTTGAGGATATTGCCTTCATTCATGGGTTTGATCGTTTTTCATAGCAAGCGACTACAGGAGGTAATTCGTGGAAAATCAATACTATTATGATCAGATAATGCAATTATATGGATTATCTGAAATGAAAAATGTTGTGAAAAAATGGAGCAATGTCTCGCGTAATCTAAAATTCGCCAATGATATGCCGGTGATTTTACCAAACTTACTTTGGGTCACTAAGCCGGGCATTGGGAAAAGTCATTTTATCCGGCTGCTAGGAGAATATCTAAGCGCTGCCAAACTAATGTCCTTTTATGGCAATGTGAAAAGTTTGGAATTCTCGCTTGACTACTGTCCTGATGAGAGTGATTTTTCTGAGCTGCGGCGATTAATGCGTGAATTGGATGCCGCAACAGGATACCGCGGCGTGTTCAAAGGAGTATTGTCGATAGAACTTGACCATTGGGTCGATCATTTTGGCTCGCAGCATTTTAAAAGACTAATGACATATCTTTCTGGTATGGACAATACAATTTGTATCATCTTTGTGTTAGAAAATGCCGACACCAAGACTTGTGCTGAGCTTGAACGCGTATTGGCACAGTACGTCAGAATCGATAAGGTTGAGTCTGATTACCCGTCAGTGGATGATTTTCTGGCTTATGTAATTGGCTGGCTGGCATCATATGAGTTCAAACTCGAAGATGATGCAGTCATTTTACTACGTTCATCGATCGAATTTCTGAGGTCAAATGAATGCTTCGATGGTTTTAAAACACTTAATTTGATGTGTGAGGATGTTGTTTTTGAGATTTGTGCTGCAGATGATTTTGACCATGATAGAGTACTTAGTGCACGTGAGCTGCAGGCATATAGCAGCAGTGGTGTCTTCGTAAACAGACTGAAGGAAATGATGCATAAGAGAAGAATTGGCTTCGAGATGGAGCCCGGAGGTGCCAGGTGAATCGTGATCTTCACAAAATTTCTCAGTATAGCAGCGGCTTTCAAGAGACACGCTGGGCCACTCAAGATGAGATCAAGAGCAGTGCGACCAGAGTAGATCTATCTGATGATAAATTTACCGGCTGCGGTTTGCCTCTGATTGCGAATACCAAGAGAATCTATCTGGACAATTCGGATACTCACAGTCTTATCATTGGTTCAACTGGCTCTAAGAAAACCAGATTATTCTGTATGCCTATGGTCCATACGATGATAAACGCCGGTGAGTCCTTCGTAGTAACTGATCCAAAAGGCGAGATATATGATGCTACTTCAGGGTTGGCACAGGAGAACGGATATGATGTTGTGCTGCTAAATTACAGAGATCTCGAGCAGGGGGATATGTGGAATCCGCTAAAAGAACCGGCGCTTCTTTATAAGCAGGGACATATCGATGAAGCGACCTCTATGCTTAATGATTTTGTTGAAGCGATATCAATGGAAGCATCTATGAGGACAAATGATGTTTTCTGGGTCAACTCAGCGCGAATGATATCAGTCGCGGTTTTGCTCATAATGATGGACGTATGTAGTTTTGAAGAAATCAATGTGAAAACATTCTCCAGAATGTGTGTCGAGTTTGGCAAGGTTGAGGATCCTGTTACCAATAAGATGCTGGAAATTCCGGAATCGGAATGGGAGAAGAATTATCTTGATGAGATTATGAAGATAATTCCTCAGGAGAGTATAGCAGCGCTGAATTATTTCGCTGTCGGCCGCTCACATGAGAAAACCAGAGCCGATATGCAGTCTTCATTATTTGCCTTTGTCAAGCCATTTCTGCTGCAGCGAAGACTAATCAGGAACTTATCAGAAACAACCTTTGATATTAGAAACATAGGCCGTAAGAAGACCGCGATCTATATTGTCGTACCTGATGAGCGCAGTACTTATCATTTCATAGTTACATCCTTTGTTAAGCAATGCTATGAGCTGCTCATAACTGAAGCTCAAAAAGAAACAACTAAATCACTTCCTGTTCGCGTAAACTTCGTGCTTGACGAGTTTTCCAATACACCGGCCATTTCAGATATGCCCGCCATGATAACAGCTGCCCGCAGCCGTAATATCCGCTTCTATTTGGTTGTCCAAAGCATGCACCAGCTCTTCAAACGATATAATCAAGATGCTGAAACAATAAAGGGAAATTGTGAAAACTGGGTTTTCCTTGCCAGCAAAGAACTCAATTTGCTTGAAGAGCTTAGCAAGATGTGCGGCAATACACGTACATATGAGCCACATGAGATCCAGCGTCCACTGATTACAGTGTCTGAATTACAGAAGCTTAAAAAAGATAAGGGCGAGGCACTCTTATTTTACGCGAGACATTATCCATTTGTTACGCATCTGCCCGATATTTCGGAATATGGTTTTACTCAGAAGCCACCGGCAGTCAGCAACAACATTCGTCAAGATGATGTAAACAGCATTGGACCGCGCGAGCTGTTCGAAGAAATTGAATGCGGCAGACGGCCGGTGCCTTTTGCCGGGCTGCTCTGATTGGAGGCGCTAAAATGTATCAATATCTTGCCAATACTATGATGCTTCTGTCTATTATCTGTTTCGCTTCAGGTGCTGCCTATGCCATATATAGACGCAAATCGCTTAATCCACTGCTCTTCGGTACTGCTGTTGCAGTATTCCTGATTTTTATTTCTTATAGGTTGAGCAATGATCTGGTGGATTCTGCGATGATACCTGCCTCTCTGTTTAATACCTTCAGAGTATTTCTCTTCAATGAAGATCTGACTTTTGTGCTCGAGGGAACGTCGGAATACCGGCTGCACTTGTACATTTCAAGTATGTACGTTGTCGCACCTGTTTTGCTGATAGGTTCAATTATTACCTATATCCTTGAAATGTCTACCCGGGCTAAGCTTCTTATAATGCGGCTGCGAGCAAAAGAAATTTATATTTTTTCTGAGTTGAATGAGAAGAGCTTGCTGCTTGCTGAGGATCTTGCACACAAGCAAGAGCGTGTATGCAGTGTTTTCGCAGGTAAGCCGGAAATAATTCAAGGCGAATTGTTTGATCTCGTTGAGCGATCTAAGCGCTGTAGAGCGATTCTGCAAAAAAGCAGCATTACTGAGCTTCGCTGGCTGAAGCGAATGAGCAGTAAGCAGGTAAGCTGGGTGCTTATATCCGACGATCAGTTACTCAATCTGCAGCAGGCGATCGCGATCAACGAACAGTATAAATCCACACATAATGGGACTGTGTATGTATTCTCTGAGCAGCCGGAGGCAGAAATGCTTCTCGACACAATGGCAAAAGACAAGCTCAAGATCAGGCGTGTTAATGATCGTCAATCAGCGGTTTTCAATCTGTTCAGTGAACAACCGCTATATCAGAATTGTGAAAACAAGAAAATACATATACTGATAGCCGGAGCCAGTGAGATTGGTCTGGAATGTTTGCGTACAGCCGCCTGGTGTGGTCAAATGGACGGGTTCAGCTTAAAAATCACTTGCGCTGATAACGATTCGGCTGCGTTTGATAAGCTTCGACTTAACTGTCCGGAGCTGCTTGAATCCTGCGATATAGTGCTGCGACATGCCGACCTCGACAGTCCGCAGCTCTGTGATCTGATCCGTGATTACTTGAGCGTGACCTACGTTATAGTCGCAAGAAATAGTGATGACAGTAGCTCGCAGACAGCTATCAACATCCGTTCTGCTTACGAACGATTCAACTTCGGCGGTCATATGCCAATGATCAATGTCTATATCAACAGTCCGGAACAAGCTGGTCTGATCTCTGATCTTACAAATGGACAGGGGCAGAGCTATAACCTGCAGCCTTTTGGCAGTAACCTATCGATCTACAAAACAGAAATTGTATTTCACAGCAAATGGGAGCAGCTTGCTCTGGAAATGCATCAATGGCTTGGCTATGATGCTGCTGATTTTGACGCGATGGAGTATAATCGTAAGGCTTCGATAGCGGCCGTTGTACATATGCAATACAAGCTAAGAAGTGCAGGTGTCGCTTCAAGCCAGGACTATGCTCGCTATATCGAAAACCCGTCGAATCTGGACAGACAGGCAAGGGCGGAACATGAACGCTGGAATGCTTACATGCGCTCGGTAGGTTATATCAGTGCTGACCTTCAAGAGGCTGAACGATATTTGAAGTCAATCAATAACCACAAAAACGTCATGGCTCTTAAGCATTCGTGCCTGATCGGATTCGACGAGCTTGATCAATTAACGAAGCTTGTTAAGCCATACAAAAATATCGATTTCAAGGAACAGGATATCAGATCTGTTAAGTGGTTAGCCAGCAGACAAGGGTAAGTGAAGTATATCTTTCAGAATAAGGCATCAATTGAATTTGTGATCATATCTCACCCTATTCATGTAAAAGTCTCAACAACGAGGTCTTTTACAGTTTGTTAAACT
>CAZHQX010000046.1:0-12600 GCA_964534195.1 uncultured Oscillospiraceae bacterium
AGACCTGCATGATGACCTTTGAAATAATATCTCTCACGATCGTGAGAGCCAATGAATCTCAACATTTTATTGCCCGTGGCACATGCCAGATAATCCCCTAGAAAATCATCGATCTTGGGATGGTACCTGCCAGGACCAAAAAGATCCATACTGTAAACCTCATTGCGATTAAGCAACAAATAATCATCATGAAATATATCGGCAAAAATTTGCTCGAAATTCTCTCTGCGTTCAGATTTAACGAAGAATGAAGCTGCCCTGTTCTCGAGCGATGGAGGTAACACAAGGCAGTTCATCAGCTCTGGAATATCATCGAGAAATAATTCCTCTATGATATTAGTCTGTCCGTGATCGGCAGTGATAACCAAAAGAGTATCCTCAAGCTGATCGTACAAATTGTTAATTATTCTGTCGATTCTATGAATTTCTTCAATTACAATTTCATTGTCTGGACCAAGCTTATGCATCAATGTGTCAGGCTCATACCAATATGCGGTTACAAGCTGCTTGCCAGGCTCCTGACAGTATTTCAATATTCTTGCTGCCATTGCTTCGAAGCTGTTAACACCATTAACGGCAAAAGGAGGCATCACACTTCTGTAATTAAGCTGATCGCCAACCTGCCTTTGAATCAGATCAAAAGCTGAAGGAACAGATAGATACTTCTTCGCAGGTGATGGGGTAATAGCTGCTCCTGATAAACTGTCGCGATCAAGGAACAGATCAACTATTGCCCCATATTCTTTGAACCAGGAATTCCAACCAAGCCATCCATGCTCAGAAGGATTAAGTCCGGTATTTATACTTGATGTCGCTGCAGTTGTCGTGCAGGGATAGACTGAGGTGATAGTGCCTCTGAGATGTTTGCGAATAAATGACGTTTCAATCATGTTCTTATTGACGAAATTGTTGCCCATGCCATCAAGAGTAAGTAAGATTATATTTTTATAATCCTGCTTCAGACAATCATCAATGATCTTATTGCTGCCGTTATGACTATTTGCCCCGAAGTAATTCATCAAGGAAACGGTTATATTCACAATACAATTATGATAATTCGGAAGAAATGTTTCCATACATAAAATATCTCCGTTTTAATGTTCATTTTGAACTTGCAGGCATCCTGCAAAACAAATTATCTGTTCCTATTATATCCCATGAGCACCATCATATATACTTTTTCTCCCCATTTAGAATGCAAGCCTGTTTAGCAAGCTCTGTTACAAATATGAATAAATTGTTTCCAGATTATCAATACAACCGTCTGCCTTATGACAAATAGCATAAAAAAAGTGTTGACAGCGAGCGCATAATAGTTTATTTTGTTGTAAAGAGCTTTTGAAAACAATTTACATAACTATTTATAAAATCAATTAAGATAATCTAAATCGTTTTCAAGATAGCTCTCTGGTTGGAACGATCGTTGAATTAAGAGAGGAAGTTTAACTATGAAACATGATATTTTTTCGCTCAAAGGCAAAGTATGTGTAGTCACGGGTGGGTATCAGGGAATTGGCGAAGTTATCGCGGAATATGTTGCTGACGCAGGTGCTGATATTGCCATATTTGATTTGAATGATGCTTCTGAGGTTGCGAACAGAATTGCCAAAGAATATGGTGTTAAAACCGCATCCTACATCTGCGATGTTACAGATCCGGAAATGGTAGCAAAATGCATGAATCAGGCAGCTGCTGATCTCGGAACGCTTGATTTGCTTTTCAACAATGCTGGAATATGCATGCATAAGGGTGCTCTGGAGCTTGAGCCAGCTGAATGGCGTAAGGTAATTGATGTCAATCTACACGGCGTCTTCTACGTTGCCCAGTCTTTTGCCAGGTATCTGATCGCGAATGGGAAAAAGGGAAATATTGTTAATGTAGCCTCTATGTCTGGAACGATAGTTAATATTCCTCAGGAACAGGCATCGTATAATGCTTCGAAGGCAGCGGTTATGCATCTGACAAAATCTCTTGCCGTTGAATTGGTTGATAAGGGTATCCGTGTCAACTCGATCAGCCCAGGATATATCAAGACAGCAATCACAGCCAAGTCAAATCCTGAGTATCAGAAGAAATGGCTTGCTTCGATCCCTTATAAGAGAATGGGAACACCAGAAGAATTAGCAGGGGCTGTTATCTACCTTTTGTCCGACGCCTCTACTTACACATCCGGCAGCGATCTGATAATCGATGGATGTTTCACTATTGTTTGATCAATTCATGTAAGAACCTTTATTAATTATGTTATTAGGCGGCAAAAAGCTGCTTATATAAAACAAGGAGGAAAGAAAATGAAAAAAAGACTTCTATCATTGTTTGTTGCGGTAATCATGATCGCATCGCTTATCGCAGCATGTGGAACAGGTGATCCGATCACCACAACAACAACCACAGCAGCTCCTGCGGAGACAACAAAAGGTGATGACGGTGAGGAAACCACTGCACCGGCAAGCGACGAGAAATTCAAAGTCGGTATCACCATCCAGTCACTGGAAAACAGCTACTGGGCTGGCGTATTTGGCGAAGTTGAAGCTTTGATCAAGGAAAAGGGCTGGGATTACACGATTCTCTCATGTAATGATAACTCAGCAACACAGATTCAGCAGATCGAGAACTTCGTTACTAATGAAGTTGATCTGATCATGGTTCATCCTTCTGATCCGAATGCTATCGAAGACTACCTGAAGGCAGCCAGAGATAAAGGCATCAAAGTCATGGTATGGGATGATATCATGGAAAACACAGACCTTAACTGGGTTCTAGATAATACAGAGCTCGGCTACACGATTGGTACAGCTGCGGCAGAATTTATCAATGAGCACTATTCTGAAGACAATAAGGCTCAGGTCGCGGTTATGAACTATCCTCAGACTCCGATTCTGCTTGAGAGAGAAACAGGTATCCTGAACGCTCTCGAAGAGATCGCTGGCGGTAAGTATGAAGTAGTAGCTCAACAGCCTGCTATCGACGCACAGTCTGCTCTTTCCAACATGGAAACTATCCTTCAGGCAAATCCTGACACCAAGATCGTTGCATCAATCGGTGCTGGCGGCGACATCGGCGCTAACGAAGCCTTCATGACAAAATTTGGCGGTGAGATTCCTGATGATGTCGGTATCTTCTCAGCTGACGCAACACAGCAGCAGCTTGAAGCAATCGTAAACGGCGAAGCCAGCAGAGCATCAGTTGGTTTCGAAGGTTCCAATAAGAAGACTGCTGAAGCAGTTGTTGATCTCTATGAGAGACTTCTGAATGGCGAAGAGTTCGCAGAACAGGATCTCTTCAGACCACTGCTCACTATCAATGCTGATAATGCTGCAGAGTATCTCGCAGACTATAACTGATTATTAGAACAATAGGTAATCGTGTGGAGCTGTCTGCTGAAGGCAGCTCCACATTTTCTAGAATGAGGTTGCTAACGATGAATGAAGAATATGTTCTCGAGCTTCAGCATATAACTAAGGTCTATCCTGGTGTTGTTGCGCTAAAAGATGTCTCGCTTGAGGTTAAAAAAGGCGAGATTCTTGCCTTGATAGGAGAAAATGGTGCCGGTAAGTCTACTTTGATCAAAACATGTTCAGGCGCCGTTATTCCTACATCTGGGAAAATCGTTGTCAACGGCAAAGAGTTTGAAAGCATGACACCTCAGCTTGCCGCTGAAAACGGAATTGCCATCATATATCAGGAGTTCAATAATGTTAAAGGGCTTTCTGCTGCCGAGAATCTTTTCCTGGGCAACCCTATAAAAAAGGGTTTTGTCATAGATAAAAAGGCCATGGAGAGAGAAGCAGAGAAAGCATTTGCTCAGCTCAATATAAAAATTAATCCTAAAACTTTGGTTGGAGATCTAACGGTAGGCTATCAACAAATGGTTGAGATAGCAAAGGCCATCAAGCAGAACGCAAAAGTGCTCATTATGGACGAACCCTCTGCTCCATTAACCAGTGCAGAGGTTGAGAGTCTGTTTAAAATATGCGAACTGCTGAAATCACAGGGTGTTGCAATTATATATATATCACATCGTCTCGATGAAATATTCAGACTGTCTGACAGAATAGTTGTTTTAAGAGATGGTCAATACATCAAAACACTGCAGACTAAGGAATCACATGTTGAAGAATTGATCCATCTGATGGTTGGTCGCGATCTGACGGAAACTTATCCAGATCGCAAAGACTGTATTAATAAGGATCAAGTAGTTTTAGAGCTTGATAATGTATCAGGTAATGGTGATCACGATATAAGCTTCAAGCTTAGAAAAGGCGAAGTTCTTGGTCTTGGTGGTTTGGTTGGTGCTGGCAGAACAGAGCTGGCACAGTTGATATTCGGTGCGGCTGAAAAAACCGCAGGCAAAATCATTTTTAATGGCAAGGAAATAAATCCCAAATCTCCCAGAGAGGCGATTGATATTGGTATTGCATTAGTGCCTGAGGATCGAAAGCGACATGGTGCATTACTTGATGTATCAGTCAAAAACAATATCAGCATGCCAATATATAAGCGTATATCAACTGCATCAGTTATTAATTCCAAGATTGAGACAGAGACAGCGAACAAATATAAAAATGAACTGCTGATCAAAACTCCTTCTATTCATCAGCAGGTCAAAAATCTCAGCGGCGGTAATCAGCAGAAGGTCATCCTTGGTAAATGGCTTGCGGCAAATTCCGAGCTGATCATATTCGATGAGCCGACCAGAGGTATCGATGTCGGTGCGAAGTTTGAGATTTATAAGCTCATAAACACGATGGTCGAACAAGGTAAGACAATTCTTCTGATTTCTTCAGAAATGGAAGAGCTGATGGGTATGTCCGATAGAATTATAGTTCTTGCAGAAGGACATATGATCGGTGAGCTGGATAAAAAATCTTTTGACCAGAAGGCTATCATGAGATTAGCATCTGCTGTAGTAGGAGGTTAATATGAAAAGTAACGTAATCAGCCAGATCAAGGACAAGGCGATCTGGATAGTATTTATAGTTTTATTTATCGCTTTCGCGATTGCAAATGATCGATTTGTATCAGCATCGAACTTGTTTACTATTGCAAGACAGGTTTCAATGTATGGTATCGCGGCTGTAGGTATGACTTTTGTTATTCTGATCGGTGGTATCGATCTGGCTGCAGGATCAATTATTACTGTGGTTAATGTCGTTTGCGCTTACCTGATGGTAAAAATGAATTTCAGCATGGTCGCTGCTGTTTTGACAGCTCTTGTCCTGGCTGCTTTTATCGGTGCCATCAATGGATTCCTGGTTGCCAGAATCAGCATGCCTGCGATCATCGCGACTTTTGCGACGCAGATCATATTTGAGGGTGCTGCTTATCTGTTATCAGGCGGTGTGCCGGTCTATGGATTTGATGAGCGTTTCAAGTTTATTGGCCAAGGATATGTTGGTCCTGTACCTGTACCTGTAATAATAATGGGATTATGTTTTGCGCTAGGTGCGTTTATATTGAACAAGACCTATTTTGGACGCTATTTCTATGCTGTCGGCGGCAATGAAGAAGCATCAAAACTATCTGGTATCAGAGTTAAATGGATCAAATTCCTCATCTACTCTTTGTCAGGATTATTTGCAGGTCTCGCTGGTATAGTAATGCTGTCCAGAACTAATTCTGCCCAGCCCACCGCAGGTAAAGGTTTCGAGTTCGATGTTATTACCTGTGTTGTTCTTGGTGGTGTTTCGGTAAGCGGCGGTTACGGTAAGATCTCAAATGTTATCGCTGGTGTTTTGATTATTGGTATTCTTACAAACGGTATGGTTTTGATGAATGTCAGCTCTTATACACAGATGGTCGTTAAGGGTATTGTTCTGATCCTGGCTGTCGGCTTCGACAGTATTCAGAATGTTAGATCAGTTTCTAAGGTTTAATAATCAAAAATGTCAATCTCTCCCTGACTAGTTTTAAGCAGGGAGAGATAGATGGAGGACTTGAAATGAGTACAATGAAAAAACAAGTTATGACAGCCCCTCATAAGATAGAATTTGAGAATGTTCCCGTACCGTCTGCCGGTCCAGGGCAGGTGCTGCTCAAAATAAAAAGGATCGGTATCTGTGGAAGCGATATCCATGTTTTTCATGGCGAGCATCCTTATGTCACTTATCCCTTAACTCAGGGCCATGAGGTTTCAGCCCAGGTCGTTGCTGTTGGTGAAGGGGTATCCGGTATTAAGGTTGGACAGAAAACAACAGTAGAGCCTCAGGTTGTCTGCGGCGAATGTCATCCATGCAGAAACGGCAAGTACAATCTTTGTGAAAGTCTGAAGGTCATGGGCTTCCAGACGACTGGTACAGCCAGCGAGTATTTTGTTGCTGACGCTGCCAAAATCACGACTTTTGCTGATAATATCAGCTTCGACGAAGGCGCGATGATCGAACCGCTGGCTGTTACAGTTCATGCAGTGAGAAGATCTGGTGACGTCAAAGGCAAGAAGGTCGTTGTCATGGGCGCAGGGCCGATCGGTATACTTCTGATTCAGACCTTGAAGGCTTTTGGCGCGGCTGAGGTTATGGCCACTGATATTTCTGATTTCAGACTTGACCTGGCAGCAAAATGCGGTGCTGATCATGTTTTCAATACAAGAAATATTGAGTTTGGTGAAGCCTTGGTGAACAGCTTCGGCAAAGACAAAGCAGACATTATTTATGATTGCGCCGGCAACGATGTTGTTATGAATCAGGCAATTCAAAACGCCAGAAAAGGCAGTATGATAATGCTCATTGCTGTTTTCGCAAAAATGGCAAATGTCGATCTTGCTAAGCTCAATGATTCCGAACTCGATCTAAATACGTCAATGATGTACAGACACGAAGACTATTTAGAGGCTATAAGAATCATTGAAGAGGGTAAGGTTCAGCTAAAACCGCTTATGAGCAAGCATTTCTCTTTTGAAGATTATCAGCAGGCCTACGAATATATTGACGCCAATCGAGAAGCTACCATGAAGGTGCTGATCGATGTTGATCCGGAAATATGATTTGATGGTTTTGGCTTGATAACACATGTAAAAGCAGGTGGGATCACTAATCATATGGCATAAGACTATTTCTTGCAATGACAGGACATGACATTTTGTTTATGTGCCTTAAAAGTAGGAAGCTGCTGGTATAAAATATTTCTAATGTGCGCTTAGGCCATAAATAGTGAAAGATTGTTGAGTTGCTGTATGAATATTTTTGATATTAAGCATAGTAACAGGAAAAAAATATACTTCTATATGCGTGAGCATAAAAGAGCAACGAGGCAGCAGATCAGCTTTGATCTGCACCTCAGTGTTCCGACTGTTACTCAGAATCTGGAATATCTTGCACAAAACAAGCTTCTGATTAGTGAGATCTCTGTTGATGGGCGCGGCAGCGGGCGTAATCCAACGACCTATACTTACATTCCTGACGCTAAAATATCTATCGGTGTCGATATAACCAGACATCATCTTAAGCTGATCGCGATCGATCTTGATGGCAATGTTATCAAATACATTTACCGCAGATGTCTCTACGAAAGAACAGAGAATTATCTGATGTTGCTTGGTAACGAGGTTGATCATTTGATAGCCTTGGCCGGTATAGACCCTAAGCGCATTCTTGGTGTTTCAATAGCGGTTCCGGGCTTGGTTAACAGCCATAGAGGTGTTGTTATTGACGGTCGTGTTATTGATAATACGGGAATGACGCATAAGGATTTTGGCAAGTATATCAGATATCCATCAAGACTTATTCACGACTCTGATGCTTCCGGTTTCTCCGAAATATGGAACTCACCTAATATCCATAACGCTTTTTATATCAGCTTGTGCAACAGCGTGGGAGGATCTGTATTCATTGATGACGGAGTATATGAAGGTGATGGTTTATTCAGTGGTGAGATAGGTCATTTGATGCTCCATCCTGACGGATTGCAATGTTATTGTGGTCAGAAGGGGTGTATGGATCCATACTGCAATGCTGAGCTTCTTTCAAATCTTACTGATGGTGAGCTGCACTTGTTTTTTGAACGTTTGGCACAAGGGGATAATGCCCTCGCTGAAGTTTGGGAAACTTACATGAACAATTTAGCATCATCAATAATCTCGATAAGAATGCTGTTTGGCTGTCCCGTTATCATCGGAGGATATGTCGGTGCTTTTATCAAACCATATATGCAGCGACTGTGGCAGAAGATAGACCAGAAGAGTCCCTTCGGTGAAAAGTCCGAGTACTATGTTTTCCCTTGCAAGAACAAAACAGAGTCAGTGGCTACTGGAGCTGCGCTTTACTATATTCAGGATTTCCTTAACGAGGCGATCGTACTTGACGAGGCAAGGAATAGTAAAACATCAGTACATTAAAAATGCCTGTATCTGATCTGCTTGATCAGATCTCCAACCAGGATAGGCTGCTGTTGATCATATGATCGACAGCAGCTTTTTAACATAAAGCAAATGAATAATTTCGGCATAATGGAAGTTGCTAAAACCGGTCAACTTGTTTAGAATTAATGTATCCCTACTTTATAAAACTAATTAAGGAACTGGTGGTATGACGAAGAATTCAGCAAGCAATATTGATGTAAAGCGTGTTAACAGGATCAATGTTATCAGAACCATTATGGCACATGATAGAATCTCTCAGCCCGAGCTTACTCACAAGCTGGCAATAAGCTGGCCTACAGTTCTCCAGAATGTCAAAGATCTCATAGATTTTGGCTTAGTAGAAGAAGTAGGTGCATTTGCTTCCACGGGCGGCAGAAGAGCCAGAGCCTTCGCTCCTGTAAGAAATGCCAAGGCTTGTATAGGCATTGATATTACTCAGAATCATATTAGCTTTGTGTTGGTAAATATTGCAGGTGATCTGCTTAAGTTTACACGCAAGAAGAAAAGCTTCGTAATGGACGATGACTATTTGTCAGAGCTGGGAAGCTCGGTAGCCGCTTTTGTTGAAGATTCAGGATTTGATGTCAATAACATTATAAGCGCCGGCATGTCCATACCAGGAATTATTAATGATAAAGGTACATATATTCTCTACTCTCATGTTCTAAAACTGGAAAATACCTCTGCTAACACGTTTTTTCGATATATGCCATTTAAATGCAAAATGATAAATGATGCCAACGCAGCTGGTTTTGCTGAGATGTACGGACAGCCTGAGATGAAAAACGCAGTTTATATATCTTTAAGCAATAGTGTCGGCGGATCAATTCTATCGTCGGGGATGTTTTATCTCGGCGACAATCTGCGAGCTGGTGAAATAGGCCACAATACTTTGTACCCGGATGGTAACAAGTGCTATTGCGGCAAATCAGGCTGTTTTGACGCATACTGCTCTGCAAAAGCACTGACCCAATATACTGATAACGATCTCGCTAGTTTTTTTGACAAGATAAACAAAGGCGACAAAGAGCTTAAACAGGTCTGGCAGAAGTATCTTGTTGATTTATCTTATGCGATAAACAATATAAGAATGACTTTGGATTGTGATGTGATTATTGGCGGATATGTTGGTGGTTATCTGGAGGATTACCAATATGAGTTGCAAAAGCTAGTATCAGAGAGAAACACCTTCGGCTATGATGCGTCCTACTTAAAAATCTGCCGGTATAAACTCGAGGCATCAGCAGTAGGTGCCGCTCTTACTGAAATCGACAGGTACATAAGGCAGATCTAACGATCATAAAAAAACAAAAAACCACCGAAACGCTGTGGTTCCAGTGGTTTCAAGATGGCTGCCGGACTAGGATTTGAACCCAGACAGACTGAGTCAGAGTCAGTAGTGCTACCATTACACTATCCGGCAATGCTGTTAAGTGCCTTAGAATGAATATCAGTTCATTTCCTCGGCAGAGAAGATATTATCACAAAGACAGGTTAGATGCAAGTATCAATTTCACTCTGCCGCTTATTGCACTGATAGTGTATAATGGAATGCAGGTTTATCACTCTAAAAACGCTGTTACGCCGAATTTCAGACATGGGGGTTAGGATGAAGGACTTCTCTGATATGAAAACAGGTCTCAGGCTTGAAATGATAATGCTTAATGAGGAAGGTGAGTGGGCTGGCGGGCCTTATGTAACTCAGCTTCTTGAACCTGTTATGAAAAATTCAACCATGATTGCTGCACCTATTCATAGATCTTCACTGGTTACTCTGCCTGCAGGATCATCCATTCATCTTTCATTTGTTGATGAGCAGGCCGGAATTGTTGGTTTTCAGGCTGCGGTACAGAGTATAGAAACACAAAATAATGTCAAGGCACTTAAGTTAATTATCACGGGAGAGCTCAAGGCCAGACAGCGTCGTACTCACTATAGATTGCCAATTTGTTTGCCTTTTGCTTATCGGCCGTATAGAGATGAGCAGGATAATGAAAATACTGAGTCATTCAGGACGGCTTTTACCAAGAATGCTAGTGGATCAGGATTTGGTGTAGTTCTCGGTAATCGACTTCATGTCGGGGATATGATCGAATTTCATCTGGTTTTGGATGAGGGACGTCCACTAAGAGGTCTGGCAAGAGTTGTCAGAGTGATCGCGACTGATATCAATGGGTCTGAGAAATTCTTGACTGGTCTTAGCACAACGCAGATCAGCCAGCGCGATGATGATAGACTTTATAAGTTTATTTTTCGGCAGCAGAGAATGCTGCTTAAGAAGGAAGCACCTGGAGTGTAGTCGAGTTTGAGTCTGCATCCATGATGAAAGGGCGTTTCAGTTATATAACGAGGTCTTATTACTAATAATGAGAATACTAAATACTAATTACCGCGAAACTCCTATCCGGTGTTTTGCCGGTGTGACAGCAGTCTTTTTTTTGTTGATCAGTTTTGTCGTTTTAGCAGCACCAGGAAATGTTGCGGCGGATAGCGTCAGCTGGCCAAATTCAGTTGTTGACGCCAATGCTGCCGGCCGTTGGCCCGCGATAGAGGATATTCCAGCAGCTTCATGGCTTGTTATGGATATGCAGACGGGCGAAACAATTATTTCCCACAATGAAAATGAACGCGTTTATCCCGCGAGTACGACCAAGATCATGACCGCCCTGACTGTATTAAGCGATGCTGATTATGATCCTGAAAAGGTTTTAACAGCTTCTGCTGAGGCTGTCGATTTGTCCTGGGATTCTTCTAAAATTCATTTGCAAGAGGGCGAAACGATAGTTATGCGAGACGCGTTGGCTGGCTTGATGATCGCTTCAGGAAATGATGCGGCAAATGTTCTGGCAGAGGCTCTGTCAGGATCAATTGAGGAGTTTTCGCGAAGAATGACAGTCGAAGCATTTGCTCTTGGGGCTGTTAACACCAGCTTTATGAATCCTCATGGACTGCATGATGAAAATCATTATACAACTGCATATGATCTGGCTATAATCGCTTCAGAGGCTATGAAGCTTGATGTTTTCCGCGAAATAGTTTCAGCTGAGAGTTATTCGCTGCCGGCCAGCAATAAGCATATTTATAATGGCTGGAGCTTAATAATGAATACAAACAGACTGATGCATTTTGATGACTCATATTTGTACTCGCCTTATATTAATGAGGTCAAGGGGATAAAAACCGGTACTACGAGCAAGGCTGGCTTCTGTCTGGTTTCAGCTGCTGAGACGCATGACAACAGAGAGCTGCTCTGTGTCTTGATGGGTGTTCCTTATAATGAAATACAGGGAAGCACTTGGATATATACCAGAACTCTGTTGGAAGAAGCTGCCAGAAAAATTGATTCGCCGCAGGTGGCATATGAGGATAGAGTCGATAATGATATCAATGAGCCTGAACCTACCACGGAGATTACAGAGCCTACAATTACGGAACCATCAGGCAGTGAAACAAATGTCACTGAGAATCAGAACGCGTCTGAGTCTTCTCAGCCATCAGAAACAATGGCAAAAGACGACACCAGTGATGCTTTGACCGGAATCTTGTCTGACAGCTGGTTTTGGCCTTCAGTGATTTTGTCAGGATCTATGATTTTCCTGGTAATCGTAGTTATTGTTCAACAGCGGAAAATTAATTATCTGCGACAGAGAGCCAGACGTACTGTCAGAAAATGATAGGAGATCGCAAACTGCGATCTCCTATAGGACTTTCTAATATTTACTTGATACAAATAATTATAGATATTCAGCAACTCTGTTGCCCTAATCCTTAGCTGGCAGCTTAGGTGCCGGCATATCATTTTTGTTCCAATAAGCATTGACGCAATCAGCGCAGATCCGCTCGGCAGCGTTCCAATTGCTTACTTCAGTCACCTGATCGCGACTTATTCTGCCCTCAGTAGCATAGGTTATGTTCAGGCATAACTCATCAAGAATTTCTTTGCTAAGCAGAGGACAATAAAATGTTTCATGCTTCATACCTGGATCACCTCCAATATTATCGGTGCTGGCAGCAGTTGTTCTGGCATTTCTTTCGAAATAGGACTCCCAGAGAGCGGTTAAGCGACCATCCTTCTCAAGTGCCCTTGCTTCCTCGATGATCTTAATTGTAGATGATGTACCGATGCGGCTTGCCCCGCAGGCGATCATGGCGAGCGTCTGATCAAGATTCTTGATACCACCTGATGCCTTGACTCCAACTTTGCGATCACATGACCTGCGCATTAACTGAACATCCTCTTGTCT
>CAZHQX010000047.1:0-12387 GCA_964534195.1 uncultured Oscillospiraceae bacterium
TACCGCCGCTGCCGCCATCGTCATAACGCTGCCAGTTGCGGGCTCTATTTGAACCCTCGCCCCAGTATTCTTTTACATAGGTGCCATTTACCATCAGCTTCCTGGTCGGGCTCTCATCAAAGCGGGCGAAATACCTGCCCAGCATGATAAAATCAGCGCCCATAGCCAGAGCCAATGTCATGTGATAATCGTATACGATGCCGCCATCTGAGCATATAGGAACGTAGATACCAGTCTCACGGTAATACTCATCTCTGGCCTTGGCAACGATTTGAACCGCTGATGCCTGCCCGCAGCCGATGCCCTTCTGTTCTCTTGTGATACAGATCGAACCACCGCCAATACCTACCTTGACAAAATCAGCTCCGGCGTCAACAAGATAACGGAAACCCTCGGCATCGACAACATTGCCGGCGCCGACCATAACACTGCTGTCATATTCCTTGATCCATTTAAGGGTCTCGGACTGCCATTCGCTGAATCCGTCAGAAGAGTCAATACAGAGCACATCAGCTCCAGCTTCGATCAACGCTGGCACTCTATCCTTATAGTCGCGGGTATTGATACCGGCGCCAGTAATCAGCCTCTTGTGCTGGTCAAGCAGCTCTGTGGGGTTTTCCTTATGCTCATCATAGTCCTTGCGGAACACAAGACCAACCAGTCGGCCATCATCACTTACTATTGGCAGCTGATTTACTTTATGATCCCAGATAATATCATTCGCTTCACTGAGAGTTACGCCTTCCCTGGCATAAACCAGCTGATCAAAAGGTGTCATGAATTCTTTTACTTTGGTGGAAGGCTCTGTACGCGAAATTCTGTAGTCACGGCTTGTTACAATGCCAAGAAGCTTGCCGTTTGCGGTTCCATCATCTGTTATCGGCACAGTCGAGTGTCCCGTTCTGTTTTTGACCGCGAGTATATCCTCAAGAGTTGCTTCAGGAGTGAGATTGCTGTCACTTGGCACAAAACCAGCCTTGTATTTCTTGACCTTGCGTACCATCGCCGTCTGATTCTCGATCGACTGAGATCCGAAAATAAATGATATACCGCCACTTCTCGCAAGGGCTATTGCCATGCCATCATCCGATACAGCCTGCATGACCGCAGATACCACAGGCACATTTATTTTCAGACGACTCTCTTCTGCACCCTTTCGGTACTTAACGATAGCTGTACTCAAATTAACATTATCTGGAGTACAATCTCTGCTCGTCAGATTCGGTATCAGCAGATATTCGCTGAAGGTTCTTGATTCTTGTTCAAATATTTGTGCCATTTCTACCTCCTTGACCTAGGCTTTGCTTCTTTTGTATTCCAAAGCCGCACGTACGAAGCTCTCAAACAGCGGATGTGGTTTAGTGGGTCTTGATTTGAATTCAGGATGATAGATTACACCCACATACCAAGGATGAGCAGGATACTCAATCGCTTCGATCAGATTCCCCTGATGGATGCGTCCACTGAATACCAGCCCGGCTTCCTCAAGACGATCTATATATTCACCGTTAAACTCACGGCGATGATGATGTCTCTCTGAGACTTTGCTGCTGCCATATATTTCTGTCAGCAGCGTACCTTCCGCGATCTCAAATTCATAAGCGCCTCTGCGCATCGGCAGATCAGCGGTACAGCTTACCTTGCCATCATAATCAGGCAGAATAAACAGCTCAGGTCCGTCCTGCTCTGCTTCACCGCTATGTGCGTCCTTGATGCCAGCGAGATTTCTCGCGAGCTCAACAACAGCCATCTGCATGCCGAGACCAATTCCGAAATAAGGAATTTTATTCTCTCTTGCATAGCCAGCTGCCATGATCATACCATTCATACCGCGCGGACCGAAGCCTCCTGGAACTATGATCGCGTCGACACCCTCAAGATGAGGCTCCGCTCCATCCTTCTCAATATCCTCGCTGCTGACCCAGCTAAGCTTGGTGCCTGTACCTCTGGATATACCTGCATGCTGCAGTGCTTCAACGACACTTAAATAAGCATCATGCAGAGAAACATATTTGCCGACCAATGCGATATTCAGATCACGCCTGATCAAAGAATGCTTATGAACAAGCTGCTGCCAGTCCGACAGGTCGGGCTCAACAAACTGAGCGAACCCTAGCTTGCGGCATACGACTTTTGCCAGGCCCTCATCTTCCAGAACGAGCGGCAGCTGATATACAGAATCAATATCCAGATTTGGTATGACACAGTCACTGTCAACATTGCAAAACAAAGCGATTTTCTCACGAATGCTCTTGTCAAGCTCCATCTCACTGCGGCAGACCAGCACATCAGGCTGAATACCAAGTGCCAGCAGCTTCTGAACAGAATGCTGTGTAGGTTTAGTCTTGATCTCACCGGCCTTGCGCAGATACGGAACAAGAGTAACATGAATGAACAATACATTCTCGCGTCCTACCTGATTGCGGACCTGACGAATAGCTTCAAGATAGGGCTGGCTCTCCATATCACCTACGGTTCCGCCGATCTCAATAATGACTACATCAGGATGCTCCTGTTGTGATACATTGAAGATATGCTCCTTGATCTCATTGATGATATGCGGGACGACCTGAACTGTTGACCCCATATAACCACCTTCACGTTCGCGCTGTATAACATCACGATAGATCATACCGGAAGTAATATCACTCTCGATCGTCAGGTTCTCATCGGTAAAACGCTCATAGTGGCCGATATCAAGATCAGTCTCAGCGCCATCCTCAGTGATGAATACCTCACCATGCTGCATAGGACTCATTAGTCCCGGATCGACATTTATATAAGGATCAAATTTCTGATTACGGACCTTGAGGCCTCTTGCCTTGAGCAGTCTGCCAAGCGCAGCTGCCGTGATTCCTTTGCCGATTCCTGATACGACACCACCGGTGACGAAAATGAATTTGGTTGACATCTGAAACCCCCTGTATTTGTTTTATTGTCAAATTGTAAAATCAGATATGTACATAATAGAACTATTATACACACAGCATGGCATAAAGGATATTGTAATAAGTGCATAAACTCATGTCAATAACAGAAGTAATTTGACAGCAGGTCACTTGCCTGCCATAATGATGGCGACAAATTAAGCAAGACAAGATCACGGGGAGCTGGCTGTCAGCCGGCTGAGACGGAACGTATAACGCTTCCGAACTCTTGAACCTGAACCAGATAATGCTGGCGGAGGGAACAGATCATGGCAACACAGTCACGATCCATACTGTTTATCAGTATGAGCAGGCTTCCCGTAATCAATGGGGAGCTTTTTTGTTATCCGGATTAACACAAGATTTTCATAATCACAGGAGGCAAGAAATGGCGAATGCAAGTATAGCGATTCAGGTACTGCCCAAGGCAGAAGGCCAAGAATTAATCAGAATAGTGGACGAAGCTATAGCGGTCCTCAAGGCATCAGGACTCAAAATATTCGTAGGACCGTTTGAAACAACGGTAGAAGGCGATTTCGATCAATTGATGGATCTGATCAAGGAATGTCAGCTGGCCTGTATAAGAGCAGGTTCTCCCAGTCTGCTTTCTTACGTCAAAATCAATTATAATCCGGAAGGAAGTGTTCTCAGCATTGAGGAAAAAGTCAGTAAGCATCAGTGACAGGGTATATCCTGCCGCGATCATTCTGGGGATAGTATTGCTATGGCAGATTTTGACAGCATCCGGTGCGGTGCCTGCGTTTATGCTGCCTTCTCCAATACAGGTCATTAAAGCGTTTCGAAACAGTTTTCCGGAGCTGATGTTTCACTCACGTGTTACATTAACCGAGGCTTTTGCCGGTTTGACTGTATCTATTGTGCTGGCCTTCATTCTGGCTGCCGCGATGGATCATTTCAGTTGGCTGTATAGAGCTTTTTTCCCACTGATGGTTATAAGCCAGACTATTCCAACAGTCGCTATCGCGCCGCTGCTTGTGCTCTGGATGGGTTATGGTATGGCGCCTAAGATCGCGCTGATCGTTCTGGTCTGCTTCTTCCCGATGGCTGTAGCGCTGTTGGATAGTTTCCGGTCGAGTGATCCTGATCTAATCAACCTTTTGCGTGCGATGGGAGCTGGACCATCCCAGATTTTCCGCCATGTAAAATGGCCGGCAGCGATCAGTGGTTTCTTCTCGGGACTCAAAATATCCGTATCCTACGCTATAGTCGGCGCGGTTATCGCGGAATGGCTGGGTGGAAATGAGGGGCTCGGCGTCTACATGATACGCGTTAAGAGATCCTATTCCTTCGACAAAATGTTTGCTGTCATTCTGTTGATAATGCTGATCAGTCTTCTTCTGATCAGATTGACTGTTTGGCTTGAACATATTTCAACACCTTGGAAGCGGGTAAAACAGGAAGATGAGAGCAATGCCGGCTGGGACTTATCTGATAAACCAGCCAAAGCTGATACGCAAAAATAAAAACAGTATTTTTTTCATAATTTGGAGGACATAAATAAAATGACCATATTCAACGCAAAAATTAACAACTCAGACGGCCGCAAGGCCAATAGAATAATAACCCGGACGGCTGCCTTGCTCTTATGCTTTTTGTTAGCCTTTTCTATTGTCGGCTGCAATGGCGGCGGCAAATCAAACGGCGGCTCAGATGAGCTGACAAAAGTTCGTTTTCTATTGGACTGGCTGCCGAACACAAATCATACAGGTATTTATGCCGCCGCTAGTCTTGGCTATTTCGCTGAGGAGGGTCTGGACGTTGAAATCATCCAGCCCGGCGAAGGCAGCGCCCTCTCTCTAGTAGCAGCAGGCAAGGCTGATTTCTGCGTAACCTTCCAGGAGGAGATCGCCTCCGCTCTGGCAAGCGACAGTCCATTGCCAGTCACGGCGATCGCCGCGCTGATTCAGCATAATACATCAGGCATCATATCATTGGCCGAAAATAACATAGTAGATCCTGCAGATATGCAAGGTCATAGCTATGCGACCTGGGACACGCCAATTGAGAAGGCTATTCTCGGCGCTTTGATCCAGGAAGACGGCGGCGATATCGCCGAAGTTGAAATGATTCCCAACACTGTTACTGACGTCGTCACAGGACTAAAAACTGATATTGATATGGTTTGGGTCTATTATGCCTGGGACGGAATCGCGACCGAGCTTGCCGGTCTAGAAACCAATTTCATCGATTTTGGCAAGGAGAACAGCGCTCTTGATTTTTATACTCCCGTTCTAGCTGCTGCTGACAGCTATCTGGAAAAAAATCCAGAAACGGCGAAGGCCTTCCTGCGCGCTGCCGCAAAAGGCTATGAGTACGCGATCGCCAATCCTGACAAGGCAGCCGGCATCCTGGTAGAAGCCGCACCAGAACTGGATCCGGAGCTTGTCAAGGCCAGCCAGACCTGGCTGAAAGACCAATACAAGGCAGATGTTGCCATCTGGGGCTATATCGAGCAGGAGCGCTGGGACAGATTTATGAACTGGATGTATGAGAATGCGCTTATAGGTAATAAGCTTGATTCTGGCGCAGGATTTACTAACGAATATCTGAAAGATTGAAGGATGAAGCTTAATTGAAAACGATACTGGAAACAAAATCTATCACTAAGAAGTATCAGGGCAGAGCTGTGATCGAAGATATCTCGATCAGGCTTCATGAGGGCGAGCTTGTCGGGCTGCTGGGTATCAGCGGCTCCGGCAAGAGCACTCTTTTTAATGTTGTTTCGGGACTTCTGATGCCGGAGCAGGGAGCAGTATTTCTCGATGGCGAGGATGTCACAGGCAAAACAGGCATTGTCAGCTATATGCAGCAGAAGGACCTTCTCCTGCCTCATAAAACCGTGATCGATAATGTCTCATTACCGCTCCTGTTAAAGGGCATTAACAAAAAAGAAGCCCGCACTCAAGCAGCTTCTTATTTGCCTCAGTTCGGACTGGAAGGTACTGCCAATAAATATCCTGGCCAACTCTCAGGTGGTATGCGCCAGAGAGCTGCCTTGCTCAGGACGCATCTCTTCGGCAGCCATGTCGCGCTGCTCGATGAGCCCTTCAGCGCACTCGATGCTCTTACCAAGAGAAGGATCCATCAATGGTATTTGGAGTTGGTTGGACAATTGAACATGTCGACGCTTTTTATAACGCACGACATAGACGAAGCGATCCTGCTCTCTGACCGCCTCTATATCATGACCGGTATTCCCGGCCGGGTCGAGCACGAGATCGTCATAAGCGAAAATCGTCCACGACATCTCGAATTCAACACGACCGAAAACTTCTTGAATTACAAAAGAGATATTCTTGAATTGCTGCACCTGTAAGGCTTAATAAGCCTAACATAAATCAGGAGCGCATCAGTGACTCGATCTCATGAGCTTCACGCGGAATGGCTGCAGATAGTATACTGCAGCCTTTTTCTGTTACGACAACATCATCTTCAAGCCGCATCCCCATCTGTCGTTCCGGGATGTATATGCCCGGCTCAACAGTAAGCACCATGCCTGGCTGCAGCATCGCTTCACGATTACTGACATCGTGGACATCAAGCCCAAGATGATGGGAAACACCATGCCAGAAATAATTACCTACCTCGGAAGCATCACTTAGAAGCCCCATTTTTTTCAACCCTTCAGCAGCAACAACACGGCAGGCCTGATTTATATCGGCCAATTTGATTCCGGGCTTGATCACACTGAACGCTTCTTCCTGGCAGGCACGGACAAGCTCATATAGCTCAAGCTGCTGCTCGCTGAAACGGCCACTTGCCGGAATGACGCGCGATATATCAGCGCAGAGACCACCAACCGCAGCACCAAGATCGATCTGAATCAAATCACCCTCGGCGATCTTGTCGTAAGGCTGCATATAGTGAAGACACAGCGCGTTTTTGCCCGCAGCGACTATACTGGGAAAAGCCGGCTCCAAACAGCCTGCCTGCGCCAATGTATATTCAAACTCACTCATCAATTGATATTCATACATACCGGGCCTGGCTGCTGACAGCATAGCCATGATACCCTCCAGCGTGAGGCTTGACGCCGACCTGAGCAAACTGAGCTCCTCCTCAGTCTTGATCATACGCAGCTGAGTAAGCTGCGGAGAAATATCCCGCAGCTCAATTTTGGAATCAGGCCCCTGACGATTAACAAGCTCCCGCAGCATGATCTGCAGCTCCTGCGCCTGCTTATTTGCTGCTGTTTTATCCTGCCAGATATGAAGCGGCTTATCAGATGTAAATAAATCAGCCAGCATACCCTCGAACGCTTCCAGATAATATACTTCTTCTATACCAGAAGCCGCCGCAGCCTCTTCCCTGCTGATTCTGTGACCATTCCAGCGCTCATGCATCATATTGGTAGGTGGAACAAACAACATCTGCCTGATTCCGACTGAGGTCCGGCCAAGCAGCAAAACAGCTTCCTCCTGTTCGATACCACTCAGATAGAAAAAAGATCTGTCAGCGAAATGAGCATGCTTCTGGTCAGCCGTTCTGATCTCAGGCATTCCCGCACAGAGGATTGCCAGAGAATCATTTGACATCAGGTCGATCAGGTTTTTTCTATTATCAATAAAATACTGCACAGACAGTTTGCTTGAATATGCCATATCGTATCCTTTCATTCCAAAAAAAAATATAAAATTCTATTAGCCTGTATCAGCAGTCAGCGCTAAAACAAGTTATATAAGAAAGCAATCTTTAAAATTGTATACCAGATTCATATTTCTGTATAGCTTGAGGCATAACAGCAGCAAAGCAGCAGCATTCCAGTACCGCTTTTGCAGGTTAAAGACGAAACAGCCGGAGTGATCAAGCTCCGGCTGCTTCTGCAGTATGGGAAAAGAGTGTACGAAAAATGCTTATTTCAGAATTGAGCCTCGCCGATATCAGAGGATTCGCTGAACATACCTATTCCTCTTATCTTATTGTACCTAAGCTCAAGTCTAGCTTCTGCAGAATGCTTCATCTGCCTTCTAAGAGCAGACTGCAGCCAAGTTCTGATCGACTCGGCAGCCGCGGCATGATCTGTATGTGCGCCTTCTGCCGGCTCCGGGATCATGGCATCACATATGCCAAGCTTCATCAGATCCTCGGCAGTTATCTTAAGAACATCCGCAGCTTCCTTCTCACGAGTTGGATCCTTCCATAGCAAGGAAGCGAAGCCTCTGGGCGAAATAACTGAATAGAGTGAATTTGATAGCATCGCAAGCTCATCACCAATACCAATAGCCAGCGCGCCGCCGCTGCCGCCTTCGCCTGTGACAACTACCAGGACCGGTGTTTTCAGCTCCATGATCTCAAGCAGGTTTCTGGCAATAGCCTCGCCCTGACCTCGTTCTTCAGCACCAACACCACAGTAGGCACCAGATGTATCTACCAGACATATGACCGGCCGATCAAACTTCTCTGCCTGCTTCATCAGTCGAAGCGCCTTGCGATAACCCTCGGGATGCGGCATGCCGAAATTGGCTTTTGTGTTTTCATCCAAGGTATGACCTTTTCTGTGGCCGACTATTGTAACAGGCTGTCCATTCAAGCTGCCGATACCAGCCCACATAGCCCTGTCATCCATATAGAAACGATCTCCATGAAGCTCGATGACATCATCGAAGATCAGCGGCAGATAATCAGTGATCACAGGACGGCTTCTATGCCTGATGAGATCGAGCCTTTCGGATGCTTTCAGAGCATTTGGCAGCGACTTGATCACTGAACGCTCTGGACTTTTGCCGGTGTGTTTAAGACTGCTGACATCAGACCTGGATTTTTTACTATTATCGGAGCTGTGCAAAACCAACAGCTGGGCCAGAGTAGACCTCATCTGATTTCTAGGAACGATCATGTCCAGGAAACCATGCTCAAGCAAGAACTCAGCACGCTGGAAGCCCTCAGGCAGATCCTCGGCAATTGTTCCCTCAATTACGCGGCGACCGGCAAAACCGATCAAAGTCCCGGGTTCAGATATTATGATATCGCCCAGACTCGCGAAGCTGGCCGTTACACCACCTGTCGTCGGATCAGTAAGCACAGATATATAGAGCAAGCCTGCTTGATTGAAGCGGCCGACAGCAGCTGACGTTTTCGCCATCTGCATCAGAGAGACTATTCCTTCCTGCATTCTGGCACCGCCGGAAACAGTGAAGCAAATAACAGGCAAACGCAGCTCGATACCACGTTCGAACAACCTGGTGATCTTCTCTCCAACAACTGAACCCATCGAGCCCATCATAAAACGGCCGTCCATAACGCCGATCAGACAATCCTGACCACCTATTGTGGCCTGACCTGTGATCACAGCATCGTTAAGCTCAGTTTTCTGCTGCAGGTCTGCCAGCTTATTCTCATAGCCCGCGAAGTCTATCGGATTGAGGCTGGTCATCCCGGCATCAAGCTCGCAGAAGCTGTCAGGATCACAGATCTGCTTCAATCTGGCTTTGCTGTCAAGGCGGTAATGATGGCCGCAAATACTGCATACACTGTCTGCGCGTTCGAAATCATCACGGAACATAACACCGTTACAGGCAGGGCAGCGTAGCCAGAGATCGTCAGGAATCGGCTTATTATAGGCATAGACCTTCGATGCCGCGTCCCTGGTTCCATTATCGTTATTCCTGCTTAGCTGTTGCTCTGTCTGTCGACTGTCCAGATCGAGTCTGTCTCTCATTTGCTTAAGAACTTCTACTACCATATTAGATCAGCACTCCTGTCTTATCATGCAGCGCATAAGCGTCTGCGGCTTCAGGCTTCCTGCCTGTATGGATTCATCTGTCCAAGCAGCTCATCAGTTTTCTGCCCAAGATATCCAATGTTGTAATTGCCGGCGATAAAATCAGGATCTCTGAGGATCGCCAGATGAAAATCGATATTTGTGTCCAGTCCGCTGATCAGAAACTCCATCAGAGCTCTGCGCATCCTGGCGATCGCCTCCGCTCTGGTCGGAGCATGCACGATTAGCTTGGCCAGCAGCGAATCGTAATAAGGTGGAACTGTATAGCCTTGATAGATCGCGCTGTCAACTCTGACACCAGGACCACCAGGCAGATGAAGACTCTTGATCGTTCCCGGACTTGGCCTGAACCCGTTAACCGGATCCTCAGCGTTTATTCGACACTCGATCGCATGCCCGTTGAATTTGATATCTTTTTGCTTGAGCTTGAGCCTCTTGCCAGCAGCGCTGCGGATCTGCTCTTGAATCAGATTTATGCCCGTGATGGCTTCACTTATCGGATGTTCGACCTGAATCCTGGTATTCATTTCCATAAAATAGAAATTGTGGTCAGCATCTACCAGAAACTCAATTGTACCTACACCTGTATAACCAACATACTTTGCCAGCTTGACCGCTGCCTTGCCCATTTTGTCGCGTAGCTCATCATTGCTGAACGGCGACTGCGCCTCCTCAAGGATCTTCTGATTGCGGCGCTGAATCGAACAATCGCGCTCGCCAACATGAATTACATTGCCATGCTCGTCAGCCAGCAGCTGAATCTCGATATGATGAGGCTCGCGCACGAATTTCTCCAGATATACTCTGTCATCGCCGAAGCAGGCCTGCGCTTCCGACTTCGCGGTCTGATAAGCCTGCGGCATATCCTCAGCCCTCATCGCGATGCGCATACCACGGCCACCACCACCGGCGGAGGCTTTTACCATAATGGGATAGCCTATTGTTTCCGCGGCCTTCAGCGCGTCCGACAGATTACCAACTATACCGGCAGTCCCTGGAACGACTGGTACACCGGCCTCAGCAGCGGTTTTTCTAGCCTGCGACTTATCACCCATTCGCTCAATTATTTCATGCGAAGGGCCGATAAACTTGATATTGCATTTCTCACACATCCTGGCAAAAGCCGGGTTTTCTGACAGAAATCCGAAACCGGGATGGATCGCCTGAGCGCCGGTTACAGCACAAGCAGTCAGAATCGCCTGCGGATTAAGATAGCTGTCCTTGGACGCTGCCGGACCTATGCAAAGGCACTCATCAGCCAGCTGTGTATGCAGGGCAGTCTTATCGGCTTCAGAACAGACGGCGACCGTGCGGATACCCATGTCACGGCAGGCTCTGATTATTGTTACTGCGATCTCGCCACGGTTGGCGATCAGTATTTTTTCAAACATATATCACTCACCATTATTTCTCGACCGCGAACATTATCTCGGCACTGGCAGCAAGCTGCTCGCCGACATAAGCCTTAGCGGTTGCGAATCCGATGCTGCCGCGCAGTTTTGTCAGCTCAGCTTCCAGTCTCAGCTCATCACCCGGTACAACGACCCTTTTGAATCTGGCCTTATCGATGCCAGCGAAATAGGCGATTTTGCCGCGGAACTCATCACGCTGCAGAACGCAGATAGCACCAGCCTGAGCCAGAGCCTCAATAATCAGAACGCCTGGCATCACTGGTTTAGCAGGGAAATGACCTCGAAAAAAATCCTCATCACCTGTCACGAATTTCCAGGCTCGTATACGACTCTCATCAAGCTCTTCTACAGCGTCAACCAGTATAAATGGTTCCCGATGCGGTATGATCTGCTTGATCTGTTCCTGATCCATTAAATATGTTTTTACTTGTCCGTTCATCAACTATTACCTCAAACAATACGGAATAGCGGCTGACCATATTCAACACGCTGACCGTTCTCAACCAGGATCTCAGCGATCTCACCGCTGCAAGGACTGCTGACCTCATTCATCAGCTTCATCGCTTCAATGATGCAAAGCGGGTTGCCCTTCTCAATGCGGCTGCCCTGACGTACAAAAGGATCACTATCAGGTGACGGAGAGCTGTAATAAATGCCTACAACTGGTGATTTGACAAGCTCGCCTGGTTTATCTTCAATTAGCACTGCTTCTGAAGCAGGCTCAACAGACATGCTCTTGGCTGCTGCTTCTATCGTGTTTGCTGCTGCGGCGGCTACCTGTCCTGTTGCCGCGGAGCTGGTCATAACGATATCAGAGCCGTCCATGATCTGACCGGCATCAGTGCCGCAGTCAACATTGCCGGTTGAGATCTGACGTTCCAGATGAATGGCTGCTCCACAGCTGTTCCAGTCAAGACTTGTGACGCCTGTCTGCGCCATCGTCTGCATTAGCTCTTTTATTTCCTGTACATTCATTTTGCTTCCTCCCATTTACGCAGACAGAGCGTGCCATTATGTCCGCCGAATCCTAATGAATTTGACAACGCCGCTTTGATATCAGCTTTTCTGGCCTCGCCGGGCACATAATCGAGATCGCATTCAGGATCCGCCTGCTGAAGATTAATTGTTGGTGGAATCAAGCCTTCACGCAGCGCCAGCCCTGTATAGATCGTCTCGACCGCACCGGCGGCACCAAGAAGATGTCCGGTCATAGATTTGGTCGAGCTGACCGCTACCTTGTCTGCTGCTTCGCCGAAGGCGCTATGAATGGCAATCGTTTCATATTTGTCATTAAGTGGTGTGCTTG
>CAZHQX010000048.1:0-12304 GCA_964534195.1 uncultured Oscillospiraceae bacterium
AATCTCATACCACTTTTTCTGACATAGTCAAGAACGATACCGGCATCAGGATATATCCAATCGATCCATCTATCCATTCCGGCAAAAGCAATGCCTTGCTCGATGCGCTCAGCGTCACGCCTGCAGATTGCTCTCAGCGCTTCAGCCTGACTGCGCTCAGCGCCTTCAGAAATCGCATTGCGATAAACACTATCACCTGCAGCGACTAGCTTGCTGACCAGATCATCGCGCTGCTCATCACGGATCAACAGCTCCCTGACCGGGAAAATCAGTGCTGAACTGATATTCTCCAATGAACGCTGGCTCTCAACATCCAGCAGACGCAGGCTGTCAATTTCATTGTCAAAAAAAGATATCCTGACCGCAAAAACATCTGTGTTGTCATCAGCCGCTGGAAGTGCGATATCGATTATATCTCCCCTTCTGGCAAACTGTCCGGCACTCTCAGTCAGCTGTACTCTCTCATATCCCAAGTGAAGCAGTCTATTGCATAAGTCCTCAATATCAACCTTCATGCCTATTTCAAGTTCAAAAGACCAGCTTGAAAAAGCCTGCGGCTCCATCAGTTTCTGGATTGAAGCTGATGCTGTTATGATAAGAAAACCTGGCTGTCCCGTTTGCAAAGCTGATAAAACAGCAAGGCGCTTCATTTCGCTCTCGCGGCTGGTTGCATCGGCATCAGCGAGATTATACTCTCTTGGACGGAAAATACGGACAGGAACCGAGGTCATAGCTCTCAGCTCAGAAGCAGCAGATCTCGCTCTAAGTTCATCCGGTACAAGTAAGCAGGCAGCCTGTCCATTAAGCAATGCCAGCATTATCGCTATTTTTTGCGCATCAGCCGGACCATTTATATTGATCGGACCTGATATAGTTGAACTAAATAAACTGTCAAGCTCAGAAAAAGCCTTGTCAGTCATAGCTCTGGCTCTCATCAGACCTATTATATCCGGACTAAAATCCATTTCACTCATTTTCAGTATCTGCCTTATCCTGTTTAACCTTTTTCTTCCTGATATTACAACGATTCATCGCGAGATCAACACCCTTGCCAACGGCAATTTCAACTGCTTTGGCAGCTGACTCTAGCCCTTCATAGCAAAGCTTCTGACGATCTGCCGGAATCTCAGAGAGTACATAGTCAACCAACTGCCATCTCTCTGGCAGAGGACCTATACCGATCCTTATGCGTGGAAAATCCTCAGTGGCCAGACAGCTTACGACAGATCTCATACCGTTATGTGTGCCTGGTCCGCCATTCTTCCTTATCCTGATCAGTCCGGTTTCAATATCCAGATCATCGTAAAGAACAATGATCCTTTCCTTGGGGATACGGAAAAAAGCTGCTGCCTCACGAACACTTTCACCGCTAAGATTCATAAATGTAGTAGGCTTAAGCAAAATAACCTGACTTCCGTCAATTGAGCCTCGCCCGTACAATCCCTTGAACTTAATTCTATCTACAGCGATCTTATGCTTCTGGCTTAATATTTCCAGTGCCATGAAGCCCACATTGTGCCATGTTTTCTCGTATCTGGCACCGGGATTGCCCAGGCCAACGATAAGCCATACTGAATCAGACTCAGTGTTAGCGAACTTATCGTTTTTCAATTTTCTACCAAATATCATGGATTCACCCGCTGATTTCTGACGCGCCCTCGACTGATCACCCAATTTTCCTTATTAGTCTGTCTAGCCCTTGCCAGCGATAAGGAATATGAAGGCACTGTCTCAGTTATTGTTGAACCGGCCGCCACATAAGCATTATCCTCAACGGTGACAGGAGAAACCAGGCAGCTGTTGCTGCCGATAAAAGCGTGGCTGCCGATGTTTGTTCTGGATTTGTTGAGGCCATCATAATTTGCCGTACTGCAGCCACAGCCGAAATTGACGTTCTCACCAACATCCGCGTCGCCAACATAGGTTTGATGGACCAGCTGGCTGTAAGCGCCAATCGTTGAGTTCTTTATTTCAACAAAGTTGCCAAGCTTGCAATAAGGTCCGATCAAAGAGCCAGGCCTGATCTGAACATAGGGACCAGCTATTGTTCCCTCTTCTATTTCAGCATCACGCGCTGTTACGTGATCAAGCTGAACCTTGTCGCCTATTTTCATATCTGTTAGATGTGTGTCCGGGCCGATGACCGCGTCTTCACCGATGACGGTATTCCCACGAATTGAGCATCCTGGCATTATCATTGAGTCCATACCTATGATTACAGCGTCATCGATCCAGGTATTTTCCGGATCAAGAATTGTAACACCTTCACGCATATGTCTCTCAAGTATTCTGCGATTAAGCAGAGCCGCGGCCTGCTGCAGCTGAATTCTATCCTTAACACCCATAATTTCAGAAAAATCAGTCATACATGCAGAAACACTGTGCCCGTCTCGTATCAATATTTCAATTGTATCAGTCAAATAATACTCCTGATGCTTGTTTCTGCTGCCGACCCTGCCAAGTGCCGAGAGCAGGAGAGCTGTGTCGAAGCAATAAAGGCCTGCATTGACCTCATGGACAGCCTGCTGCTCAGCAGAAGCGTCGCGCTGCTCAACAATAGCCAGAATATTTCTATCATCGTCTCGTATAATGCGGCCATAGCCCTCAGGATTGGAGGTTTCAGCAGTCAGGACCACTGCTGCGTATTTTCCCTGTTCGAACCGATCAAGCATTTTTGTCAGAGTTGCAGACTTGATCAGCGGCATATCACCATTGATGACGATCGTACAGCCTCTTCTGCCTTCAAGAAAATGAGAAGCCTGCAAGACAGCATGGCCAGTGCCCAATTGCTGCTCCTGCATGACAAAAGCAACATCCTCACCCAGGATAGATCTAACCTCTTCCTGTTTATGTCCAACAATATAGACCTGATCATCAGCTCCCGCTTGGCCAAGAGCATCTTTGACCCAGCTTATCATCGGTCTGCCTGCCAGCTTGTGTGCTACCTTGGCATGCTTTGTTTTCATCAATCTGCCTTCTCCTGCAGCCATGACTACAGCACAAATATTCATCGATCAACCTCCGAATAATCTCGATCTGATTCATGCCAGGGCGGCATGAATCATCTGACATGGGCGTACAAATATGTCGGAACCTGTTTCCAGTCCCGATTTCCGCTGTCAGTTACTTAATATTGATCAGTTGATACAGTCACTTCTGTACCTTCAAATAATTAATTCCACGGCTTAGCATTATAACAGATTTCCAACGTCAATAATAGACCAGGACGACTTTGACAAGTTTATGAGTGCCATGTGGATATCTATTTACTACAGAATGTGGATAATGTGGATAACTATGTGTATAACTCTTTGTTTTGTTTCACAGCGTATCAGCAGCAATATTAACCGCAGGCTCCTGATTTATCACGTATTTCTCACCCGAACAAAAATATCGGTACAAGCTCGTGAAACATAACAGCAGTCCCGAAAACGATTGAATTCAAGCACATTGACTTAGTGTGACATAATAAAAAGGAACAATCATTCCGAGCTCACAAGTGTGGAAAAAGTCTGGATAACCTTCGATTACTTAATCTATTTCCGATATTAAATATTAAAAATTCACAAATTTATCTTGACAGACAAAACATAATGAGTTTAATATAAGAAAAATTGAATCGCCAAAACTGATGAGTAAAACGAGTAGTTGTGGACCGGATCATCACAGAGAGCTGCCGATGGTGTGAATGCAGCATGATACACTACAATGAATGGCTTTACGAGGGCGGTCCGAACGCAAACTGCAAGTAGGCACCGACGGGAATCCGGCCCGTTATCCAGCGGACATGTATGTTAGTGCATGATTTGAGTGGGCTTATGTTATTTAGGCCAATCAGGGTGGTACCGCAGATGCTTGTAGCTTCTGTCCCTTTCGGGACAGAGGCTTTTTTGTTTTCTCGGATCAAATTGCCGTCGGTTCCGACAGAACCGGCGGTTTTTGTATGAGAGGAGAAACATTATGATCAAGGAAGCAATCAACCGAATCAGTCAGGGAATTAATCTCAGTGAAAAAGAGAGTCACGACGCTATCAACCAGATCATGACAGGCCAGGCCAGCGAAATGGAAATCGCCGCGTTCATTACAGGTCTCCGGGTAAAAGGCGAGACAGCTGAAGAGTTGACTGGCGGTGTACGTGCACTCTCAGAAGCAGCGATTCGCATCGATCCGAAAGTACCATTTTGTGTTGATCCGGTCGGCACAGGAGGAGATGGAACAGGAACGCTAAATATTTCTTCTGCAGCCGCTTTGGTCGCGTGTGCAGCTGGTGCCAATGTAGCCAAGCACGGTAACCGATCAGTATCGAGCAGCTGCGGCAGTGCAGATTTTTTCGAAGCATTAGGTCTGGATCTAAGTCTTGAGCCGTTAGAAGTGGAAGCTTGTATCGAACAGCATGGCTTCGGTTTTATGTTCGCACCGGTCTTCCATCCGGCTATGCGCTATGCCGCACCGGTCCGCAGGCACCTGGGCATCAGAACCATTTTTAATATGTTAGGACCATTAACCAATCCGGCGGGGGCTTCTGGCCAGGTGCTTGGAGTCTATGACAGCCAGGTCATGCCTTTTGCCGCCGCTACTTTGCGTAATCTCGATATTAAGCATGCGCTCGTTGTTCACGGCTGTGACCATAGTGATGAAATAACTATCAGCGGAGCGACCTCAGTATTTGAGATCAAAGGTGGTCAGATCAATAGTTATGAGATTCAACCTGAGGATTTTGGACTGACACGTTCAAGTCTCAGCGAGGTCAAGGGTGGAACTCCTGCAGACAATAAAAAAGCCATAATAGAGATTTTCGAGGGCAAAAAGGGAGCTGCCAGAGATATGATCCTGCTAAACGCGGCGGCCTCTATCTATATCGGCCAGGCTGCAGACAGCATCAAAGAGGCCTTGAGAATGGCTGAGGAAGCGATCGATCAGGGGCTTGTACTTGCTAAGATAGCTCAGCTGCGCAGCTTCAGACACATCGAGCGCATGGAGGCATGACATGATTGGTATAACAGCTACAGGAACAATTCTTGATCAGATAATAAGCGGCAAGATCAGACGAATATCAGACAGAAAAAACGTCATAGATATTGCCGAACTCTCACGCAAGGCATATGCCCGCTGTGACAAGCCTCTCAATATGTCTGCTTCACTAAAAAGCGACAAGAGTCTATCTTTGATTGGCGAAATTAAAAAGGCTTCACCGTCAAAAGGCATAATACAGCCTGATTTTGATCCGGTCGTTCAGGCCAGAGCTTATCAGGCTGCCGGTGTTAGTGCCATATCGGTACTAACAGAAGAGGACTATTTTCTTGGCAGTGATAAGTATCTCCAGGCGGTAGCGTCAACAGTTGCTCTGCCGCTACTGCGCAAGGATTTTATAATCGATCCATATCAAATATTCGAAGCAAGGGTGCTTGGTTCGTCCGCGGTCCTCCTCATATGTGCGGCGCTGACAGCAGATAAACTCAGAGAGCTATTAAGCATCACCCATGATTTGGGTATGCAGGCACTGGTTGAGGTGCATGATCTGAATGAGCTTATGACAGCTCTGGACAGCGGTGCGGTCATTATCGGCATCAATAATCGGGACCTTCATACATTCCATGTTGACCTGGCCATCACCGAGAGACTTGCAGGCATCATACCGGCAGGCCGCACAATAGTATCCGAAAGCGGCATTAAAAACGCTCAGGATATGGCCAGAATCTATCGCGCCGGTGCACATGCCGTACTAATAGGGGAAACACTTATGCGAGCTGCCGGCGCAGTGTCAGGCATCAGAGATATGATCACACATCTATATAGTCAATTACCGGGGCACGCTTATGAATGAAGATAAAACATCAAGACAAAAGGACCTGGGACGCAGCAATCCGACGATTAAGATCTGTGGTCTTACGCGGGAACAGGATATTGAGTCAGTAAGCTTGGCCTCCGCCGATCAGGCCGGTTTTGTCTTCGCACCTAGCCGACGCCGTCTAAGCATCTTGCAGGCCGCAACATTGATCAAGCAGCTGCCCACCAGCATTGAACCGGTCGGAGTGTTTGCTGATGCTGAACCTTCACTTATTATTGAGGCGATTGAAAAAGCAGGCATCCAGATCGTTCAGCTTCATGGCTCTGAAACAGATGTTTATATTCGCCTTCTTCGCAGACTATTGCCGACTGGGATCAAAATCTGGAAGAGCCATTCTTTTGCCGTTATGCCTGACAAATATATAGATCAAACTCAATCATCCTGTATATCTGAGGATACCAGCGATATCCGGAGTCGGCATGATAAGACTCCTAATCAACCACAAACAGTATTCTCACTTAATGATGTACGAGCGGATGGATTACCAGACGCTTGGCTGCTGGACAGCAAAACCGGTTCACAAAGCGGGGGTACAGGGCGACCATTTGACTGGTCGGAGGCAGCTGAATCACTGCCATACGGAAAAATAATTCTAGCTGGCGGAATCAATATCGATAATGTACGTGAGGCCATGATGATACTCAAACCTGACGGTGTTGACTGCAGCAGCGGCGTTGAGACAGGCGGATCTAAGGACAGAAAACGGATCATTGAATTTTGCAATTTTGTCAGATCGATCAACTATTAATGAGGAGGATCCAGACCATGAATATCCCGGCAAAAGTCAACAGCGTTAATGGCTTTGCAACTAAGCTGAAAACTATACCGGACAAGCAGACTTTTTCTAATTACGCAGCAATACACCGACTTGTTCCGATATCATTTACTCAGAAGTCAGATACGATCACTCCCATCACAATTTTTCAGCGTTTACGAACGGATAGTTCATGCTTTTTGTTGGAGAGTGTTGAAGGAAGTGAGAAGCAAGCAAGGTATTCGATCATTGGCAGATATCCTTTGGTCAAATTCAAATCAAAAGGCAGACAAGTAAGCGTACTGATAAATGGAAATGATATGACAAGAAATTTCTCCGCTGATCCGGTCACAGCTATAAGAGAGCTGCTCGAGCGCTATCAGATTCCAGATGCGCTGGCTGCAGATGGCTACCGCTGTGGCCTAACTGGTTATTTTGCCTATGACTTTGTCAGACAGATCGAAAATATTCCTGACAGCAATTATGATGAAACCGGACTGCCTGACTGTGATCTGACAGCACCTCGTCAAGTCGTTGTTTATGATCACCTGCGTCACGAAATGACTATTATTTGCAATGTTCTGATAGCGGATGATGATGGCGGAGAACAAATAAGCGATCAATATGACCAGGCTATATCAGAACTGGTAGAAATGCGTCAACAACTATCCAGCTCATCTATGCCGGCGATGTCTTCCAACAACGAAATAGAAATTGAAAGTTTCTCTTCGAATATGAGTCGTGAAGAATATATGGCTATTGTTGAAAAGGCCAGACGATACATACATGCAGGCGACATTTTTCAGGCAGTACTATCGCAGCGCTTCAGTTCTTCTTTTGCCGGTGATGCCTTCGAGGTTTATAGGTCGCTGCGTAATATCAGCCCATCACCGTATCTCTTTTTTCTACAGCTGGATAACGCCTGTCTGGCCGGAGCCTCGCCTGAAATGCTGGTCCGCCTTAACAATGGTCTGGTTGAAACCTCACCGATAGCAGGTACACGCAAACGAGGTATAAACGAACAGGAAGATGCTCAGCTAGCAGCAGAACTGCTTGCAGACACAAAGGAATTATCAGAGCATGCCATGTTGACAGATCTTGCCAGAAATGATATCGGCAGAATTTGCAGCTTTGGTAGTGTCAAGGTCACAAATTATGCCAGTGTCGAAATGTTTTCACATGTTATGCATATTGTCAGCAAGGTCGAAGGACTTCTTGCAGCAGATAAATCAGCAATTGATGTTCTCTGTGCATTGCTGCCTGCAGGCACCCTCTCAGGCGCTCCCAAAATCAGAGCTATGGAGATCATCGATGAGCTGGAGACGGTCAGAAGAGGACCATATGGCGGCGCTGCCGGCTATCTGAGCTTCGACGGATCAATGAACACCTGCATAACGATAAGAACTGCGCTTATTACCAAAGGTAAATTACATATCCAGTCTGGTGCCGGTATCGTAGCAGACTCCAGGCCGGCATCAGAATACGATGAATGCATTAACAAAGCAGCCGCTATGATCGCGGCAATTGAACAGGCAGGTGATTTTCTATGATACTCCTAATCGACAATTACGACTCCTTCACCTACAACGTTTATCAAATGATCGGCGAGAAGCATCCAGAGATCCAAGTGCTGCGAAATGACATGGTCAGTATCGGGCATATCAGCGAAATGGCGCCCGATCAGATCATCCTCTCACCAGGGCCCGGCTATCCCTCTCAGGCCGGACTTATGCCTCAGATAATCCACCATTTTCATGACAAAATCCCAATGCTTGGCATCTGTCTCGGACATCAGGGTATTGCGGAAAATTTCGGCGGCCGTGTCATTGAAGCGCCTATGCCAATGCATGGCAAAAGCTCAGAGCTTGAGCTTGATGCTGATACTGACATTTTCTCCGGTATTCCACCCAAAATAAAAGCCGGCCGTTATCATTCACTTACGGTCGACCGAGCCAGTCTGCCAAATTGTCTTGAGATTATTGCCGCCAGTACCGACGACAGCCAAATCATGGCTATCAAACACAAAACTCTTCCTGTTTATGGTCTGCAGTTTCATCCGGAATCGATCCTATCAGAGTTCGGGAGTCAGATCCTCGACAATTTCATCTGCCGCTGCACGGCCACATAAGTGTCATTATCACTACTTGTGGTATGGTTCGTTTCTCTGTATCCTAAAAGCTCTATATATCTGCTCTAAGAGCAGAAGTCTGGTCATCTGATGTGTAAATGTCATTTTTGAGAGACATAGTCTGAACTGAGCTCTGGCCAGGACCTCTGGCGCCAGCCCGTTCGAACCACCGATAATGAAGACGATCTCGCTGCCTCCTGCGCTGAACCAGTCAGCGATACTCTGGGAAAAGTCGAGCGAATCGATCATCTTACCGTGCAGATCAAGCACAACACAAAAGTCATTCGGCTTGACTTTTGCCAGGATACGTTTGCCCTCCTCCTGAAGAGCTTTCTCCTCAGGCCAACTGTCAGGAACATCATCAAGCTCCTGTATCTCAGTCTGACAGTAGCGCGACAGTCTCTTGACATACTCATCAATTCCAGCACGCAGCCACTTATCCTTGATTTTGCCCGGGGCAATTATTTTGATACGCATTTATCTCTCCTGCATATAAACAAACAGTCTATGTTCATGAACTATCGATGTTTAAGCCAGTCTGATCGGCATGCTTGTGTTGTATCGCGCAGCTATACTGATCACGGCATCCTTGTCGTAGCTGATTCCGTCCTCCAGCAAATGCTGGCGAACAGTCAATGATGCCAGCTCCGGCATATTATTGTCCTTGCTAAGATGTGAAAGGACGAAATTCTCAGTCCCTGCTCTAATCAGCCGCCTGATAACTTCAGCACTGTCACTGTTCGACAAATGGCCGCGTTCGCCACTTATTCTGCGTTTAAGGAAAAAAGGATAACTGCCGGTCTGCAGCATATCATCATCATAATTTGCTTCAATAAATAATGCCCGGCTGCCTTCCAGCCTGGACAGCAGCTCGTCGGAGACGATCCCGGTGTCTGTACAGACAGATACATCACCTGATTTGGTTTTTATTCTATAGCCCACTGGCCTTACGGTATCATGCGATATATCAAAGCAGCTGAAGGCCAGATCTCCTAAAACATATTCCTGACCCGGCATAATAATATTAATTAGGTCAGCATCAATTTTGCCAATCTGATCATGCATTGCCAGATATGTTTCCATATTTACATAAATAGGAAGCTTATATCTCCTGGCAAGAACACCAACACCTGCTATATGGTCTGAGTGTTCATGTGTTATCAGCATCCCACTCAATTTGCAGGGATCAAAATCCAGATCACTCAGTGCTCTGGCAACAGTTTTGCCGTTAATGCCGGCATCTACCAGCAATGCAGTGCTTCCGCTCTCAACAAAGACGGCGTTTCCGCTGCTGCCACTGCGCAGGGCACATATACGCGCTGACATCAATGATCGAGTCTGCTGATATCAGCTCCCAGACTCTGAAGCTTATTGACGAAGCGTTCATAGCCTCGCTCGATCTTATTGATCTCCACAACCTCTGTGACACCCTCAGCAGCCAGACCGGCCATCACCATGGCAGCGCCTGCGCGCAGATCTCTGGCAGTAACCTTGGCACCTGTCAAAGGATTACCTCCCTGTATGACTGCGAGCTTGCCAGAGGTCATTATATCGGCACCCATCATTTTTAGGTCATCAACATATTGAAAACGGTTGTCCCAGACATTTTCCATCATCTTGCTTGATCCTTCTGCCAGACAGAGTAAAACCGTAGCCTGTGGCTGAAGATCAGTCGGAAAACCTGGATATGGCATCGTTTTAAAACTAGCGGGCTTAAGCTGCTCACTATCACCAAGCCATACTCTTATACTGTCATCGCCGCATTCGACATGGGCTCCCATCTCTTCAAGCTTAGCAGAAAGAGGTTCCATATGCTTAGGAATAAGATTTTTCACAGTAATGTCACCATGAGTCAGTGCTGCCATCATCATATAAGTACCTGCCTCTATCTGGTCAGGTATTATTGAATATGAACTGCCGGCTGGCATTACCGGAGTTCCAGTAATACGGATAACATCTGTACCTGCACCTCTGACATTGGCGCCCATCGTATTCAGGAAGTTGGCAACATCAACTATATGCGGCTCTCGCGCGGCGTTTTCGATAACTGTTGTACCCTCTGCCTTGACCGCTGCTATCATGATATTGATCGTTGCGCCTACACTTACTACATCAAGGAAAATATGCTCTCCTACAAGCTTTTCTGCTTCGACATGAATAATACCATGCTCCAGAGAAACCTCTGATCCGAGAGCTTCGAAGCCTTTCATATGCTGGTCAATAGGCCTGGTTCCAAAATTACAGCCGCCAGGCATATAGAGGCTGGCTTTGCCAAATCTGGCGAGGAGTGCACCAAGCAAATAGTATGATCCACGAATGCTGCGAACTTTGTCCTCTATAGCCTCATGTGTATGAATTGAGGTTGGATCTATATACAATGTTCCCTCATTGTCCCTTTTGATCTTAGCTCCAAGGTCCTTGCAGATTTCAATCATTACATTAATATCCGCTACGTCAGGCACATTTTCAATTTTACAGGCGCCATCAAGAAGCATGGCCGCGGACAATATCCCCAAAGCAGCGTTTTTCGAACCGCTGACTGTGACATCTCCTGCAAGACGATTGCCTCCGCGTACTATATAGCTGGCCATGGAACTTCCTCCTTCTTCGCTTAGATCAGCAAACGACACCAAAGGATGATGTACCTTCAAAACGCCCTCACCGATTTTCCTATCTGTAACCTGAACTGATTTTATTGCTGTACTGGTTTTCATTAAACTTTACTAACTGAGAAGGCCGAGCTCTCTTTGGTGGCTACGTTCTTCTCATTCTCGCTTTCATCAAAATTATTAATCATTTTTAGAAGTTGAGTCAAGCCATCGTCGTCAAGCTCCTGAAGTGAGCTGTTGATCATGCCGTGGTCCATGGCAATAACAGCTAATTCATCAGAAGCTTTTATGTATAAAAGATCCTGGAGGATTGAATGTCCGCCCAGAAGAGCTTCTATAGTATCGCTGAATACTTTTCTTGCAGAAGGTATCATAACTGTAAATTCAGTGCCTTTTCCCAAAATGCTCTGCACCTGAACCTTGCCATGATGGAGTTCTGCCAGTTCCTTGGCGATCGAAAGCCCGAGGCCTGTTCCGCCATACATACGAGAGCCAGTCATATCAACACGGTAAAACCGATTAAAAATATGCGGCAGATGCTCTTCTTCAATACCAAAGCCGGTATCTGTTACTTTTACGTAGATATCGTCTACAAGCATGCCGATAAACACCTTAATGATTCCCGAACGATCTGTATATTTGATAGCATTGGATAGAAGATTTGTTATTACTCTCTCGATCGCGGTTCTATCAACAAACACAGGAGGTATCTGCGAAACAGTCATGCAGCTAAGCTCGATTTCCTTGTCCTGCGCCTGCATTTGCATTCGATCTACGTTTTGTCTTATTAGACTTACTATATCCAGCTGCTCCATTCTAATTCTGATGCCCCGGCTGTCAATGCTGGACAGCAGCAGCAGATCCTCTACCAATCTGCCCATTCTAAGAGAATCATCATGAATGCGCCATATATCCTTGCGAATGCTGTCAGCACTCTTCTCTTCAAGACCCCAGTCAAGCAGTGA
>CAZHQX010000049.1:0-12196 GCA_964534195.1 uncultured Oscillospiraceae bacterium
GATTTATCGGGGTGATAGTATGAGACTAACGAATAATATGATGATCGGTCAGTACTTGACCAATCTCAACAAAAATATGAATACAATGAATACTTATAATCGTCAACTGGCGTCTAACAGACGCATTACCAAGCTGTCCGATGATCCGGTTGGTGTTATCACAACCCTTGATATCCGTGCCAAAATAAGAAACGTTGAGCAGTATAAGCGTAATGTTGACGATACTCAGTCCTGGCTTATTCATACAGAGACCGCGCTAATGGATCTAAATGAATCTGTTAAGTCGGCCTATGAGCATGGACTGCAGGCCACAAATGGTACTCAATCAGAACAAGAGAAGCTGGCAATATCAACATATCTCAGACAGCTTAAGGAGCATGTGTTCCAGACTGGCAACAGTACATTTGGTAATAAACAGCTTTTCGGTGGATACAATACTGATTCAGCTCCTTTTACTATGGATGGTGACACGGTTATTTATAATGGCAAATACGATTTAGCTAATCTTGCTGATACTCCTGATCACGTTGCAGAAATCAATACTCATAATCAGAATCAACTGAACTTTGAGATCGGCAAGAATCTCTTCATGAAGGTCTCATTCACCGGCGCCGAGGTCATGGGCACTGGCGAGAACAATATCTTCGCTATGTTTGACAAAATGATCGACCTGCTGGAAAACGGCGGCTCAAATGAAGAAATTGCTGCTGAAACACAGAAGTTCAAGGAGAAGCAAAACGATGTTCTGTCCTTGCTGGCAGATATCGGTGGCCGTTCGAATCGTCTGGAAATGGTGAGCGAACGTTATGAACTTGATGCAATGAATTATGAGATGGTAAGAGCCAATATTGAGGATATCGATCAGAGCGAGGTCATCATGAAGTTCAAGATGGCAGAAGCTGTTTATAATGCGGCATTGTCTGTGGGCAGCCGTGTAATCGTTCCTTCTCTGGTGGATTTCCTCAGATAACTGATAAATTCAAATAAAACATATGAACGTATCTGATTTTACCGAAAACAGATCATCAGAAATATTACCCCTTATATTGAGAGGATGATTTTTCCAAGGGGAGAGACAGATTGGGTGTGAGCATTTATGAGTGGTATGAGACTGGAAATCACGACAATTAAACCTCAGCTTGAGATCACCACTCGAGCTGCCAGGCTTGATATTCAGCGCATAAATCGCCCTCAGTTCAGAATCAGACATCAGCGTCCGCAGATGAAGATACATCATCGCATGCCGCAGATGCGAATTGACAGAACTGCCGTCAATCAGGCTCTCAACCGCTATTCCGCCATCGGACTTACAAAAAAAGTCGCAACCGAGTCACAGCAGGCCAGTCTGGAAGCAGTTGCCCGTATCGCCCAGGAGGGTAACCGGATGGCCAAGATTTATCAGAGACACAATTCTATTAGTCAGAAAATCGCTGACAGACAGCAGAGCAGTGTTTCGGTAAATTCCAGCGCGATGCCGATGCCCTCGATCAACTGGGATCCGGGTCAGATGAATATTGAATGGACGCCCAATGAATTCTCACTGGAATGGATGATGGATAAATCACTTGATATCGCCTTCCAGCCGCATAGTGTGAATATACAGGTCGTGAAGCATGCCAGTATCAAAATTGAATTCAAACCGGATGGCAGAGCGCGTGAACCAGCGGTTAGAATACCGCGCAGACGTCAGAAAATAGACAAAACCATGTGATCATTGCCGGTAACTTAGACCGGCTGAATCTAGATGACGAGGAGACACATTATATGAAGATCAATACCAGATTATTCGGTGAACTTGAGATCAGTGAAGAGAAAATCATCAGCTTCCCGGCGGGACTTCCTGGATTTGAACAGCTTAAGCGCTTCGCGGTAGTGATCTTCGAACAGACGAGGCCCTTCTACTGGCTGCTCTCAATTGATGATGATGTTGCTATGCCGGTGATCAGTCCCTTCGATATCGACTCAGATTATTCGCCTGTAGTCGATGATGACGATATGGATGATCTTAAGCTCGAGAGCGAAGAAGACCTGATGGTCCTGGTCGTATCCGTTATTCCAGATGAGCTGGTTCAGATGACGGCCAATATGGCAGCACCTATCCTGATCAATACCAAGACAAATATCGGTTGCCAGGTCCTGATCGAGTCAGACGATTATAGCTCACGTACACCGATCTTCGACGCTATTAGCAAAACTGTGATGGAGGTGGACGAACATGCTGGTTCTGACAAGACAGAAGAATGAGAGCATTATCCTCGGTGAGGATATAAGAATCACGATCATAGATATCGAGGGCGATAGAGTAAGAGTCGGCATAGAAGCACCGAAAACGCTAAAAATTATGCGTGCCGAGCTGCTCGAGGAAACCAGAAGAGTAAATACCGAGGCAGTACAGACCGATCTCAGCAAACTGCTCGGACTAAAACCTGCTCAAAAAGAAGAAACAGAAAAAGAATAACTATATACACGTAACAGAAGCAACAAATACTGACAAAAGAAAAGCAAATCCGGGTTTTTGAAATTATTTTCAGAAATTTGGATTTTTCTCTAAAGTTTCTCAGGACTATTGCGATATATATATATGAAGGCACTGAGCTAATAGGCAGCGGCGCCACTGCTGAAGGTTAAGTGAACATTCAATTAGAACAAGAAGTAAAACCTAACTAAACCAGGCACGGAAGCCTGGCAAGGAAAATCAAGGAGGAACACACAATGCGTATTAACAACAATCTGATGGCAATGAATACACATCGCCAGCTAAGTGTAAACAATAGCAATTCAGCTAAATCAGTCGAGAAGCTATCATCTGGTTTCAGAATCAACCGTGCAGGCGATGACGCTGCCGGTCTGGCAATCTCTGAGAAGATGCGTGCTCAGATCCGTGGCTTGAACATGGCTTCTAAGAACTCACAGGATGCTATCTCACTGGTACAGACAGCAGAAGGCGCCCTGACAGAAACACATTCAATCCTGCAGCGTATGCGTGAACTATCAGTTCAGTCGGCTACAGATACAAATGATTTGACCGTAGATCGTCTAGCTTTACAGGCTGAGTTCGATGAGCTTGTTAAAGAAGTTGATGATATTGCTGACAAGACATCCTTTAATGGAACAAAGCTTCTTAATGGAGATCTTGCTACTACTCCACTCACATTCCAGACAGGAGCAAATGCAGGCGATGAGCTTGAACTTAATATCCAAAATATGGATGCACAGACTCTTGCGCTTTCTGATGGTACTGATGCAATAGATATCTCAACACAGACTGGTGCAAGTGCAGCAATAACACTGGTAGATACAGCAATCAACACAGTATCTACCCAGCGTGCTAATCTCGGTGCTGTTCAGAACCGTCTAGAACACAAGATTGCTAATCTTGACACGTCCGCAGAGAACCTGCAAGCTGCTGAGAGCCGCATCCGCGACGTAGATATGGCTAAAGAAATGATGGAGTACACCAAGAACAACATCCTTTCTCAGGCTGCCAATGCTATGCTCGCACAGGCTAACCAGGCGCCGCAGAACGTTCTGCAGCTGCTCCGTTAATCTGAAATACTTAATTATTCTTATTGATTTCACGATCCTGGCCGGATGATTCGTCCGGTCAGTTATCAAAGAACAAAAAGCAAAACCTAACTAAACCAGGCACGGAAGCCTGGCAAGGAAAATCAAGGAGGAACACACAATGCGTATTAACAACAATCTGATGGCAATGAATACACATCGCCAGCTAAGTGTAAACAATAGCAATTCAGCTAAATCAGTCGAGAAGCTATCATCTGGTTTCAGAATCAACCGTGCAGGCGATGACGCTGCCGGTCTGGCAATCTCTGAGAAGATGCGTGCTCAGATCCGTGGCTTGAACATGGCTTCTAAGAACTCGCAGGATGCTATCTCACTGGTACAGACAGCAGAAGGTGCATTAACAGAAACACATTCAATTTTACAGCGTATGCGTGAACTGTCAGTTCAGTCGGCTACAGATACAAATGATTTGGCCGTAGATCGTGTAGCTCTTAAGTCTGAGTTTGATGAACTTATCAAGGAAGTTAACGATATAGCTGACAAGACATCCTTTAATGGAACAAAACTCCTTGATGGAAATTTGAGTGCTGTTTTTCAGACAGGAGCTAATGCAGGTGATGAACTCACACTCGCAATAGATGGTATGTCTTCTACTGATCTTTTGATTAATGCTGTTGACATCTCAACTCAAGCTGGAGCAAGTGCTGGAATTACAGCTGTAGATACAGCAATCAATACAGTATCTACCCAGCGTGCTAATCTCGGTGCTGTTCAGAACCGTCTTGAACACAAGATTGCTAATCTTGACACGTCCGCAGAGAACCTGCAGGCTGCTGAGAGCCGCATCCGCGACGTAGACATGGCTAAGGAAATGATGGAGTATACCAAGAACAACATCCTTTCACAGGCTGCCAATGCTATGCTCGCACAGGCTAACCAGGCACCGCAGAATGTTCTGCAGCTGCTCCGTTAATCTGATTATCTGGCTAATTAGTAATAATTATCACGAACTGGGGAGATCGCTTCGGCGGTCTCTCTTTTATTATTTGACACTTATCTGTATCATATAGATATATGTTCGGAATCGGACTGGTTTTATTAAAGAAAACCGCGATTTAAACGAAGATAATAATAGAAGATAATTCGCTTATAATACTTTTATGAGGTGATGGTATGTCCAGTTATTTAACAAATCAAATCAGGATCAGTGGCATGGCTTCGGGACTCGATACAGATGCCCTGGTTAAGAGCCTGATCCAGATCGAGCAGCTGAAGGTAGATAAGGTCGCCAGAGAGAAGACCACCATGGAGTGGAAGAAGGAATCTCTCAGTGACATAAACCAGCGTGTGCGCAGCTTCAGCCAGAAATATACCAGTGTTTTGTCAGCTGACAATCTATTCTCAGCAAATGCGTTTAAAGCCTTCGATGTAAATATGACTGGTGACACAAGTGCTGTCAGTGTTAGAGCAGATGGTACGGCTGTTATGGGTCGTCACACAATGAGTGTTCAGCAGCTTGCGACTTCAGCTACAGCGGCAAGTTCTAATAGGATTGCTGCAGATGGTGTGACCATAAATCGAAATGCCAGCCTGGAGACATTAAGTGAGAGTCTGGCTGTTGGGTTTGAATTCGGTGGAGAAAATAACGACTTGATTGAATTTAGCATCAATGATGTTGAATTTAGTTTCACTAAAGAGTCAACTCTTAACGATATCATGAATAAAGTCAATTTCAGCAGTGCTGGTGTTAATATGTCTTATAGCTCGCTAAGTGGAAAAATTACCGTACAGTCAAAGGCTACTGGAGAAGGCTCAGAAGTCAGCATTGTAAATAAAAGCGGCAATGCTTTTTCTGTTGGTGGTGCCTTTGGTTTTGACAGCAGTAGTTTTGTAGCCGGCGAAGATGCAGTTGCAATAATCGATAATTATACGGTAAAACGTTCCAGCAATACCTTCTCAATCGATGGTCTTACCTATACTCTTAACGCAAAAACAACACAGGATATCACCATGACTGTTAGTCAGAATGTAGATGGTGTTGTTGATAAGGTTAAGAATTTCGTTAAAGATTATAACGCTTTGGTCGATCACCTCAACGGATTGGTCAACGAGAAGCCTGACAAAGCATATGGCCCTTTGACTGATGCTCAGCGTGAGAATATGTCTGAAACTGATATTGAGAAATGGGAAGATCGTGCCAAGCTTGGCCTGATGCGTAATGATCGTGATATCCGTAATCTTCTGCAGAATATGCGTGAGATGCTATATACTCCGGTTGAGGGTGTTGGCAAGAGTCTGGCGGATATCGGTCTCAAAACAGGTGCATGGTTTGATAATGGGAAGATTGCCTTCGATGAGGCTGGATTTAAGAATGCTTTGCAGACAAATCCGGAAGAAGTATCACAGATATTTACCAGAACGACCAATAATGAAGCCAATCAGATCGACTACAATAAATCTGGCTTCCTGCCTAAGCTATCGAATACACTTAGCATCTACGCACGTAAATATAACGCTAATCTGATGGATCAGAGCATCTCTTCTCTGGCCAGCCGGATCAAGGAGATGCAGAGTCGTCTGCTTGACAAAGAGCAAACCTTCTACAATAAATATTCTGCGATGGAGTCATATCTTACCAAGATGCAGTCACAGTCGAGCTGGCTATCCCAGCAGACGATGGGATGGTAAAATGGTACAGGTTAAACCATAAGCAGAAAGGAAGTAACTTGATTTATGATGTATACCAATAATGGTTATAATCAGTACAGAGAACAGAGTGTCCTGACAGCCGGACCGGGTGAGCTGGTATTAATGCTCTATGATGGTTGTCTTAAGCAGATAAGACTGGCGAGACTGGCCATAAACGAGAATATGGCCGCTGAACGCAACACTGCACTGCAGAAGGCGCAGGAAATAGTAAGTGAGCTGATCAATACGCTTGATTTTGACTTCGAACTCTCGGATTCACTTCATGCTCTTTATGATTATTTTCTAAATGAATTGATTACGGCCAATGTGGAGAATAGTACGACTAGATTGGATAGTATTGAATCACTGCTGGTTGAGCTTAGAGATACCTGGGAACAAATGGTTAAACAGCAGAAGAGCGGCAGCGGAAGCGCAGCAAGTCTCTAGACTCGACTTTTGCCGGTATATCGGTGGGGAGGTGCAGTATGAATACAGATATGCATAAGCAGCTTGTTCTGCTGCAGCAGCTGATCGATCAGATCAATCTAAAGCTGGAGAAGATGATGGCTCTGACAGAGGATATGGGCGAGGCTCTTGATCTGGATGAGACAGAGAAGTTCGCTGAGCTTATGGATAAGCGTCAAGAGCTGATGGACAGTATAGACGATCTCAATCGTCAAGTCCGTAAGGCCAGAATCGCTATGGATCTTGATTTCGAGAGAAATATGCCTGAGCAGCTGGAGCCTGTTATGACTAAGAGACAGCAGCTGCTATCTGATATACAGCAGAAGGATACAGTCAATCGTGAGGCCGCACTTCTTAGAAGTGAGCAGTATAAGACTGTGCTGCGTGAGGTTAAGAATCAGCGCATGGTACAGACTTATGAGAAGGACAGTATAGGCAGCGGCAGTATCTTTTTAGATACTAAGGGCTGATCAATTATTAGATTATTTTTTCTGAAGGGGGGAGAATTGTCATGGCGAGAATAGACGCAATTGCCAGTGTGAGTGCAGACACAGCGATACAGCCGGCAGCTGAGCGCAACCGCAAGGGCTCGCAGCAGAATGAGGTCTTCTCCCGGCAGGTCAAGGAACATAGCAAGGAGTCCTGGCAGGAGTATATGAGCGAGCTCCAGGGCAAAATATTTGATCAGGGCAAGAGATTGGGCGAGCGCATGGATCTAAGTGAGCTGTTTAAGTATCGCACCTTGGTTACTGAGTTTTTCCATGAGACGGTCGATAATGGTTTTTCCTTCGACAGCGAGAGCTCATTTAATGCCAGAAACAGGAATAAAATATTTTCGACAGTTAAGACGGTCAATGAGGAAATAGATGAGATCGCCAGACAGCTGGTCAGCGAGCAGCAGGATCAGCTTGATATACTTGAACGCATAGATTCGATAAGAGGTATGATTCTTGATATGTTTTTATGAGCAGTCAGGTGGTAATGAACAAGCCGTTATGAGATAATGCGAGGGCTGAAATATAAACTATTTTAGCTTGAGCATTTCTTTTTAAGTTTATTGTAAAGTTATTGCAATAGTTCAACGATATATTAATATGACCATGATGCCAGTGTTGGCTAAGAATTGTAAATGGGGGCAAAAACATGAAAACAGTTTTGATCGTAGATGATGCCGCTTTTATGCGGGTTACCATCAAGAACATGCTAGAGAAGAACGGCTATTCCGTGATTGGAGAGGCTGAAAATGGCAAGGTGGCGGTTGTTAAGTTCAACGAGCTTAAGCCGGATATCGTTACACTTGATATTACGATGCCTGAGATGGATGGTCTGGCCGCGCTTAAGGCGATCATGCAGATCAACGGCGATGCTAAGATCGTCATGATGACCGCTATGGGTCAGCAGGGCATGGTTAAGGAAGCGGTAATGTCCGGGGCCAAGGGCTTCATTGTAAAACCATTCAAGGAAGAAACCGTAATCGCCGCTCTGGCAAAACTGTAAGCAGGTGTAAAAATGGCTAATATGAACGCAGATCCATTGTTGGAGGCTTTTCTATATGAGAGTAATAGTTTGCTTGAGAAGGCAGAGCTGATACTTGTAGATTGTGAAGCCAGACGTGAGTTCGATGATGAAGCGATCAATGAGATATTCCGCGTAATGCATACCATCAAGGGCTCTTCGGCCATGATGGAGTATGGCATGCTGTCTAAGACAGCGCATAAGGTGGAGGATCTCTTTTTCTTTATCCGTGATAAGGATCCTGAGCTGGATTTCTTAAGACTGAGTGATATTGTACTGGCAGTTCTGGATGAAATGAAAGCTGAGATTCAGCGCATCGAGGCTGGTGAAAACGCGTCGATGGATGCCAGTGATACAGTTGAGCAGATCGAGGATTATCTGAGATCTTTGCAGAGCAGTGAAGCAGGTGCCCCTGCTGACTTGACTGCCGCTGTGTCCGCGAAAAACTCCTCTGTTCCAGTTGCGGCTGTTGCTGATTCTGGTAACGGTGCTGAGCCTGTATTTGCCAATACCGCAGCCCAGGTCAGTCGTGCCCGCGGCATACCCGATGCTGATGACAGCGTCGCTGAGAACGCGCTTGATTATGACTATCAGGTCTGGATGAATTTCGATGAGAACTGTCAGATGGAGAATCTGAGGGCTTTTACCGCTGTGACCAGACTGGAAGAGGTAGCGAGAATACTCAGTCAGGAACCGGCTGATCTCGATGCCGATGATATTGCTACACCGTTTGTCCATGATAATGGCTTCACGGTCTGGCTTGATACCAGAATGGCGCCGCAGGAGCTGGCACAGTATCTGGAATCCAATGTTATTTATATCAAGAATATTGAGGTTTATGAGCCGGTTGAGCGTGCTGCTGTTATACCGGTTGTTGAACAGGCTCCCGCCAGGAATCTGACAGCGGCTGAACGTGATTTGATGCCTGAAGAGGATCTCGACGAGCAGACGAAGAATCTGCTGGCGGGCGTTGAATCGTCAAATGGCGGTAATGGTAAAAATGGTAATGGTACATTCAGTGCGGCTGATCAGAAGGTCGCAGGTACACGCAGCCTGGCTAAGCAGAATTTCATCAGTGTCAATGTCAGCAAGCTTGATACCCTGATGAATATGGTCGGCGAGCTGGTCATCTCCGAGATGATGGTCATAAATCATCCTGAGATCGCTAAGCTGACTGAAAATCTCAAGGGTTTTGAAAAAGCTACTAATCAGCTTAAGAAGATCACCTCTGAGCTGCAGGATATCGTCATGTCGATCCGTATGGTGCCGATCGGCGGGACTTTCCAAAGTATGCAGCGTATCGTTCGTGATATGAGCAGGAAGCTCGATAAGCAGGTAATACTTAAGATAATTGGTGAAGAAACTGAAGTTGATAAGAATGTTATCGATTCGATTTCCGATCCTCTGATGCACCTGATCCGCAACTCTCTGGACCATGGTCTGGAGAACGCTGAGGATAGGGTCAAGGCTGGTAAGCCCGAGCTTGGTACGATCTTCCTGGAAGCACGTACTGAGGGCGGCGATGTCTGGCTGACGGTGCGTGATGATGGACGCGGCATGAATCGTGAGAGTATTATCGCCAAGGCCAGAGCAAATGGCCTGATCGAGGGTGACGGCAAGGATCTTACTGACCGTGAGGTCTGGAGCTTCGTGCTTAAGCCTGGCTTCTCGACAAAAGAAGAGGTTACTGAGTATTCGGGCCGCGGTGTCGGTATGGATGTCGTCACCAAGAATCTTGAGAAGATCGGCGGCAAGCTGACGATTGACAGCGTGCCTGGTGAGGGTACTGCCTTCCAGATCAAGATACCGCTTACACTGGCAATTATCGACGGTATGGAAATAACCGTCAGCAATAAACGCTATACGATTCCGATCACACTGATCCGCGAGGCCTTCCGCGTCCGTGATGAGAAGCTGATCGTTGATTCGGATGGCAATGAGCTGATCATGATTCGCGGCAAGAGCCACGAGATCATCAGGCTCCACAAAACCTTTGATATCAAGGACGCAGTGACTGACCTTAAGGCTGGCATACTTCTGGTCGTCGAGCATGAGAGCAGATCTGTTTGTGTTTTCGCCGATCAATTGGTGGGTGAACATCAGGTCGTAGTTAAACCGGTTCCAATCTACCTCGGTCATATCGAGGGCGTTACCGGCTGCACGATCCTGGGCGATGGCACTATCAGCCTGATACTTGATATAAACGGACTGGTTGAGCGCCAGCGCAACAGAGAACAAGGAGGTATGTGATCATGCAGGAAGACAGAAGCATGGAGAGACTCTTGGATGAAGACAGCATGCAGGGGAAATATCTCACCTTCGACCTGGGTGAAGAAACCTATGGCATCGAGATAAGATATGTAACCGAGATAATTGGTATGCAGTCTATCACCGAGGTGCCTGATATGCCTTCGTATCTGCGTGGCATCATCAATCTGCGCGGTAGGATCATACCTGTGCTTGACATGCGCGCCCGCTTCAAGAAGCCACTGCAGGAGTACCATGACAGAACCTGCATCATTGTTGTTGATATCAGGGATGTTTCAGTTGGTCTGATCGTAGATCAGGTGGCTGAGGTAATCAATATAGACGACAACAATATCGATCTGCCGCCCGATGGCAGAACCGGCTTCAGCAATCGTTTCATTAACGGTATCGGCAAGGTGGGCGAGGAAATTAAGCTGCTGATCGATACTGACCGTATTCTGACAAAAGAAGAATACAGTGCCCTGCAGGATAAGTGATCGACGATTGGAATAATCAAGCGCGAATCCAGAATTCAGGCAAGAAAATACTACAAAAACTGTCATGCTGCGGACTGACTGCAAGAACAGTCAAGGCATGACGACTATTTAACATATTCACTCTACGGGAAAGAGTGGTTTATCAAGAGTACTGCAACACGAATTTAGGAGGACATACGCAATGTCGCGTCTAAGGAATCTGATTAAGTTCAAGAGTATCAAATCCAGGCTGATGAGCATGATAGCGCTTCTGGTAGCGCTGGCCTGCCTCAGCCTTACTGCTGTCAGTTATCTGCTGGCCCGTGACGCCATGATCAAGCAGATCGACGAATCTATGTCGTCACAGACTATGCAGACAAGAAGAATAATCGAAGAGCGGGTAACCGGCTATTGGACCGGGCTTGAGGCCTTCACATCTACTGATCATTTCCGTGACCTCAAGGGTAATCAATCCAGAATCAAACAGCTTATCAATATGTTTGCTACAAACAGTGGTCACCTCTATGCTTTTGTCGCGACAGAGGATGGTCAGGGCTATACGTCGACCGGCGTCAAGATCGACGTATCCGATCGTGAATACTTTCAGAAGGCTATGATGGGCAGAAACACTGTTTCCGAGCCTCTTATCAGTAAGGCAAACGGCCAGCTGAACGTCTTCTTCGTCGTCCCGGTCTTGAACAACACCGGTGACATAATCGGTGTTATGGGTGCTGCCAGACCGGCTTCTGAGCTTAGCGTTATTGTTTCGGATATCAGTGTTGGTGAAACCGGCTATGCTTATCTGCTTGGTGCCACCGGTAATGTTATCGGTCATTTGCAGCAGGACCTGGTTACCGGCTCGCATAATAATATTGAGACCGGACCTAATGAGTTTGGCTCCGCCGAACTGATTGAGATTGAAAAGAAAATGGTAGCTCAGGAAATTGGCAAGGGTGAATATAAGCTTAACGGCACAACATATTCTATATCCTATCGTCCTGTTTCAACAACAGGCTGGAATGTTGCCATCGTGGCTCCTAAGAATGAGCTCTTCGGCAGTGTTACGACGCTCGGTGTGATTTCGATGATCCTGGCTCTGGTTTTCGTCATTATCAGCTTGATACTGTCATTCATCATTGCCAAGAGCGTCTCCACGCCGATCGAGGTTGTTTCCGGCGATATCAATGAACTCGGTATCGGTAATACTGAGCGCGATGTCGCGGATCATTTCATGAAGCGTGAGGATGAGATCGGTAAGCTGGCCAGAGCGACACAGAGCA
>CAZHQX010000050.1:0-11811 GCA_964534195.1 uncultured Oscillospiraceae bacterium
AGCGCGACCATTTGCTTTTAATCGCCGTGCGCAAGGATGAATCAGAAACAGATGCAGCCGGCAAGCCGCTTGAACGTTGTGATATCTCAACGCAGGGGGAGCTTATTCTGAAGACGCTCGATCATAAGATTCCGCTTCATGTTAAAACTTACCTGTATCAGGCCACATCAAGCAAGCGCAAGGATATTCGCAGACAGCATGATGTCAGGGCAGAATATGCACCTGATGCTAACGGTCATTATATTGTTTCATTAAGCCAGCATGATGGTGTTCATGAGCTAATCAGTCTTAAGCTGATACTCCCAGACAAGCAGCTGGCCTCCCGCGTCTGCCGCCAATGGAAAGCTCAACCTGGTTCATCCTATGTCAAGCTCCTGGCCCTGCTGACCGGCGAGCAAAACAGCCTATCCTCAGACAACATGACATCACACACTGACAAATATCCTGAGCAAAAAGATCAGGGCAATGAAGAACCTTATGAGGAGCAGCAGAGACTTTTTTGAACAAATCAGCATTAACTTGTTTCCAACCTGGCAAAAGCCCCGCAGTCCGTGGACTGCGGGGCTCATTATTATCGACATTCAGCAAAAAACTTATCAGGGCTTGACCAGATCCGGCAACGCCTTGATCTTCTCAGCAAGTACGATCGCAAACTCATCCAAGCGAGCGAGGTCCTCTTCGCGAGGCAGGCCTTTTACCATTATAGGATCAAGTCTCTCAGCCTTAAGATTTGATGTAAGAGCTTCAAGTGTATCGGCAGCTTTGCTGCCCCAGCCATAAGAACCTATCATGCCATAAAACTTTGTTTTGGGCCTCATGGCATTCGCGACGATCGCGGCATAAGCGATATTGGGATGAGGACCACCAATTACAGTAGGAGTAGCCATAATGACAGCAGCGGCGTCGACCAGATCAGTAATGAAATGGCCGGTCTCAAGCGACAACGAATCAGGTTGTGCTCCAAGGTTTCTGCAGACGACAGAAAGCCCATGTTCAGACAACTTAATAGTGAGCCGCTCTACCATAACCTTCGTACTGTCATGCATGCTGACATAGGGAATAGCGACAAGATTCTTAACAGCATCCCCTGTCCAACGCTCATAACGACGCAGAATTATATCTGGATCATACCAGACAGGCCCATGAGATGGAGCGATCATTCTCGGTGCCAGCTCACGAACACGCTTAACATGTTTGGCTACATGCGCTCTATAAGGAAGCATAATTTCTGCGAAATAATTCTTAGCAGCCAGACGCTGTTCAGCACTTGAAGTCGAGAATGCTTTTGATGTTGCGTAATGAGAACCAAACAGATCACTGGAAAATAGAATATTATCTTCCTTAAGATGAACCATATAGTTATCCGGCCAATGAGCGAAGGGAATCATTATAAAGGATAGTGTTTTGCCGCCAAGCTCGATAGTATCATTCTCGGTTACTACCGTCATCTTATCCTCAGGTATATGCAGATGCGTATGCATCAATTCTTTCACTTTTGCATTTGTAATAAATTCGACCTCTGGATATTTGCTTCTTACAGCCTCGGCCGAGCCTGCATGATCCTGCTCTGTATGCAGATTGATCAAATAATCTAATCTCTTGACTCCTGCTTCCTCGAGATTTTTCAACAGGATTTCTGTTTTTTCCGGATCTACAGCATCAATAAGAGCTGTTTTTTCAGATCCAAAAATCAAGTATGAGTTATAGGTAGTGCCATGAGGTGTTGGCATAAGACAGTCAAACAATTTACGATCGGGATGCGATGCTCCGACCTCGAATACTTGGTCACTGATTGCTAGAACTGGCATTTTTCTCTCTCCTTCAGGAAATCATACGCCTTCCGGCACCAGGCCGGAAGGCAGCATGAAAAAAGTCAAATAAACGATAACCTTGTTTATTCTTCGCTGAATTCTTCCTTGCTGGCGCCGCAAAGAGGGCAGACCCAATCTTCTGGAAGGTCTTCAAATGATGTGCCTGGAGCTACACCGTTATCCGGATCACCCTCAGCAGGATCATAAACATAACCGCAAAGATTACATACATACTTCTTCATTAGTCAAAGCCTCACTTTCTAAATTTTTCTTCTGACAGTGATTTCTGTCTCACGTGCTATTATAACGTTATATTCGCGTCATGACTAGCAGGTTCGACGGCTTTGTAATAATTGTTCACATCATTAATTTCCGCTGCGTCAGTATGGAAGCGCAAGGCTCTTGCCTTTTTTTGCCAGCTTCTCAGAGAAGCGATAGAGCACAATTCTTCTGCCAATAACCTGTACGATATCAGCATTTACTGCAGCTGCCAGTTCTTCTGCGATTTCTTTTGACGGTAATGATGCTGTTTTCAGCACATTGATCTTCAGCAACTCATGAGTCGATAAAATCTCGTCCAAACCATTTATAATTTCATTATCTATTTCGCCTTTACCAATATGAAACTGGCAGGGCATATCATTTGCCTGAGCTCTCAGCCAGGCTCTTTGCTTACTGTTTATCATAGTATTTACCTCGTTCAATTCTTGTTTGATCCCTGAAATCAGCTTCCTGCCGGGTCTACCTCAAGTCTACTCGCAAGTTTAATTAATAGATAAACTCAAATTCAAGATCGTGCAGTGCGACCAGATCACCTTCTTTGACACCAGCCTTCTCCAGAGAGCTGATTACACCCTTCTTACGGATGAGTCTCTGGAAATACTGCAGAGACTCACTATCATCGAAGTTTGTAGAATCGACAAGATTCTCGATCCAGCTGCCTGTAACACGGTAGACACCGTCATCGATAACGATCTGGAACAGCTCTTCTTCCTCATACTTAAAGAGCGCCTCTTCCTCAACAGTATCAACAAGGATCGTCTGTGGCAGCTGACGTACCATAGCAGCAACATGTTCAATCATTGGTTTTACCTGTTCATTTATGGCTGCGCACATTGGAAACACAGCAAAACCACGATCTGAAAGAGCTTTGCTCACCTGCTCTACATGTTCTTCGTCAGTCATATCGATCTTATTCAGAGCTATGACCTGCGGTCTTGCTGATAATCCAGGGTGATAGGCCTCAAGCTCAGCGTTTATATTGTCAAAATCCTCAACCGGATCACGTCCCTCACTGCCAGAAACATCTATCACATGGATCAGCATTTTTGTTCTCTCTATGTGACGGAGAAATGCAAGACCAAGACCCATTCCCGTATGAGCACCATCAATAAGACCAGGTATGTCTGCCACTACAAAACTGGTATCATCGACCGCGACTACCCCCAGATTTGGTTGTATAGTTGTAAAATGATAATCAGCTATTTTAGGCCTTGCCGCTGAAATAACAGACAACAATGTTGACTTGCCTACATTTGGATAACCTACAAGTCCGACATCAGCCAGGAGCTTGAGCTCAATCATAAGATTAAACTCCTCACCAGGTTCACCGGCTCTTGCAAAATTCGGAGCTTGACGCACAGAGTTGACAAAATGAATATTTCCCTTGCCACCACGTCCACCATGTGCAATCACGGCTTTTTGTCCTGGCTCCGCCAGATCGGCAAGAGTTCTGCCGGTTTCGGCATCCTTTATAAGTGTTCCGACTGGTACAGGCAGGATCAGATCAGTTCCGCTCTTGCCATAACACTTGCGTCTTCCACCCTTCTCGCCATCTTCCGCGGTATATTTGCGCTTGAAACGAAAATCCTGTAATGTACTTCTATTCTCATCTGCATAGAAGATAACGCTGCCGCCACGGCCACCGTCTCCGCCATCAGGACCGCCATTGGGTACATACTTTTCTGTATGGAACGAAACCATGCCATTGCCGCCATTTCCGGCTCGGACATAGACTTTGGCACTATCAATAAACATGGCCTCAGCCCTCCTTGTTTTTAATATATGATGGAAAAAGAGCCCGGCCAAACATTAAGTCCATGGCCGGACCCTTCCATCTAGACTCTCTAAACAAACTGCAGATCACTCAGCGGGATAAACGCTGACCTGCTTCTTATCGCGACCTAAACGCTCATATTTTACTTTTCCATCAATCAAAGCAAATAGAGTGTCGTCAGATCCGATTCCAACGTTGTTGCCAGGATGAACCTTGGTTCCACGCTGTCTGTACAGGATATTACCTGCGGTTGCCAGCTGACCATCACCCTTCTTCGCGCCCAGACGCTTGGATTCTGAATCACGTCCGTTACGAGTGCTGCCAACACCCTTCTTATGAGCCAGAAGCTGCAAATTTACCTGAATCATGCCAATGCACCTCCTTCAGTAGTAGCTTTTGTTTTTTACTGTTACGTACTCTTTGCCATAACTATTGCTGATTTGCTGACAGCCAATATCCATCGAACCCATGAGGGCTGAGGCTATGAGCTGTTGTTCAGCTTTCATCCTGGCGGGATCACCAATGTCACAATATATATTACCGTCTTCCAGCCCATAATCAGGTTCGAGAGAGGCCAGCTCCTGCAGACTGCCAATTACAGTCTGAGCGATTGCTGAAACTCCTGCACATATAATATCCTGACCGGACTCTGCCAGTCCTGAATGTCCCTGTGCCTCAAATCTGCTGATGAAGCCATCCGGCAGACGAAAGATAGTAACTGTTATCATTTATGATCCTCTGCTGACAGTCAAGCTGTCTGCGGACTTAGTGTCATTGATCAAACAGTGATTTTGTTGATCTTAACACGAGTATAGGGTTGTCTGTGGCCTTTTTTTCTTCTGTAGCCTTTTTTTGACTTCATTTTGAAGATAACGACCTTTTTCTGCTTGCCCTGTTTGACGATCTCAGCCTCAACTGCAGCACCATCAACTGTTGGTGTTCCTGCCTTGAGTCCGTTGTCATCAGAAACAGCCAGAACCTGATCGAATGTTACGGCATCACCTGCTTCGCCAATGAGCTTCTCAATGAAGATCTCATCGCCTTCTGAAACACGGTACTGTTTGCCGCCTGTTGCGATTACAGCGTACATATTATTTTCCTCCTGTATACAGTCTCGCTGCCTCAGGCATGCATAAGCAATTTAGGAGCCTGGGCCATGCGGTCACCGAAACATAATATCATCGGAATATCAACCTGTCAATTAAAACCAGTGAAATGGCTGATGATAGATATGCCATTGAGCATCAACCAGGCACCGGCAGGCAGAGTAAGCCAAACCCTACAACCAAGAGCACTCGATCGTCGCACCGCAATTCGAGCAGACACGATCAGCAGCAGACCTGTTATCAGCCAAATGAGGCTGTCATAAGGTACAGAATCCAGAATAAACGCTTTGATAACTATAAACGCCGCACCTAGTCCCAGCAGCAGCCAGATCAGTCCTGACAGCACTCTTACAGCAGAGGCCTTCTCAAGCTTTTGTTCCGCGATTCCCAATCTGGCATCTGGAATCAAAATAATCATTATCAATACAAGTACAAGCGCAGTCATCCACCAAGACGCTGTCAGCAGCGGCAGCAGCTGTACAGCGTTTAAGACAGCGGCCACAGACGAAATAAAAGCAATAAGTATAGCAATACGCAAAAACAGTGATATCAAAATGTTCTGCCTATCCGGAATCTCAGATACCAGAGCAGGCTCAGCAGCCATTACAGGCAGAGACACAGATTCATCGATCATTTCATCAGAGGTCCCTGACTGATTATTCTCCACACGATTAAATCTCTGCGAGGCAGCCGCATATACAGAAATACCAGATACTAGTGAGATCAGTATTAGAAGAATGATCGAAAGCGGAAGCAAAAACCATTGAAGTCTCAAGCTGTCTGAGGTCTTATCAACACGGCTGGCAATATCTCCGTTCTGCTCTGTAGCAACTGATCCTACTGCCAGTTCACTGACAATTGAATCTAAATAACTGGCACTCCAGCTATACTGATCTAGTATTCCTGTTTCCAGCAAGCCAATCTTGGAGCTTCCATCTGAGGACCTGATCATTTTTACTGAGGAACCGGGATATACCGGTTGACCAGGAAACAGCCAAGCATCTTCATTGCTGATTCTTTCATAAATAGCAGCTGCTTTTTCCTTATCTGAACCAATATGGTAAATCAAAATTGAGCGGTCCTCTGTCCATCGCAGAGATAATGAGGAAGCGAAATCCTGCCAGCTCGAAAAATACTTCAGATCATTAAAATCAGGTAATAGCACCAGGTCAGAATTCTCCCAGGCCAGCGAAAGCTCAACCGCGAGATCAGGCTCAACACCAACAATTATCAGCCACACCCGGCCCTGTGCAAGACCACGCTCCTGCTTCCAATTATGCCATCTGCTGATCAGAGATGAAAAGCTGTTCGTCCCCATATCAGGCTCGATCTCCGCCTCCATAACAGGCAATTCAGCCTTCTCGAGCGAGTATTTGAGCCATCTGACCTGCTGATCACCAGAATGATCCTGGCTATTATTAACAATTACCACCGACACTGAATCTTCCGTATTACTATCTGGTTTTGATCTGTAGCCACTATCTACGATCAAGAATACGGTTAGTATCAGTGAAGCAAGCGCAATTATCGCCGCAAGAACAACAGGTATGAACTTGTGTGCTGTGCTGTCTCTTTTTGTCATGCTCATTATTTCTCCCGCTGTCTTGCGTTAAATCTTGCTGTCTCAACCGATGCATGCCAGCAGCTGATTTTGTTTTCTACCGATGGCTGATCCATCTGCGGCTCAAAAACCCTGCTGCTCCTGCGCATCGCTGCAAAAGACTCCTGGTCAGGCCATATACCTACAGCTATGCCGGCAAGACCCGCCGCACCAAAAACTGTAGTTTCGGTAATCTCAGGACGATCGACCGGCACCACACTGATATCGGCTTGCAGCTGCATCAACAGATCACTAACGCTTGCGCCGCCATCGACCCGGACAACAGGTATTTCAAAGCTGCTTTCACTACGCATGACATTAAGAACATCATTGCTCTGAAGCGCTATCGATTCCAGAACCGCTCTTGCGATATGCTCACGCGAGCTCCCTCTGGTCAGTCCTGTAATAGTACCTCTTGCTTCCATATCCCACCAAGGCGCACCCATACCGGTAAAAGCCGGCACGAAGCACACACCTCCGGTATCATTAACACGTGCGGCCAGTTCATCACATTCGAACGATCTTCTAATAATACCCAGGCCATCACGCAGCCACTGGATCGCGGAGCCAGCATTAAAAACACTGCCCTCCAGCGCATAGTAAACCTTATCACCAATTCCCCAGGCGACAGTTGTCAATAGCCCGCTCCCGCTTATAACTGGTTTCTCACCCGTCTGCATCAACAGAAAACAGCCGGTACCGTAAGTATTCTTAACCATTCCCTCATCTATACAGCCTTGACCAAACAAAGCTGACTGCTGATCACCAGCGATGCCGGATATAGGTATTCCTCCCGGAAGAATGCTCTCATCTACATAACCTACAACACCAGATGATGGTACTATTTCGGGAAGGATCCCAGCTGGTATTTGGAACAGATCCAGCAAATCATTATCCCATTGTCTTGTTTCAATATTCATCAGCATAGTTCTGGAGGCATTACTGACATCAGTAACATGCTTCAAGCCGGCTGTCAGTTTCCATATCAACCAGCTGTCGATCGTACCGGCTAACAACTCACCCTTCTCAGCTCTGATTTTGAGTGCTGGATCCTGCTCAAACAACCACTGCCATTTTGTCGCCGAGAAATAAGCATCGGGAACAAGACCTGTTACCCTTTTCACTTTTTCTCCATAGCCATTATCGAGCAATCTCTTCACAAGAGGCGCGGTGCGACGGCACTGCCAGACAATCGCAGGCGCAACGGGTCTGCCATTTCTCCGGTCCCAGAGCACAGCCGTTTCCCGCTGATTTGTTATGCCAACTGCAGCGATTTCTTCAATTTCGATTCCGGAGCTATCGACAGCCTGCAGCAAAACTTCAAGCTGTGTATGCCAAATATCCTCAGCATCGTGTTCAACCCAGCCAGGCTGAGGATAATGCTGACGAAATGATTTTTGTGCTGAGCCAACCACCGTTCCTTCCACGGAAAAAATAACTGCCCGGCAGCTGGTCGTTCCCTGATCAAGTGCTAGAATGTACTTCTTGTTAACTGATGTTGTCATGACGAATTCGGCAGCCGCTTATTTCAGCTTAAGTAGATCGACTACCTTCCTCCTTCCATTATTCAGGAATACATACAGACACAAAAATTATAGCATAAAAATCGCAGACCTCATTCAAGTCGAGGTCTGCGATATGAATCTGACTAATTAACGCCAGATATATAGATTGAATTTAAATCCAATCTCTTACTATTTAATAACAGTCACTCTGCTGGTGCTTCCTCTGAGGCAGCTTCCTCGGGAGCAGGCATCGCTATGGTTGGTCCTGATTCATTAACTTGCTGAGATTGCAGTTCAAGAGCCTCATGGTACTTCTTCATTACTTCTGTTGACAGCTTCTCTCTGAATTCTGAATTGATCGGGTGAACAATATCCTTGAATTCACCGTCCTGTGTTTTTCTGCTAGGCATGGCAATGAAATAACCGTTGTTACCCTCTATGACCTTTATATCGTGTACTACGAATGAATGATCAAAGGTGACAGATACAATTGCTTTCATTTTCCCCTCGTTACCCATTTTGCGAATGGTTATGCTCGTAATTTCCATGTAGATTCCTCCATTCTTGTTATGATTTAACAGTATTCTGCTTGAACGGGTACAGGTTTTAGGCTATTTTCACCAATGTTCCTGACACCATTATATCACTAATAATTCTGTCCGAAAGTATAGTTTTTGTTGATCCTGGTGTCCTGTATCTGTTCGGTAAAACCGCACATGCCTTGTATTCAAGCTATGGTGCATGCTTTGCTTATATGATAGAATACAGGAATGCAATTTCAAAGGTGGTATGTTACGGTATGAATGGTCTAATTGTAAATAATTTAACAAACGAGCCGCTTGATTTCGAACTCAAGAGCGGCAGTAAGATTTTTTTTATAGGCATTGGCGGCATAAGCATGAGCGGATTAGCTGAACTAGCGGCTGCAGAAGGTTATATTGTCGCAGGATCTGACATGAATGCCGGACCAAGAATTAATCACCTTGCTAACTCAGGCATGCTGGTTTTCAAAGGTCATGATGCCCTGCATATCGCTAATTTCGCGCCAGATCTAGTTGTTTATACTGCTGCTATACCAGATTCCAATCCTGAATTGCTTCATGCCAAAGAGAATCAGATACATACAATAGATCGGGCGGCTTTTCTCGGTTGGCTGAACAGACATTACAAGCGTGTTATTAACATTTCAGGAACACATGGCAAAACAACTACTACAGCGATGTGTTCACTTATCCTCATGAGATCAGAGCAGGATCCAACAGTTCATTTAGGTGCTGAGCTTATTCAATTCGCGACAACAGTCAGAGTCGGACGACCAAATGAGCTTATGGTATCCGAAGCATGTGAATATAAACGCAGCTTTTTGAAGTTTTTTTCTACCACTGCTGCCATTCTGAATATCGACTATGACCATGTTGATTGTTTTGATAGCCTGGAGGATGTTGTTGAAACATTTGCCGAGTTCGCGTCTCATGTACCTGATGATGGCTACCTGATCGTTCCCGCCTTTGACCAGAATGTTGTCAGTATGATAAGCAAGACCAGAAAGCTTATTGCTGAAAGAGGCCTGAAAATGCCAGAGCTGGTATGGTTCGGCGATGAGCACGATAGAAACGAGCATTTGAGGTCACGGCCGCAGTTTAATTGGCGTAATCTGAACTATAATAACGGGCTACCCGAGTTTGATGTTTTTTTCAATAATAAATATTATGGGCATTTCAAGCTCAATATTCCAGGCAGACATAATGTCGCTAATGCTGCTGCCGCTATTGCCTGTGCACATTTCCACGGAGCTGATCCGACAGCGGCTGAAGATGCTCTCAATAGTTTCCAAGGCGCCGAGGGAAGGTTCACTCATACAGGAACCTATCGCGGAGCCAAAGTAATAGCTGACTATGCACACCATCCAGCTGCAGCTGCAGCGACTTTGGAAGCTGCTGCTAATATTGAACATGATCATATCTGGGTGGTATTCCAACCACTTACTTTCAGCCGTACACAAAAACTATTTATGGATTATGTTGACGCCTTGAAAAACTGTGAACTGGTTTTACTGGCGGAGATCTACAGTGATAGAGAAACAATTAGAGATTATATTAGTTCAGCTGATATCGCAGCTGAAATCAACAAGCAAGGCGGAAATGCAGAGTTTCATAAGTCCTTCTCTGATATCAAAGCCAGATTGGATGAGGTCGTAAATCAAGGAGATATGATTCTGGTGTTAGGTCCGGAGGATATACGGACTTTGGCAGATCAGCTGACGGGGCGTAAGGATTTCATGCAGAAAATGGATTGATCAAGCCACGAAACAGAAAACTTCAGATCATCAGAAAACAGCCGGCTGCGTCCATCAAGAGGAGCAGTCGGCTGTTTTTAAATCATATCAGGCAGCCAGATCAAACCAGCCACTTAAAACCAAATGATCAATGTGGAACCTCAGGAGCTCCATCAGTTTTTTCTTCTCCAGCTTGCTCGGAATCCTTAGCTTCCGTATCGTCTGGACTCTCAACGCTCTCCTTAGCAACTTCAGCCGCATGTTTAATTGCCTCAGCTGCCTCAATTGATGGCACAGGACCTGGTGCAGGCTTAGCATCTGGAATAAAGCGCATGAAGATCTCTTCGAACTCCGGACCTTCGATTTTTTCTTTTTCGAGCAGTAAAGCAGCCAGAGCATCGAGCAGATCCTTCTGCTTGACAAGGATCTCCAATACCTTCACATAGGCCTCGTCGATGATCTTCTTGACTTCCTCATCAATTATGCCGGCCAGCTTCTCACTGTAGTTCTGGACATGACCATAATCCTTGCCGAGGAATACTTCCTCGCCATTGCCAAATACCAGATTGCCGAGCTTTTCACTCATACCATATTTGGTGATCATATCTCTTGCGATACCGTTGCAGCTCTGAAGATCAGATGACGCGCCGGTGCTGATTTCTTTGAACTCAAGCTCCTCAGCAGCTCTGCCGCCCAATGCTATCATGATCTGGGAGATCAGGTGGCTGCGGGTCGCGTAATAGGAATCCTCATGAGGCTTATGTGCAGTATAACCACCAGCGCCGCCAGCAGGAATTATTGAAACGCGTTCAACCTTATCTGTTTCTGAGACATTACGCAGAATGATCGCATGACCAGCCTCATGGAAGGCTGTAAGCTTGCGCTCCTTCTCACTAATAATGCGGCTCTTCTTCTCTGGGCCGATCATGATCTTGAATACCGCCTCAGAAATATCTGAATAAATTATTTTCTTAGATCCTCTGCGTGCAGCCAGCAGTGCGGCCTCGTTAAGCAAGTTAGCCAGATCAGCACCTGTAAAGCCCGGGGTGATCTTCGCTATTTCCTTGAGATCGATCATTGAATCAAGCGGTTTACCCTTCGCATGGACCTTGAGAATTTCTTCGCGGCCCTTAATGTCAGGACGCATAACGGTTATCCGCCTGTCGAAGCGGCCAGGTCTCAGAAGCGCAGGGTCAAGTATATCAGGTCTATTGGTTGCGGCCATGACTATAACACCTTCATTTGGACCGAAACCATCCATCTCAACCAGGAGCTGATTAAGCGTTTGTTCTCTTTCATCATGTCCGCCGCCCATACCGGCGCCTCTATGTCTGCCGACCGCATCGATCTCATCAATAAAGATGATGCACGGAGCGTTCTTCTTGGCGTTTTCAAAAAGATCTCGAACACGCGACGCGCCAACACCTACGAACATTTCAACGAAATCAGAACCACTGA
>CAZHQX010000051.1:0-11728 GCA_964534195.1 uncultured Oscillospiraceae bacterium
TATAATAATCAGGCGCCTGGGTGGTTAGCTCAGCTGGTTAGAGTACTTGCTTGACATGCAAGGGGTCGTTGGTTCGAGTCCAATACTACCCACCAGGTCGAAGCCCTGAGACTTTACGGTCTTGGGGTTTTTGCTATTTCAATGCGTCACAGCCTCGTTTCTTAAGCTGTGGAACTGCCTGTATGGTACAATAATAGCAGCGAATCAAGAAGAATGGATCCACATTGAGGTGAGAGATAAGTTGAAGAAGAATAAACAGATATCAGAAGAAAATGAGCCTGCTAATGAGCAGGCCGGTGACAATCAAGAGTTCTCTTTTGAAGAGATGGAGCTCTCTGATGAATTGATGCAGGCGCTTGAGAAAATGGGATTTACTGATCCGACTGGCGTTCAGGCCCGAACAATACTTCCAATGCTTGATTGGCATGACATAATTGCCAAAGCTCCCACCGGTACTGGTAAAACTACTGCTTTTGGCATACCGGCGCTTGAGCATTTAGAGATTGATGAACAGGGTGTACAGGTTTTGGTTTTGGCTCCGACAAGAGAGCTGGCCATCCAAATTGGTGAAGAAATGTCTGAACTTGCGGCATTTATGAAGCAGGTCAGAGTTGCTGTTGTTTATGGCGGACGTAGTATTGGCAATCAAATTGAAGAGGTCAGGCGCAAGCCTCAAATAATTGTAGCAACACCTGGAAGGTTAATTGATTTGATGAAGAGAAGAGTCGTTCATCTTGGATCGGTGCATACTGTTATTCTTGATGAGGCCGACAGGATGCTGGACATGGGATTTGTAAGAGATGTACGCTATGTTCTTGATAAAATGCCGAAGGTCTCTCAAATTGCGATGTTCAGTGCCACCATGTCCAGATCTGTTATGGACATCAGCTGGATATACCAGCGCGAGCCGGTAGAAATTGTTGTTGAAGCCAGTGATGAGAATAAGCCGCAGATAGACCAATATCAGATAGCTGCAAATGGAGCAGAACGTCTCAAAGCAACAGTCAAGCTGCTTGAGCAGAATAATTTCGAGAAGGTAATGGTATTCTGTAATACGAAGTATATGACAGAGGCTGTTGCTCGTAAGTTGAAAAAGGCTGGTATCAAGGCTGAGAGCATACATGGTGATATTAACCAGAACATGCGTGAAAAAGTAATTAAGGGCTTCAAAAATGGTAATATTCGCGCGCTTGTGTGCACGGATGTTGCTGCTCGTGGAATTGATGTTGAAGGAGTTGAAGCCGTTATCAATTATGAAATTCCAAATGAAAATGAGCATTATACACATCGGATCGGCCGGACAGGACGTGCTGGCCGCAAGGGCATCGCTTATACATTTACATCTCCGGTTCACCAGGCAAGACTTGAGAATATAATAAGATATACAAGAACTGAGATGACTATTTTAGAATTACCTGATTCAGGAGGATCACATGATTGAAATTACGTGTGCCGGCTGTGGTAAAAAATTCCAGGCTGATGAAGCTGTTGAGCGGGCTTTTTGTATTTACTGCGGCCATGCCAATGCTGTCACTGTGATCGATGAGCAGACTTCTAATCCTGAGCAGCAGCAGTATTTGGCATGGAAGAAGGCCATTGAAGAAGTAAGATTCAAGATCTGGAACAAAAAAACTGGTGAGAAGGGTGATACCTTCATCGGTTTCTGGACCATGCTGATTTTTCATGGAAGAAATAGCAAAGGCTTTTTCAGTATAAAGAGAGCCAGCAAGGAAGCCAATAAATTCTGGCAGCAGCCGGGAATCGGAGAAGTGCTCGCGCAATCTGGAAATCAAGCAGAAAAGCTGGTTTCGGAACAGCTGTATGATTCAGCACGAGCTTTTTATCAAACTTGCCGTGAGGATCGTCATTATGGTTCAAAAATGCTGGACATGGTCAAGCTTAAGCCAGAACAAATTGCAGACAAAGCCGCGGCTGAAGTTAGTGAGCTGATTTACAGCTATTGGCTGAAGATTGAACCAATCAGCTATCGTGATGAAATATTCAGAGCAGCCTGGTTTGCTTTTGCTCCTGTTTTTTCGGAAAAGAGTGAAGCGCTCGCCGATAGGGTAAAAGCACTACCCGAAGAGGAGAGAAGACTGCTTAGCAAGATCATAGGCATTTCTCTTTGATTAATTGAGCAACACAAAAAATATGAAGCGGCGGACCCCGGGAAGGTTCGCCGCTCTTTTTATGCATTTATGGAGCATATTCTAATTTGCCAAAAAGCTTGTTTGATACAACTGTGATTTTTCTTAGCTATAGTCTTGAGTAACCGAAGCTATTTACCAATGCGTCAATTTTTGCGCCAACCTTGCAATCAGGGCAATTGTCGACGGAATATGTTGAATAATCCGGTAGTTCTTCGTGACCGAATATGGCATGAACTGTGCAGCCATCGATTTCATCTACAGCACTAAAAATGGCAGCCAAGCTGCTGATAATGCCATGATAATAGTGAATACACTGAATCGCCTGCGAAATGGTCGTACCAGTCGTTGTCGAAGCAGCGAGCAATAAGACTTGCTTGTTCCAGACCATACCCTGGACATTGTCACGGAAAATAAGCTGACCTGAATGATTTAGCTCAGGTGTGATAATATCAATAGCGCTGCCGCTCATTGCTCCGCCTGAAGCAGGATCAGTTAATGCCTCGGCAAGAAAAGCGGCAATCACCTCGGTTCCATCAAGACATACGATCGTTTCAACTGGTGTGCTGCTGGCTAGCAGCTCAGAAAAATACCTGGCGGCATCCCTTGCCATTACATGATTGCTCTTGATCTGAGTAATGTTTAGATAATAGTTTACATGAGAGTTGCGTGTGGCAAAATGTCCTGGCAAAATTTCCATCTGAAGAGAAGGTTTGACAGAAGATTGAATCATTCTTGCTCTTGATTGCATAGCCGTTTACCTCCGGAATTATTGATCTGAGGCGGCGTGAAGTCCAGCCAGGACCCCTGTTGAAAATGCTGCCTGCAGATTGTATCCTCCAGTGTCACCGTCGATATCCAGAACCTCTCCTGCAAAATACAGGCCTTGTACGATTCTGGACAGCATGCTTCTGGGATCTACTTGTTTGAGACTGACTCCGCCCGCTGTTACTATAGCTTCCCGGTAGCCTCTCGTACCAGCGATATTAAGAATCAATCCCTTGCATCCTGTTGCCATTGCTTCAAGCTTTTTGCGACTAATATCCCCTGCTTTTATATCTCTATTTATACCATACTGCTGCATCATAGCCGCTGTCAAACGTGATGGAAACGGTTCGGTCAAACAATTTATCAATGCTTTCGCAGTATTTGCTTTTGCTGCCGAAACCCATGAATCAGTCAGCTCAGATACTGAAATATCCGGAACCATGTCAATTTTTATCTGCCAGTCATCAAGTTGATCGTTTCCGGCTGCTTCTGTAAAATCAGGCAGATTGCGCGAAAGCCGTAGAATAACAGGTCCAGAGAGTCCAAAATGAGTGAACAGCAGCTCGCCTCGATCTGAGTGCTTTTTGCGTCCTTTGTGAATAAGTTGAACCTCTGTCTGCTGCAGACTGATGCCCTTAAGCTCGTGCAGCCATTTCTGATCTATAACAAATGGAACAAGAGCTGGTCTGATCTTCTTGATCTCGTGACCTGCGTCTGCCGCCAGCTTATAGCCATCGCCTGAAGAACCAGTCCCCGGCCAGGAAGCACCGCCGGTCGCCAAAACAACAGCATCTGCATCATAGCTGCCTGACTCTGTTGTGACTCCGATGATTCGGCCATCTTCTACTATCAGGTTTTTGACAGCCTGACTGAAATCTATTCTAACGTTTTGCTTTTTGATAAGGGTGGATAATCCAGCAAGAACATCACTTGCCTTGTCACTTTTAGGAAATATTTTGCCGTTAGGCTCCGCAACAAATCGCAGCCCCACGCCCTGCAGAAGGTTCAGTAAGTCATCTCGGAAAAAAATTGCGAACGCTGGGTAGAGAAATCTGCCATTTTTATAATATTTCTGAATAAATGTATCAATATCATTTGTGTTGGATAAATTACAGCGGCCAGATCCTGTAATCAGGAGTTTTCGTCCAGATGAAGGCATCTTCTCCAGTATAGTCACGCTGGCACCGTTCGCCGCAGCCGACCATGCTGCCATTAATCCGGCAGCACCAGCCCCGATTACTAAAACTCTTTTTCCCATTTGCTACCTTTCAACCGGTGACTTGCTTGCCAGGCCTGCTACCCGAACCGTTGTATCATAAACACTGCTTAGCGATACATTAAGAGCATTGCATATCAATGCTGCATTACCTATACTTGTTTGAGACTGACCATTTTCAACACTGCTGATGAAGGAAACGCTCAGGTCTGTTCTTCTTGCCAATTCCAATTGACTGATATGTTGTCTCTCTCTTATACGCTTGAGAAGATGACCGTATGTTTCGAGTGGGAAAACAATGTTATTACTGTCTAAACTGTCACTAGCAAGAAATTTTCGGCTCATATCTGTCTACCTCAACTGACGATGTAACATTTCCTATATCTGAGAGCGATTGTTAACAGGTAATATTATAACAGAGATAATTTGCGAATATATAGCATATACAGGTTGATCAGCCTGTTTTCCCTTATCGATCGTCTTGAAGATCATGATCTGATCGGACAACAGGTTAATCAATTTATTGGAGGACAAATATAAAATGAATGATCTAGAGTTTTTTGAAGCTGCTGATGAGCAAACGATCGTTGAATATCAGGCTGATGATCTGGACCAGGTTGCTAATACAGGCGAAAAAACAATTATTGTTGGCTTGAACTGCGGTCAAGGCGCTAAAGATCTAGAGGAGTCTGAGCGCTCGCTTGAAGAGCTTGCTGAGTTGGTGGAAACCGCCGGAGGTGTTGTTGTCGCCTCTGTTCTGCAGAACAAGGCTACGTCTGATACTGCTTGGTTTATCGGGCGCGGCAAGCTTGATGAAATAATTTCTGCTGCTCTCGAGCTGCAGGCTGAGACGCTTGTGTTTGATGATGAGCTATCAGGATCTCAAATCAGAAATATTGAAGAGCTGACAGGCCTGAAGGTTCTGGATAGAACCTTTGTCATTTTAGATATTTTTGCCGGTCGTGCAAAAACACGTGAGGGCAAGCTGCAGGTAGAGCTTGCACAGCTGCAATACAGGATGAGCCGCCTGATCGGCACTGGCAAGGCACTGTCCCGATTAGGCGGAGGTATTGGTACAAGAGGGCCCGGCGAGACGAAGCTTGAGACCGACCGTAGACATATCAGCCGCAGAATCGCCGCTCTCAAGAGGAACCTGAACTCAACTCGTGAGCGCCGAGAACGGACCAGACAACAACGACATAACAATGATGCTCTCACAGCTGCAGTTGTTGGCTATACTAACGCTGGCAAAAGCTCACTGATGAACGCTCTCTGTACTTCTGACCTGGAAACGGCTGATCAGGTATTCGCGACTCTGGATCCAGTTGCGAGAAAGTTGCTGCTGCCAGATGGACAACAGCTCATTTTGGTTGATACAGTTGGCTTCATCAGAAAATTGCCGCATCATCTAATTGAGGCTTTTCGCTCTACACTGGAAGAGGTTACAGCTGCTGATCTGATCATGCATGTTACTGATGTTTCTGACCCGGAGGCCGAGCGACAGATCCAGATCGTTCATGAGCTTCTGAGCGAGCTCAAAGCAATGGACAAACCTAGACTTCATGTTCTTAACAAGTCTGACCTGCTTATTGAGCCTGCCCCGCGAAGTCTTTTTTTCGATGGTGATGGTGTAAAAACGATTCAGGTATCGGCAAGAACGGGTAAGGGACTGGATGAGCTCAAAGATGCGTTGGCCGAGTCCGCAGGTTTGGGGATGATTCCGCTGCGTTTGCTGATACCTTATGACAAGACTGGTCTGCTTAGTCTTATCAGGGACAATGGTGTAATAGATTCAATCGACTATTTAGAAGCGGGTACAGCTGTCAGGGCAAGAGTGAAATCAAGTATTTACAGTGCTCTGGCAGATTTTATTCGACTTGCGCAATAACCTGGCTAAGGCTAAAATAGTAATTATTTAACAAGTCAAACTAAAAAGATGCGAGAGGGGGCTGCCGTCAGGCTTAAGCTTTATGCAGGATTATGATCAGAAGGTAAACGACCTGATGCTCGACATATTTGATAAAATCCTGGTTACAGAGGAGAAGGCCCTGAGCAAGGGCTATTTCAAGGACCTTTCTGTAGCTGAGATGCATACACTTGAGAGTATAGGGCTATATGATACAAAAACCATGAGCGAGACTGCAGCCGATCTGGGTGTAACTACAGGAACACTGACAGTAGCTGTTGACCGATTGGTCCGTAAGGGCTATGTTAAGCGACAGCGTGATGATCATGATCGAAGAGTTGTGAGAGTACAGCTGACACGTCAGGGCAAACTGGCTTACCGTATGCACCACAAGTTTCATACACTCCTGGTTGATCGTTTAGTTGAGCCGCTCGATGAAGCACAACGTAAATTATTTCTCAGTACTCTTCAGAGTATTTCTGACTTCGTAAATGAGCAGAGCAGAAAATATAATGAGCTTGATAAGGAGCAGAAGGCATGACAGAAACTAACAAAACGGACAAAACTGAAATTCAGAGAATAGTATACAAAGCTGTAGCTGAGGCCGCAGGCAGTGAGATCGATGAGCTTAGTTCCGATACAGAGCTGATTACAAAATTGAACATGGACTCGCTGGCTATTTTTGAGCTTGCGATCGAGCTTGAGGAAGCTTTTGAGCTGAGAATTCCTGACGAGGATATAGATGATATAAAAACGATCGGTGATGTCATCGATTATATCGTTAGCAGGGTCGGCTAAGGGGGAGAGAAAATGCAGATCATAAGGGGCGAACAGTATTTCAAGGTCAGGTCTTTTGCCAGTGTGCCTGAAATGCTGAGACAGAGCGTCGAGCTCTTCGGTGAGAGTCCGGCTGTCAAGCATAGGCTTACACCTTCGTCGGAGGTTGAGACCAAATCATATAATGATTTGTTCCAGGACACGGCAGTTCTCTTATCCTTTTTGCGCAAGAACGGCCGCCGTGACCGTAGAATAGCCGTTGTTGGGGAGAATAGTTATCATTGGATCATTTCTTATCTTGCGGCAGTTAGTGGTGCCGGCATAGTTATACCATTGGATCGCCTGCTGCCACCTGAAGAAATTCGTCAGCTGTTGATTAGAGCAGACGCTGACACTGTCTTCTACGATTCGGCTTTCTTCAGTTTGTTTGCAGCGGATGATGCTGAATTACCAGTTGATCGCATATGTATGCGTAGTGCCAGACTAAAAGAGCAGGATAGCAGCCAGTTGGCGGCTCTGTCAGCTGACAATTCAGCCCCGGAGACTGATCAGGATGAAACTACAAGCCTGGCCCGTCATTTCATAATGGAACAGCTGCTTACGATGCCATCTGACCTGGAACGTCTGCCAGAAAATGAAATTGATCCTGATGCCATGATGGCGCTTTTGTTCACATCTGGTACAACTAGCATGTCCAAGGGTGTAATGCTGAGTCATACTAATGTTTGCGCGGATGTTCAAGGAATCTCAGGAATGGTAGATCTCGACCCTGGCCTGCGTATGCTTTCGATATTGCCGCTGCATCATACCTTTGAAAACACCTGTGGCATGTTGGTTGCATTATATGTGGGAGCATGTATTCATATTTGCGATGGACTTCGTTATATCCAGAAAAACATGCAGGAGTACGCGATTGAAATGATCATCGGCGTCCCGGCTGTTTTTGAGAATTTCTATCAGAAGGTCATGGATAAGCTGCAAAAGACGGGCAAGGATAGGACGATCAAGCGGGTCAGGGGACCAGTTCGTTTTCTGCGCAAAGTGGGTATTGATCTACGCAAAAAGCTTTTCGGACAGATCATTGATGCGTTTGGTGGCGCATTCAGGCTAGGAATCTGCGGAGCTGCACCGATCGACCCTGAGATCATCAGGTTTTTTGATGACATAGGTGTGCGCATTCTTCAGGGCTATGGGCTTACCGAAACCTCACCGGTCGTTGCTGGCTGCAACAGCAAAATATTTGTTCCTGGCACTGTCGGGCGACCGGTCAGCCATGTAGAGGTTGCCGTCGATAGTGATAAATTTGGCGTTCCTGGAGAGATCCTGGTTCGAGGAGACATTGTAATGCTCGGCTATTTTCAGGATGAGGCTTCTTCTGCAGAAGTTATAGACGCGGATGGCTGGTTTCATACAGGAGATATCGGTGTGATCGACCCGCGCAAAAAATGTCTGACGATCACTGGTCGCAAAAAATCAATGATCGTTCTTAAGAGCGGCAAGAAGGTATTCCCCGAAGAGGTCGAGTATCTTTTCAACCAATTTGACTTCATCAGGGAGTCACTGGTTTGGGGTGAGCCTACTGAGGACGGCGATGTCATAGTTAGCGCCAAATTTGTACTTGATGAGCAGACACTGACTGAGAAGCATGGAGTCGATCCCACGGACAGTAATGGCGTACAGAAGCTGCTCGACCAGATGATAAAAGAAGTAAATGCACGCATGCCTTCTTTTAAATCGATCAGACAACATGTGTTCAGCTTCCGCGGCATGGTCAAAACCACAACTCTCAAAATCAAACGCCAGATAGAGATCGACCATCTAAAAGCTCTTATGGAGCGTCAGAAGCTTCGTTGGCGTGAACTGACCGGTAAGAATCTCGATATCTATGACAAAGAACAAGAGGGCAAGGAAGATGACAAGCAGTAATCAAGCTTCAGTCAACCATGGGGCGAGTGGCAGCGACAAGCATTATCTGTTCATAGTCAATCCGCACGCAGGCCGCAAGCATATGAAAAACCTGGCAGAAATAATTGATTCGGCATTTTTGCGGCATGGAATACCCGACAAGTACAGTATTGTTATGACGGACCGGGGAGGACATGCGATCGATATTGCAGCTGCTTTTGCTGATAAGTTCGGCGAACAAGGAATAGCGGTTGCCTGCGGTGGTGACGGCACGATAAATGAAGTTGCTCAGGCCCTTTATGGCAGCAAAACCGCGCTTGCTGTTCTGCCGATAGGTACCGCCAATGATTTTGTAAAAACAGTATATCCTGGCAAAAGTCTGGAACAGATACTGGATGGATTGTTCGAGCCGGTTATTAGAACAATTGACTGTTTTTACGTTGATGAGCGGATCTGTGTGAATATTATGTCGCTTGGTTTTGATACCAAGGTTCAGAAAGCGGCAGGGAAACTTCTTAAACGACATCGCTGGCTTGGCAGTGCTTCATATCCGTTCGCGATAATACAGAGCCTGTTTGGTACACGGGATTATGATATGCACTACAAATTTACTGCTGTTGACGATGAAGGGCAGGAAAAAGAGGTTGAAGCTTCTTCCAGATACATTTTGGCAGCCGTCTGTAATGCCCGTTATTATGGCGGTGGCTATAACCCAGCTCCTGCAGCATCGATTGAGGATGGGCTTCTTGATCTGTGTCTGGTAGACAGTCTTAGTTTGATCAAGATACTCGGATTGATCGGCAAGTATAAGAAGGGTCAGCATTTAGGTCATCCCGCTATTCACTATTACAGAGTGAAGAGTGGCCAGGCTGAGGCTGAGGGCAAGAGTCTTCTGCTTGGGAACATAGATGGCGAGCAATTTGAAAAGGACAGACTAAGCTTTGAAATACGCCCGTCTGCCCTTGATTTCGTTTTCATCAAATAACCTGGTATTAGCTTTTAAGTGTCTTTTTCTCCATACTCTGCATCCATTCGATCAGAGCAGCCGTCATCTCTTTGGCGTTTGCGTAGTCTGATGGCAGCAATGGTTTACCAATATAAAGGTTCACCCTTTTTTTGCGCTTGTTCTCGTGATCGAAGGTCTTGGGCCATTTGCTCTGTCTAGGGAATACATTATAACCGCCCTCAATATAGATCGGCACAAGCGGGACCTTGCTCTTGACGGCAATATAGGTGGCTCCATCCTTCATTTCCCCTAAACGACCATCATGCGATCTGGTACCTTCTGGATGAACCAGAAGAATATTACCTTCATCAACTTTTTTCTTAGCGATAATAAGACCACGGATCGGATTGCCAAAACGGTCAACCGCGATTGCACGGCCGACTCTTACGATCAGCTTGCCCAGCAGCCCGTGCTTATCCTCAAGATCCTTGCCCGCTATGCAGGCCATCTTTTTAAAATGGCCCCGCGGCAGAGCTGCTCCGATCCACATACCATCCACATAAGTCTGATGATTGGCAGCAATGACATAGGGCGTGGATTCGGGGAAATTCTCTCTATTGAAAAAGCGTAGCTTGATAAAGAGCCTGGTCATGGCCATTCCGAAAAAATATGCACCATAGCCTATCGGACCTCTTGGTATAGGATACTTCCGCTCCACCTGATTCTTATCAGGGTCATTTGATTTTCCAGTCGGGTTTACCGCTGGAGATTTGTCAGAAGTCAATTCAATTCGCCTCCGGGGGTCGTACTGATAAACTGTTCTATGATTCAGTATCAGGCAAGCAAACACGTTCGTAAACATATCTGGTCGCTAACAAGCAGAATATCACAAATCGGCCATGACTGCTATAGCAAAGCAAGATCAGAGGTCTTGCCCATGCTTGTTTTCATCACCAGAATATCTGGTTTGATGTGCATCTAGAGCAGCCTGTTTGCGCTGTCCCTTGGTGCCCATAGACTTCTGCTGTTCTCTCCGCTTACGGAAAAAATCCTTGAGCAGATCACTGCATTTTGCTGCCAACAGACCATGCTGCCAATTTACAGTATGATGAAGAGGCAGATCAAATGATCTGGCAACAGAGCAGCATGCGCCCGCCTTAGGGTCCAACGCACCAAATATAACATTATCAATACGTGATTGTATGATTGCACCAGAGCACATCAGACAGGGCTCAAGAGTCACATAAAGCGTACAGCCGCTTAACCGCCAGCTCCTAAGCCGACGGCAAGCCTGCCTTATTGCAGCAACCTCTGCATGCAGCAAGGCGTCCTGTCTGGCTTCGCGCATGTTATGGCCCCGACCAATGATCTTGCCGTCCTTCACTATGACCGCCCCAACCGGCACATCGCCATTAGCCGCGGCCTTAGCAGCCTCCCGCAGAGCTATTTTCATGAAATGCTCGTGCTTAGCCGCGTTAGAGTCAGACCAATTGAAATTGTTGTGATCACAGCTCTTCATTTTATTAAATGTTGATTCGGCATGAGCCGGTATTTCGTATGCTTAGTTCAGCCACAGCATCGTCGCCAAAAACAGCGCGCATACCCTCGACATAATAGTTCATCAGCTCATGCGGCACAAATGCCTGGATAGTTCCGGCAAAACCACCACCATGAACTCGGCAGGCTCCTTGCCCACCTAATAAATGTGATGACAGAGCCAGCGCAAGTGCCATTGGCTGTTCAGATGGCGTTTTCACTGACCAGATATTCTGGAGCTTGGTCCAGGAGCTGATGCCTGATTCATTGACAAGCTTAAGAAAGTTCTCCAAATCCCCGGATTCCAGTGCTGCTACCTGGTTTTCTACCCGTGAGCTGTCCTCGAAAAAATGAACGGCACGCAGCAGGGCTCGCTCGGAGCAGCTGCTCCTTAGTTCGGGTAAACGGCGATAAAACTCATCAGGATCGACCTCGCGCAGTACGTCACAATTGAAAAAGGCTGCAACCTGCTTCATATCAGCAGGTATTGAGGCGTAATCACCCGTCAGATCAGCATGACTGCCGCC
>CAZHQX010000052.1:0-11271 GCA_964534195.1 uncultured Oscillospiraceae bacterium
GCGTCTGGCGGCGAAAATTTATCCGGCACTACCCGGCAACTACCCGGCACTTACCCGGCATGCCGGGTAATGCCGGATAGCAACTGGGCCGTTTGCACGTACACAGCTCCGCATGCCGGGTAGATGCCGGATAGCAATCAGGCCGATTACACATACACAGCTTCGCATGCCGGATAATGCCGGATAGCAGCCAGGCCGATTACACATACACAGCTCTGCATGCCGGGTAGACGCCGGATAGCAACCAGGCCGATTGCACATACACAGCTCCGCATGCCGGATAATGCCGGATAGCAATCAGGCCGATTACACATACACAGCTTCGCATGCCGGGTAGTTGCCGGGTAATGCCGGATAGCAACTAGTCCGTTTACACATACACAGCTCCGCATGCCGGGTAGATGCCGGGTAACTACTAAGCCGACGGCGTGTATCACCTTTTGTGTGAATTGCAGCATTCGCGTACGATTTCAACATAGCGGCGGACTTTTGCCGGGTTATTGTTGACTGAGTAGACGTCTCGCTGGGCGAATTCGAGTGTACAGCCCTGTGCGTTTTTGACTGTTTCACTGATATGCTTACGCAGGGCTGTTTCGTCGAGTGAATTGCCGACTGCGAGGTAGTTGGGGGAGGGCTTACGCAGGTATACTGTGCTGGTATTTCTCAGATTATTACCCATTAGTTCTTCTTTGCACCAGGGCGATATAGACACTTTCCGTAAATTACTGAGTGGCTTGAGATAGTCGTTCCAGATCGGATCGACTGCTTCGCAGCATCCGTATGACAGTAATCCGAATTGGTCGGATAGCTTGCGATAGTAGGGAGCAATGAATTCACCGAACATGGCTGGTGAAATACCGGTGCTCTCTTGAGCATCCATATAGAAGAACACGTCTTTTGCCGTGGTGCTATTATTTGTGTTGCTTTCTAGAGTGCTGTTATGTTCACCAGGTAGTATGTTGTTGAAGCAGTATGAGCCTTGATTTAAGTGAGCATCTCCATATGTTGGTAAAATAGCGTTTTGTTGTTCCATGGTTTTGAAGTATTCGAGATAATCATCGGTTAGCATTTGCATCATTTTGTGGAAGAGTTCGGGATAATCATACATCGATATGAATAGATCTTCCATGCTCATTATATGGATGATGTCTTGCATTGGGCAGGCGGCGAGGCAGTCCGCGCGTAGCTTGAGGGGCAGGATGTCGCCGATCACTTCCTGTTTGAGCAGGTCTAACTCGTCCGGGTCTTTTGATATTGAAAATGTTGATTTCCCAAGCTTGTGAAAGTCCTCTTCCAAATCGGTGATGATGGGGATGAAGTGGTGCCCAAGGCTGGCTGAGCTTGAGGGGCTGGCAAAGGTGTTTGAGTCATCATTTTCTGATGTCTGACCAGACACATGCGCTTTTACTGGTATGTTGAAAGGTAAAAAATTGGACTTATACTGCCAGGGGATGTAGTCTTTTACAATTGTGTCGTCACCGAACAATGTGTGATTGATGACGTTTGCATGCAGTTCCCATTCGATTTTACGGGCTGCTTCGCCCTGACAGCTCATCAGAGAAGGTATCAGATCATGCTCGAGTGTCCAGAGCTCGACTCTTATCATAGGTCTGGCATGCTGCGAGAGGGCGCCATGTGCTTCCCATTCCTGGCGCAGCAATGCCATTAGGGGTGTGTTTGCCAGCTCTAGTTGTTTTCTAGCCATTTCTCTCAAGATTACTTTGTCTTCATTGCTTATTATCATTTTAAAGCTCCCATTGATAGATATATTCTAGTTCTGCACTTATGAGCTCAGCGGTTTCAGATGATGTTTCTTCCTTACGCCCTGCCATAACTGATTCGACATTTACATTTCTTCCTTCTCTGACGGGGGCGATATAGATTGTGAGCGGATCATTTTTAATTTGCTCCATGAACTCTTTTAAGCCAATTTCCCAGACGGCTCCATTGGCAAAATTGTCTGATATCATTTTCCCGTTTATGAAGGCTTGCCCGATGTCACCGATATATTTAAGCTTAAGTATTACGTTCGCGAGGCTAGTAGGAAATGAGCCTAGCTCAATAACATAGCGGCTTTTGCCAGTCTTATTAATTTTTATGCTCATATTCTGTGAATTTTGTATCTTAATATCATATTTTCCCCAAATACCATTCGTGGCAATTGGTTTACCAAGTCTATCAGCAAAATGATTTCTTGGGAAAAATTGCAGGTTGAGCTCGTCTCGGTTGTGCTGGAATCGAAGATCTTCTGTGCACATTTCATCAGTGGCGACAGCTGTATATTCGCTAGTGATTTTTGGTTTGCTGTAGAGTATAGTTGCGTCTGTCAGAATAGCTGCTGGACCATTGTTTGTATCCAGACAATAAAAGCGCAGGCTGTTAGCTCTGTCTAGCGTTACGATATTGAGTGAGTTGCCAGAGTTGTCAGTTATGCGGAAAATGTCGTTAATTCCAGCTTCCAGTATATCGCAAGCTTCTGATTTCCAGGCTGCGTTTCCGGATATTGTCACTGATGAGTCCAAATCAAAACAGTACTCTGCTGACATGCCTTCTGGTGTGAAAAAGAAGGCATACTTTTCAATCTTTTGTGTATCGGAGTCTATTTGATCAAAAACAACGATTGGCTGAGTAAGAGAGTATTTAAGAGCAAAAGCACCTAGTCGAATGTTTATTGGCAGCACACAATTCTCACCTGCTGCCAGGTTGATTCTATCGATAACAATCCTTCTGTCTCTCATGTCGAGCTCGATTGATTGATTGCGCTTGTCAGCCATTTCGGCGTGATCCTGATAATTGTTTATGAAAACAAAGCCGGAGTTGTCACTATTAAGTCTTAAGGCGTATCGAAGTATTTCCTTGTCCTTGGGTTCGATTTCCTGTGAATTATCCGGCAGATATGTTTTAGCCTCACATAGGATATCGCTGAAATTCTGAACCAGATAGTGCAGCATTCTTAGACGGTGGTACGATGGCCTGACCTGACCAAATTCGCCAAGTGCCGCCTGATAGTCATAGGATAGTTTAGGCACCTGTGCCTCGTTCAAAAAGGGCGTTTTGCTGCCGGTTGGGTTTGTTCCGCCGTGGTACATATAGTATCCAAGCATATTACAACCTGAACCGAGCTTGATATTGGCCATTGCGTCCACACTTTCAAAAGGCAGCTCGAATCTATAGTAATAGCAGCAGGTCATGCCTCCGCCCATTTCGCAGCACAAATATGGCTTGGACTCTGGCTCATAGAATGGTTCGAAGTTATATGTCGACAATACCTCGTTATTGTGATTGTCGCGATAAATATATTCTTCTGTTGCTGGATGCTCTCCTTGATATGTATAGAATATCCAGGGTCTAAAAGCATATCCGCCCCAGAGCGGCATCATTTCGGTCGGGGTAGCGGCTCCTCCCCATGCGGTGCAGGTATAGAAAGGGACAACGATGCCGACTCGCTTCGCTATATCAAGCAGAGCAAGCATATAATCGTCACCTTCATCACCGGTTGCGATCCACTCATCGGATATACCTGTTGTTATTTCCCAGGCAGCTGATGAATGCATATATTCATTATCGATCTGAGCCGCGATGATAGGACCGCCTTGTCCAAAATATGTGCCATCAAGCTGTTGATGAATCTTCAGATACAGCCGTTCAACATATTTCAGAAAACCCGGATCTGTAGTTCTGGAGTCAAAAGCCTTGCCATAGAGCCAGTCAGGCAGGCCGCCATTACGGACTTCGCCATGATCAAAGGGACCAATACGGATGATTACAAGAAGCCCATGCTTGTGGCATAGATCAACAAATTTTCTGACGTCACGGTTGCCGGAAAAATCAAAAACGCCTTCCTCTTCTTCGTGATGTATCCAGAACATGTAGGTGGAAACGATGTTGATTCCACCATTTTTCATCTTGATTAGCTCATCCTCCCAGATGTCATGGGAGCATCGTGCATAATGAAATTCACCACTGACTCCATAGTATGGCTTATCATCTATTTTCATATAAAAATTGGTAAAAGACACGCTCTTTCCAGAGTCTGTATTCATCGAGAAATCAGACCCCAGATCGTATATGTTTTTGCTGGAGTTTCTTCTTAAATCTATATAATTTTTCATAAAATATCCTTTCAGATCAGCCTTTGACAGCTCCTGCCACTAAGCCTTTGATGAAGTACTTAGATCCGATCGCGAAAAAAATCAAAAGGGGAACGACGGATATTGTCAGAGCTGCACCACGTGCGCCCCAATCCTGCGTATAGGCTGTGGCCAGCGTTTGAATCCCTATCGGGATCGTGAATTTTTCGCGATTAGTTATGATCGTACTGGGCATAAGGAAGTTATTCCAGCTCCAAAGGAATATCAACATGAAGAATGTCCCGCTGGCGGCTTTTATCAAGGGCAAAGCTATAGAGAAAAATGTTCGGAGCTCGCCGCAGCCGTCGATTCTCGCGCTTTCTATCAGCTCCATTGCGATTGATGTTTTCATATATTGGAGCATGAAGAAGACACCATAGGCAGAGGCGCCCCAGGTAAGAATCAGGGGAAGCAGCGAATTCGTCAGGCCAAGATTTCTCATTTCGACTGTATAACCGATTAAGCTGATTTGAGCTGGTATCATCATTGTTGCTATGATGAAAGATGTCATAAATTTTTTTGCTTTGAAGTTATAGATATAAAGTCCATATCCAGCTAGTGCACTAACAATTACGCAGAGAATGCCTGATGCAACGGATGTTATGAAGCTGTTTTTGTAAAATACGTGAAATCTGCCTTCGAATATTGTTCGCATATTATCAGCAAACGCTGTGCCCAGAGTAAACAATTCTCCTCTGTAGATCTCGCTGGTAGTATGAGTGCTCATAGATATTATGAAGTAGAAGGGTATGATTGAGATCATACTGATTAATATCATAAACACGATTAGAGGTGACCGACGTATTATTTTACCTAGCTTATACATAGATTATTCCTCCCTGTGTTTGAGCAGTTTATTGATCAGCAGGCTTGCTATCAGAATGAAGATAAAAAGGGCATAGGATACTGCTGCGCCATAACCAAGTCTGGTCGATGAGCGGAAGGTCTGGTCGAAGAAATACATAATTGCTGTCAGGCAGCTTCTGTCAGGTCCGCCATAAGGCATCTGTACATTGCTGAACAGCAGGAACGGTTCGTCAAAGAGTTGAAAACCACTTATTATGCTTGTCAGAATCAGGAAAACAGTAATTGGCCTGAGGAGTGGAGTGGTGATCTTGAAGAATACTTGAACCTTGTTTGCTCCGTCGATCGCAGCCGCTTCTGTTACATCTTCAGGAACTGTAGATAGTCCTGCCAGATAGATCAATAAGAAATAACCCATGTTTTTCCAGATTATCAGGAAGATAACGACCAATCTGGCATTATTAGCTGAGCCTAACCAATTCAGACCCTCATCGACCAGTCCGGCTTTTTCCAGAAACATATTTATGATGCCAGTTTTCCAATCAAATAAGAAAGAGAAAATTATACCTATAGCTACAGGGGTCGTTATATAAGGTAAGATGTTAACAGTTTGGAAGAATCGTCTGCTCTTTTTCAGCTCATAAAGCAAAACAGCGAACAGCATCCCGCCAAAAATGAGAACTGGTATGTAGGCCGCCATAAAGGTGAAGGTATTGCTGACCGATTTTATGAATAGCTTGTCTCTGGTAAACAGCCTGACATAGTTCGCGAAGCCTACAAGCTTCCTGGCGTTTAGTCCGGCAAGACTGTCCCAGTCAGTCAAACTGATAAGGAATGAATAGAAGGTTGGATATATGACAAAAGCGAAATAGAAGAAAAAATAAGGTGCGACAAACAGATACGGCTTAAACCTGTATCTTCTATCAAGTGACTTAGCTTTCATACGCCTGCTCCGTTCTATCAAACGGGCTGTGATTTGATCACAGCCCGTCGTTGATACTTAATTTATATGGCCTGTGTTACTCGATATTGTAATCAGGCAGCTGCAGCTCTAGCTCTTCCTTCAGCTGATCCATAGCTTTTTCCGCTGTCAGGTTAGTGTCGTTATTTATGCTCGTTGTCAACAGAACGATAGCGTTATGAACAACATTGTCATCAAGGTTCATTGGTCTGATTTCAATATTTGGTACGATCTCCTCAAGGAACATCGCGCCAAGATCCTGTTCACCGAACCAAGGACTCTTGAAGCTCTTAAGCTCAGGTTTCTCCTCGTAGGGAGCTTTTGCACTTGTCATGAATCCAATTTTATTGAGAGCTTCAGCGCCCTCTGTGCTAAGCGTTGCGTATTTTACAAAGCTCCAGGCCAATTCCTTGTCTTCACAGGTTTTACTGATACCCAGTGTGGTTCCACCCCAGCTGATATTGCCTTCAGGTGCGTTCATCAGGCCCCAGTGTCCGGCTTCTTCTCCGGCGGGGTCATTCTCTGCTATGACAAAAGGCACTGACCAGGTGGCGCAGCCGGCAAATATATGTTTGCCCTCGCCATATGAAGCGTACCAGGCTGGAGACCATGCCTCGAGTTTGTCAACAGCGTTGTTGTCGCGTAGCTTGATAGTCAAATCAATTGATCTTTTGAAAGCGGTGGTTGCGTTGACGGTATCTCCTTCTATCCAGGGAAGTGGGTCCTGTCCTAGAATAAACTGCTGCGCATCACCGATGCCTGGCCACATATGTATTGAACCATTTGATTTATCGTAAACTTCTTTGCCCTTCTCGATAAAAGCATCCCATGTGGGGAACATGGCAGCTAACTCATCAGGGTCATCAGTGCCGAAGTATTCCAGTGTCAGATCTCTTCTATAAGCAATGCCTGCAGGCGAGATGCACTGTTCAATACCATTAACATTACCCTTGGAATCAACCATGATAGGATGTAGATAATCGAAAACCTCGTTGATGTCGAAGTTATAGGGTGCCTGGTTTAGTGGCTCCCACATATCCAGCTCGAATACCTTAGCACGAGAATCGATAATTGCCCAAGCTATGTCCGGCAGCTCTGTACCAGTAGCCAGAGCGGTCTGATATTTCTGGAGCAGGTCGCCATTCGCGACCGGGGTATATTCAAATTTGACATTTGGATAAAGCTGATTAAAACCTTCTGTAATTGCTTTGAAATAGGGGTCGTCCCAGCCCCACATGGTAAGAGTTCCTTCGTAATCAGATGGCAGATCACCATATTCTTTGCTGTCATCTGTACTTGGCTCAGCACCCGGATCTTCTGAATCAGTCTTCTGAGTTGTCGTTGTAGCAACGGCATCTGTTCCTTGAGTGGAGCTGTTGCTGTCACCACATGCAGACATAAGTCCGACTGCAAGAGCAATAATTAGCATTATTGATAAAAGCTTCTTCATGACATCCTCCTGTAATAGCATAAGTTTGAACTTCGAATTCTGATCAGATCGATCAGATTGTTCAGAGCTTGTTTGACCGGCGCGCCCCGTTAAACAAATGCTAACATGGACAACAATTATGAAAGAACACTACATTCTAATGAAATTGTACAAATTCTAAATCTAATCCGCTCAAAACTGGTTTAAATTGTACAGATATAGCCGCCGAACACATTTGCTGATAGCTATCTGCAACAAATGATCACTTGCTAAAAAATCATTTCAAATCATACATAATGGGAAAAGAAATGCTGATCCGAGAGTATTTTCCTCTTTCACTTTCCACTACGAACTCAGTAGATTCTGGATATGAAAAGTTCAATCTGTCGCGGATGTTTGCAAGACCTATACGCGGTCTGTCCGAGTAATTCTCATACATGCTATTACCTGATTTGAACAGATCTAGCACCTCTTCCTCAAATCCTATACCATCATCCTCAACACAGATCACGAGCTTGTCCGACGCTTTTTTTAACGAAATATCAATTTGGCCTGGACCCTCCTTGGGGGCGATTCCGTGGAATATCGCGTTTTCGACCAGCGGTTGAATAATTGTTTTCGGAATGCTTATATCTGAAAGACCATCCTCTAAATTGAAATTTACACTAAATTTATCAGGGTATCGATACTGTTGAATCAATAAATAGTTATCAAGAACCGCAAGCTCATTTCCTACGGTCGAAAAAATCGATTTCTCACCTATTTTTAGACCGTCCTGCAGAACGCCTATCTGGGCCTGAACTAGTTTGACAACATTCGTATTGCCCTCAGCCTGTGCCAAAAAAGCTATAGTATTTAATACATTGTATAAATAGTGAGGATTGATCTGTGACATTAAAATCGCGAACTGAAGCTCCTTTTTATCCTTCTCGTACTTTTTCTGTTCAGAAAGGAACCTCTCGGTCTCCTGAATCATTTCATTGAAGCCTCGATAAAGCATTGCTATTTCGTCTTGTGAGCCATTGTAGTCATGAATAGAGAAATTACCTTCGCGTACTGTGCCCATTATGTCAGTTAGTCTAACGATCGGGTTGGTGACTTTTCCCAGGACCGGATAAATAATGAGAAGCATTATCATTAGCGTCACCACGAAAAATAGCGCGAAGAAGATAAGGACAAATCGTGATTTGGCTGATATGAATTGATCCGTTAAAAATACATTCAAAACCCAATCCGCACCCGGTACTGACCTACTGATAAAATAGCCGCCCGCTGATTTGTGTATATCATCCTGACCAAATTCGCCAAGAACGTAATCTGCAGGCAGGTCACTGTTGCTGAAAATCATATTGTCAGATCTATCTGTCCAGTAATAAGATTTGTCCTCCTTATCAAAATTTAGTATCGGCTCAACAAAATGATCTGCCTTCGCCTCAATATAGAGGTGGCCAATAATCTCCGAGGGTCTGTCTATATTACGGATAACAGTCTTATAGCAAATAATGTCTACAGTTGAGTTAGAGACCTTAGCTGTATATATTTCAGAAAAAATCATGTCATCATTATCCATATATGCGAGAAGCCTCTCATTGGCATATTCCTCAGTGAGAAGCATCTCATTCTGTGAACCCCTGCTGCTGAAGCCATCGCCCTCTGTTGAGAAAACGGTTGCGACTACAATGTATGGACGCATTGAGTTGTAGAATTGCAGAAGCTCGGAAACATCACGGTAATTTCGAGCCTTATCAAAGCTGGTTTCGAAATTTTTCTGAGAAAGCAGCTTCTGCAGTTCCTGATCAACCGCGATGCTGTTGGCGAAGTAAATAAGATCCTCTGCTTGATACTCCAGATGTCTGGCCACTTGGGTGAGCTTGGCACGTTCGTCAGACAATATTTGCCGCCGAGAGACACGAGAAAAATAAATGGATGCGATCACGGTACTTATAAGCATCGCAATCGTCAGTGCTAGAGCTAGGTAAAGAAGCACTCTGGCCCTCAGGCTGCCTGAAACTCTATTAGTAATCCGGTCGATCACAGTTTATCTTCTCCTGTTCTTATACTGATTTGGCGTCATCCCAACAACATCATGGAATATTTTGCCGAAATACTGAGTTGTTTTATAACCTACCATTTCAGTTACTTCAGAAACATTATAATTTCCTGTTTCAAGAAGAAGTTTAGCCTTATTAATTCTTTTGTTCGTAAGATATTTTAGGAAGGTCGTCCCTGTTTCCTTCTTAAATATATTACCCAGATAATTGCCGTGAACACCGAGAGCCTGCCCTAGATCTTCTAACGTAATAGGTTCAGCAAAACGCGAGTCTATCAGGTTGATAGCCCTCTGAACCAGATAAGAGTAGCTTGGGCTATTTGATTCAAAATACTGTCCTATAGCAATAAGTTCCATCAGCCGCTCAGAGTATTGACGCTTTAGCTGTTCCATATCATAGGCGCCAAGATCATTCAGAAGCTGATCAGCTGTTCCTGTATAGTCGTTTGGACTATATTTTTCGACATAGGATTCGATGAGTGAATTAAGGCGATTGCACATGTGCTTTAGTGCTGACAGATTCCACGAAGGTGACGATATCATGGCAAAACCACTATCCAATGTCCTCTCTACTGCCACTGTGATAGAGGATGAAGCGACATTCATTTTAACTGTGCTGGAAGCTGGTTCAATATTCATTTCAACCGCTTGGTCAATTATTCCTGATAAACAATTAATCAGATTATTTATGCTCTGATCAAGCATGTCTTCTTCCGCTGTAAGGCTTATATCTGACAAAGCCCGGGTAAAATCAGTTCCTAAAAAAATACTGTATCGCATACTGCGAGCAAGTCGGTTAATAACCTCTGATAATTTGTCCCACTTAACACTTATACTATATAAAACACTAGCGGTATGTGTGATATCGCCAAGCCCACCATGTATCTGTTTTTTTACGTCATTGATGAACGTTAATACGTCATTGAGCAGCTTCGACCGACTTGGCTCATTCTTCTCCTCAAGTACAATAACCCTATGATTATCATCCAATGGAATATCTGCAATGGTTTTATAAGAAAAATCAGTATTATGCGCAGACGGACAGCATTCATCTGATATTCTCAGACAATTAAAATCAGACGAGGATATTGATTTATCGGCATGCAAGTTGTGATTGCTGCGCAGCCTATCGTGACTGTTATAAGCAATAAACGGCTGATCTCTCTTAACGAGCAATATAGCGAAACGACCATTTGTGTCTATTGAAGTATCTGCTGATTCGCCGTTTGCTTTGCCAAAAAGTAAATCGTTAATTATTCGCTCTTGTAAAATCTGTTTGTTTTTCTGAAGAAGCTTGATCTCCTCACAAACATTTTTCAGCTTAGACTTAAGCATTTCAGCGGTCAGCTGATGTTTGAGTATATAGTTATGAACGCCGCTCTCAATCGCTTGCTGGGCATACTCGAAATCCTGATAAGCTGTCAATAAAATAATTGGAATACTACTGCCACGTTTCTTTAGTTCTCTGCACAAGAACAAACCATCACGACGTGGCATCTTAATATCAGAAATAATCAAATCAGGTCTTAGTTTATCAACTAGATCAAGTGCTTGCACACCATTAGATGCACATCCCACGATCTCAAAACCAGCTTCTCTCCAATCAATAATCTCTCTAAGATAATTAATAACAAGAATTTCATCGTCTGCAAGAAGAACCCTAATCATAAAAGTCCCATCTCCCCCTGAAGCAAGTCGCATACAAGATGCGATCTCAATAACCAACAATTCATACGAACACAAAACAATACAGCAAGACATGTTAAGAATTGCCAGAAAATAATTAGAAGTAATACTATTGGGCGACGGTCGCTCTCATCATAACATAGAGAATCAAGATTTGAAAAGACAACCGGAGGCATTTTAGTTGTAACAGTGGGACAAAGTATATTCTACC
>CAZHQX010000053.1:0-10763 GCA_964534195.1 uncultured Oscillospiraceae bacterium
CGGCAGCAGCATGACAACTTAAATTTGGAGAGACATGATTACTGACATTTTGATTTTGATCCTTATAGTGATAATGGCCTGGATAGGATGGCGACGGGGACTGCTCATGAGTGTCCTCAGTTTCGCGATGACTCTTATTTCTCTGGCTATCGTTTGGTTTCTAATGGGGCCTGTATCTCGTATTGTTGAAGATCAGCCTATTCTTCAGCCTTTGGCCGAGAAAATTGACGATGCGATCGTTCTGCCTTTGCAGGCAGCTGGTGGCACAGTGGCAGATTCCGTATCATCACTTGGTCTACCACCACTAGCTCAATCTCTGCTAACTGACCGTTTCCAAAATGGTGTTGCGAATGAAGCGGCCTGGCAGGAGCTATCTGCTTTGATATTTCGAATGACCATTTCGGCAGGTATATTCTTACTTCTGTTTGTCCTTGCTATGATTGTAGTAATTCTCATCGGCAGTAAACTGACTCGATTAATGGATCATCTGCCATTGTTGGGTACGGCTAATAGATTTGCCGGTCTTCTGATCAACCTGCTTATAGTTATTCTTGTGATACATGCCATTATATACGCTGCGGCTCTGCTTTCACCATTGTGGCCAGACGCTGGTGATCTGGTTCAAAATTCAATTATTTTGTCCTGGTTCTATGAATCCGAACTCTGGCAAGGACTCTTGGACACAATTTTTTCATAATTGCCTCTCTTGACAAATCAGTTGAAAAACAATATATTAGACTCTGGAATTAGCACTCAGTGTACAAGAGTGCTAATTCTATAAAAAGATTGTTAAATTGAGCAATAAAGGAGGCAAAAATTATGACCATTAAACCTTTGGGTGACAGAGTAGTCATCAAAATGATCGAAATGGAAGAAACAACCAAGAGCGGAATCGTTCTGCCTGGCTCTGCTAAGGAGAAACCGCAGGTAGCCGAGATAGTTGCTGTAGGTCCTGGTGGAGTTGTCGACGGCAAGGATGTAGTCATGCAGGTTAAGCCTGGAGACAAGGTGCTGATAAGCAAATACGCTGGCACTGAGGTCAAGATGGACAATGTCGAGTACACGATACTCAAGCAGGGGGATATTCTTGCTATCGTTGAGTGATTTATTATTAAAATCTTGATAGAAACTAAAACCTAATAGGAGGTAATGCTATATGGCTAAAGATCTAAAATATGCAGAGGAAGCCAGACGTTCACTTGAAGCCGGTGTAAATAAACTGGCTGATACAGTTAAAATTACACTTGGTCCTAAAGGAAGAAATGTGGTTCTTGATAAGAAATTCGGTTCACCAGTGATTACAAATGATGGTGTGACCATAGCGAAAGAGATCGAGCTTGAAGACCGTTTTGAAAACATGGGAGCACAGCTGGTAAAAGAAGTAGCCACCAAGACAAATGATGTCGCAGGTGATGGTACAACCACAGCAACACTGCTTGCTCAGGCAATTATTCGTGAAGGACACAAAAATATCGCAGCTGGCGCCAACCCAATGATTCTGAGAAAAGGAATCATGCAGGCTGTTGAGGAGGCTGTTAAGTCTGTTCAGGATAGTGCCAAGAAGATTTCTGGCAAAAAAGATATCACACGTGTCGCAGCTATATCGGCAGATGACAGCTATGTTGGCGAGCTGATCGCAGACGCCATGGAGAAGGTCACAGCTGATGGTGTTATCACTGTAGAAGAATCCAAGACAATGGGCACAGAGCTCGAGGTCGTAGAGGGTATGCAGTTTGATCGTGGTTACGTTTCAGCATATATGGTGACTGACACAGACAAGATGGAAGCAGTAATGGATGAGCCGTATATATTGATCACCGACAAGAAGATCAGTGCTATACAGGATCTGCTGCCTATTCTTGAAAAAGTAGTACAGACTGGCAAAAAACTGGTCATCATCGCTGAAGATGTTGAAGGTGAGGCACTATCTACCCTCGTAGTAAATAAGCTGCGCGGCACATTTACCTGCGTTGCTGTTAAGGCCCCAGGCTTTGGTGACAGAAGAAAGGCCATGCTTCAGGATATCGCTGTACTTACAGGCGGTGAGGTCATCACTGATGAGCTGGGTCTTGATCTTAAGGAAACAACGATCGAACAGCTCGGACGTGCCCGTCAGGTCAAGGTTCAGAAGGAAAATACAATTATCGTTGACGGTGCAGGCGCTGATGAGGAGATCAAGGCTCGTGTTGCTTCGATCCGTTCACAGATCGAGGAAACATCCTCGGACTTCGACCGTGAGAAGCTTCAGGAGAGACTGGCTAAGCTTTCTGGTGGTGTTGCCGTAATTAAGGTTGGTGCTGCTACAGAGACTGAGATGAAAGAGAAGAAGCTGCGTATTGAAGATGCTCTGGCAGCTACTAGAGCTGCAGTAGAAGAAGGCATCGTTCCTGGCGGCGGTACTGCTTTTATCAACGCCCTGCCTAGTGTAGAAGCGTTGCTGACAAGCACCAGCGGTGATGTAAAAACCGGTGTTAGGATCGTTCTGAAAGCTCTTGAGGAGCCTGTACGCCAAATCGCAACAAACGCGGGCCTCGACGGCAGCGTTATTTGTGAGAAGGTTAAGAACAGTGAGCCGGGAATTGGCTTTGACGCACTCAATGAAGTATATGTTGATATGATGGAGAGCGGCATCGTTGATCCTGCGAAGGTTACACGTTCAGCTCTGCAGAACGCTGCTTCTATCGCTTCAATTCTGTTAACCACAGAAGCTGTAGTCGCAGATATCCCTGAGCCAGAACCGGCTATGCCGGCAGGTGGCCCGGGCGGCATGTACTGATCTGGCTGCTGACTATTCGGCTGGAACCACTAATATGCTGAAATTGCGAGCATAGTTTAGTATCTGATTATTTGACCCTGCAGTCGATGTTTGGCTGCAGGGTTATTTTTTACTGACAATACAGTCAGTTTACGTTAGAATATTTTAGGAGAACATAGGAGGTCATATTATGGATGACGTATTTCTTGAGAAAATAGTTTATAAGCGAAAATCAGGCAAGGATTTCGCGATTATTGCCGGAGCGCTGCTGGCATCGGCTTTGTTACTTACAGCTGGAGTTATGTTTGGTTCATTGTTCAGCTTCTTGCTGCCACTGGTACTGGTCGGTATTGGTTATGGTATGTGGTTTGTGATCACCTCTACCAGTAAGGAGTTTGAGTACATTGTTACAAATGGCGATCTTGATATAGACATGATTATTGCAAGACGCAAGCGTAAACGTGTCCTCTCTGTCAAGGCTAAGGAGTTTGAGCTGATGGCTCAGACCGGCACCGTTGACGAGCGTGATTCCGCGAACAGCAGATACAAGGTGCTTGATTTCTCATCTTCTCCCGGTGCAGAAAACAGATGGTTTATCTTGACTAATTACAAATCTGAGAAGGTAAAGGTAATATTTGAGCCAGATGAGAGAATGCTGAAGAATCTCAAGCGCTTTAATCCTTCGAAAATTAAATATACCGGACTGCTTAATTAAATGCTTCTAAGGAGAGGAATACTGTCACATGAGTATTTTTAGTTCGGCTTCACGGCCGCGTTTTACCGGCACAGAGAGAAGCTGGATTCTTTACGATTGGGCTAACTCGTCATATGCAACGATCATAATGGCTGCTGTATTCCCGATATATTTCGCAGGTATAGCTAATGATGCCGGCGTAAATGGAGATATATGGTGGGGCTATGGAACATCTGCCGCTACACTGTTTGTAGCGATTTTGGCGCCAATACTAGGAGCTGTAGGTGATTTCAGGGGTATGAAAAAGAGGCTTTTCAGCTTGTTTCTGCTGGTTGGTCTTGTGTTTACTACAACGATGGCTCTAACAGATAATTGGAAAATGATGCTGGCTGGTTATGTGATCTCATATATCGGCTATGCAGGCTCGCTGCTGTTTTACGACTCCTTCATCACCGATATAACTGGGTCGGAGAGGATGGATCGTGTGTCTGCCTGGGGCTATGCTATGGGCTATATCGGCGGAAGTACGATTCCATTCTTATTATCCATCGTTCTAATCATGTTTGGCGAAGCCTTCGGTATTGATGCTGTGCTTGCCGTTAAGCTGTCGGTAATACTTTGTGTTTTATGGTGGGCGGTATTCTCACTGCCGATGCTGCTGAAGGTAAAACAAATTCATTTTATAGATAGACCGGCAGGTCTGCTGATTACACAGGCCTTCAAAGGTCTCAAGAAAACGGCTTATGATATTTATCGCAACAAGGCGATGCTTGTTTTTATGCTGTCGTATTTCTTCTATATCGATGGTGTAAATACGGTTATACATATGGCCACAGTTTACGGTTCTTCTTTAGGGCTTGGCTCCACAGGAATGATTCTTGCGCTTTTGATCACTCAGCTGGTAGCTGTTCCATGTTCGATCATTTTCAGTCGGTTGGCTGAGAAATACGGTTCGATCAAGATGCTGGTATATGCAATTATTATCTATTTCTTCATCTGCATAACCGGTTTTTATATGGGCTTTTCTATTGAGCAGCAGACACCAGGGACAGCTGATTACGATCAGGCACTTAGGATTTCAACGATGCTGTTCTGGGCGATGGCATTTCTTGTCGGAACAGTTCAGGGAGGCATACAAGCTCTATCCAGATCATTTTTTGGTAAGCTGGTGCCCCCCAACAGATCCAATGAGTTTTTTGGCTTTTTTGATATTTTTGGCAAGTTTGCAGCCGTTGTTGGTCCTGCTCTTTATGCAGTGGCGGCTAACGCAAGCGGACGTTCATCCTATGGTATCCTCTCGCTGATACTTCTATTTGCCGCCGCATTGATCGTTATGGCAATTGGGCGCCGCTATCTGGCAGAAGCTGAAAAGCAATCACTCAGAGGACATGAGGTAGACAATGATGGAACAACAATCATTTGAAAAGGTCAATTTTGAGAAGTTTGTCAGCAAAGAGGCTGCCAATAAGGAAGCAGTGGCTTCTGAGCCGATACAAGATAGCAAGCAGTTTTCATTGACTGGACTTAAAACGGCCGGCTTTTACCATTTTGAGATCAAGGGAACCGAAACTGACTGTCTTGACCGACTGCATATATCCGCGCTTCTGGCCATGATGCAGGAAGCTGCCTACAAGAATGCTGAAACTCTTGGGATAGGTGCAAGCTATCTGGATCCACAAGGGATCTGCTGGCTCTTATCAAAAATATCAGTTCGAATGACCCGGCTGCCGCGCTGGCTGGATAATATAACGGTTAGTACATGGAGCAGAGGTCCTCGCAGATTGCTCTTTTTAAGGGACTTCACATTTTACTCGGGAGGTCTTGAGCCAGAGCATATAATCGGTCATGCCTCCTCGGAGTGGTTCCTCGCCGGTGCTGGTAGTCATCGTCCGCTCAGACCGGAGCAGGTGATCGAGCCCTCACGCATCAAGAATCATCAGAAGGCGCCTGCTGTTTTTGATTTTGATTGCCCGCGTTTGAAAAACCTTGATACATTGGAAGTAGCTGAGCCTATTCTCGTTAAGTATGCTGATTTCAGCGACATTGACCGGAATAGTCATGTCAATAACACCCGCTATGCTGCCTGGGCAGTAGATGCTGTTCAAGCCTATTTGAGCAGACAAACTGAAGATAAAACTATTGTACCTATGAGCATAAGCGGCTTTGATATTCAATACATCAGTGAAATATTTTTCGGCAGCAAGGTTGATATTTTCATCAGCAAAGATGATCAAGGAGATTTTCTGGCCGAGGGCAGACTGCACGATGATGGACAGGTTGCTTTTCGCTGCCGTGTCATGCTGGATGAAATCTGAACAATTGTGAAATCTCATTAACAACCATAGAGCTAAAATGTATAATTGCTTCTGTAGTTTATTCAGAAGTCTAATTTCTGTTGATCGGGAGGCAAAGTATGATCGAAATTCGCAATCTCGTCAAGTATTACGGGGAAAAGCTGGCAGTCAATGACATCAGCTTTTCTGTTGAAAAGGGAGAAATACTTGGTTTTTTGGGGCCTAATGGCGCCGGTAAAAGTACAACTATGAATATCCTGACAGGTTATCTCTCAGCAACATCAGGAACCGTGACGATCAATGGTCATGATATTCTTGAAGAGCCGCATAAGGCCAAGTCATGTATTGGCTATTTGCCGGAGAATCCGCCTTTGTACCTCGATATGACTGTGCTTGAGTATCTGAAGTTTGTATCAGATCTCAAGGGCGTACCAACGGCTGATAGAATTCAGGGTCTGGCACGAATCATGAAAATGGTCAGAATTACTGATGTTTCAGAAAGATTGATCAAAAACCTGTCAAAAGGCTATCGCCAGCGTGTAGGAATCGCGCAGGCAATGATCGGCAATCCTGATGTATTGGTACTCGACGAGCCTACAGTTGGTCTTGATCCCAAACAGATCATTGAAATACGTAACTTGATCAAGGAATTGGGAAAACAGCATACTGTTATTCTCAGCTCTCATATTTTGCCTGAGGTTCAAGCTGTCTGCGAGAGGGTAGTTATCATTGATCAGGGCAGGATCGCTGCTATCGATACACCTGACGGCTTATCCCGCAAAATGGCCAAGAGCTCAAGTTTTCAACTTGCAGCAGAAGGTCCGGCAGATAAGATCGTTAATGTGCTCAAAAGCATCAGCGGTGTCAATCGCGCTGAAATAGTCCTTGAAAAGGAAAATAATATCACTCTTTTTGAAATAGAGAACGCACCTGAATTAGATGTGCGCAAGCAAGTTTTCTTCGCGATGGCTGAGAATAGATGGCCGATAATTGAGATGAAATCACTTGATCCTACACTTGAGGATATTTTCCTTAAGGTTACAGGCAGTGGTTCCGGTATTTGAGGAGGAGCATAAATGAAAAGAATCATGGCAATATGTAAGAGAGACTATCTGGCCTATTTTCGTTCGCCAATGGGCTTCGTAATACTAGCGATATTTATGGCTCTCAGCGGACTGTTTTTCGCCTCGTTTTTACTTAATGGATCGATCGATCTTGTTGGCGGATTATCCTTCATGCAGTCTTTTTTCTTCATTCTGATTCCCTTGATGACAATGCGATCATTCTCTGAGGATAGAAAGAACGGAACGGAAGTTTTGCTTTATACTTCACCTGCAAGCACAATGGAGATCGTAATTGGTAAATATCTTGCTTCACTGTTCCTCTTCCTGACCATGACCGCGGCAACTCTGATTCATGTACTTATCACCAGCCTGTATGGCGGAGTAATCGATATCAGTGTTCTTGGTGCTTATATTGCTTTTGTATTTCTTGGTGCCGCTTACCTTTCTATCGGCGTATTCGCTTCGGCAATTACTGAGAATCAGATAATTGCAGCTGTAATATCCTTCATAGTAATAATGCTGCTAACATTGATAGATGCTGTTGCAGGCATACTGGGGACAGTAGCTACCAGCCTGATAGACCGCCTTAATTTCTTCGGCCTTACCGGTACGCAGATCAGCGCTGCCGGCAGTGCGGTGACCAATGCAATTCGCTGGATCAATCCAACAACGAGAATAGGCAATTTCTCTGCAGGCATTTTTGAGCTTTCACCGCTTGTGTTCTTCGTCAGTATCGCAGCTGTTTTTCTCTTCCTGACGAATCGCATGCTAGAGAAGCGTCGCTGGAGCCAGAGGTGATATGAGGATGAAAATGATGAATAAAAAAGCAGAAAAGAATGACGTACAGAACAAAACCGGCAAGGCCGATAAAAAGGTCGATAAGCGCAACACAAATCTTCGAAATTTTTCTTTGATCGCAACCGTTCTATTTATCACAATAATTCTAATCTTCAATTTGGTTTTCGATAATATGCTTGGAGATCGTCTTAAATGGGACTGGACCGCTGATAAGCTCTATTCAATAGGTGATGTCAGTGAAGAGATCATAGGCAGTCTTGAGCATGACATCGAGATCATAGGCCTTTTTGCCAAGGATTCACAGTACTATTCATACTACGAAGGTCTAATACCAATGTTGGATGAATATGTTAGCAAGTCAAATGGCAGGATCAGCCTCAGCTTCATAGATCCTGATATCGATCCGACATTGCTCAAACGAATAGATCCGGAAAATCTCGCAGCTCCTGAGGCCGGTTCTTTTGTCGTGTATTCAGAGGCAACAGGCAAGCTCAAAAATCTTGTGAATACCGATATATATTCATTTGAAATGACGCAGACTTACGAGACCGTTATGACGGGCATTATTGCTGAGCAGAGCATTACCGGTGCATTACGCTATGTTGATTCAGAATCAACACCGGTTATTTATTTTACAAGTGGTCATGAAGAGCTCGATCACAGTACGCAATACAAGACAATTCTCAGTATTCTCAGCGCTGGCAATTATGACGTAAAATCACTCGATCTTTTTGGCGCAGACGAAATACCGCAAGACTGTGCAGCCTTGATTATGGCTGAGCCTAAACGCGATATCACAGCTGCGGAACGAGAGCTCATTGGCGGCTGGCTCCAGCAAGGCGGCAGCTTAATGATCATGAGCAGCTTCAACACGACCCAATTCACTGAGCTTAACCAGCTTCTTAGTGAGTATAATATTCAAATCAGCAGCAGCAGACTGCGTGATGAAGAAACAGATAATCAGTATCAACAGGATATGTACTCTATCAGAGCCAATGCACCGGCCGGAGCAATTACAGCGACAGCAATCGACCGATATACACTTGTTCTGAATGCACGAGGTTTGGAGCAGCTCCGAAACGAACGTCAATGGTTGAAGGTTGAGCCTGTGCTCACCACATCGGCAAAAGGCGTGGCTGAGGCAGATGGTGTCGCAGAGCAGGCTTCAGCTCAGGATATTCAAAATATTGGTCTGCTGGCAGAGCATAGCGGATGGATCGATGGAGATTCTGTTAAGGATCCTGCGAAGGTCATTGTATATGGAAGCAGCGACCTGTTCCGAGAGGATATCATACAGGCATTTGGTACAAATCTCTATAACCCGAATCTGTTTTACAACAGTATAGTCTGGCTGGCTGGCGAGGCTGATGAGAACAACTTGATGATCAGTCCCAAGGTACCGACCTCATATGCAATAACCAAGGGCACAAGCAAAACCATTGTGGCCACAGCTGTGATAGTTATGCTGATTATTCCGATCGTGCTTTTGACAGCCGCACTGATCGTTTATCGCAAGCGAAGACATCTTTGATCCGGAGGGAATACGATGAAGAAGCAGAAGCTGTTAATTTTGATGATGGTTATAGTTCTCGCAGGACTACTGATTGTTTGGTATTTTGCCGGCAGACAGCCTGTTGAGGAGCTGGAGCAGCCACAAGAGACAACATCTGCTGCAGCAGTCAAGCTGTTTGATTTTAAGGCCGCTGATGTTGATTCAATAACTATCACAAATCAATCAGGTGAGATTCAAATTGTGTCTGATATTATCTCAAATGACGACAAGGATGAACTGATCTGGAGCATAGAAGGTGAAAAGGATCTGCCATATGACAAGGATCGTCTGACAAATCTGGCGTCTGGTCTGATTGGTCTTACCATTGATAAAAACATATCAGACAATGCTGATGATCTGCAGGCATATGGCTTGGATAAGCCAGAGCTGTCAGTAAACTTCGCACTCAAAACCGGTGATGATATAAATATTGCCGTAGGTAATACTCTAAGCAGTGGTGATTCTGAATATGTAGGTGTTGAAGATCAGATCGTATCGATCAAGAGCGCAAGTTTGGCTGAGCTTAGAGAGAACAGCTTATACTGGCTTGATCGTAACGCAGTTCTTGAGGTCCAATATGACAAAATCACCAGGTTCTCACTGCTGCGCTCAAGAGATGACCTTGAGCTGTCGGCCGATTGTGAGATCATTGGAAGCCAGGATGAAACAGCAGAGCCTGCTCTGAACTTTGAAATGACATCTCCCGTCAAAAATAAGGGTGATGATTCTGCTCTGGGCAAGCTGCTTCAGCAGCTTGCAGCAGTAAGTGCTTCGGAGTATGTTGAGCTTGAGCCTCAGGATCTTTTTAGCTATGGACTTGACGATCCGGCTTATAAATTCGAGATTGAAACATCAGAGGGAATTGTCGAAATAAAACTTGGTGCGTCAGCTGGTACTGGTAAAGTTTATGCTCAATCAAGCTTGCTGGACGGAGTTTTCACTGTTGATATGACTGGACTGACGAGCATTGATATTCCACTTGAGAATCTGATGGATCCTTTTGTCAGCCTGCATAATATTGGTAGTGTAAGCAGAATAGAAGCAGATATCTACGGGACATCTTTTGCTATTGATCTTAATGTTGATCAAGGCAAGTCAGCTTCTGATGAAAGCACTGTGTTTAAGCTTGATGGCGAGAACGCGAAAATATTCAGCCAGACCAATAATACACTCTATTCGAAGTTTTATCAGAGCATAATAAGTGTTAAGTTTTCGGGTGTAGATAATAAAGCTCAACCTGAGAATACCGCTGACGCAATAATAAAATATGAACTAAAGGCTGATAAAGATACCGGCAAGCCCGCGAGAACGCAAATAGTTGAATTTGCCCGCAGGGACGATTATACTGATTATGTTTTTATTGATGGAGAATATACTGGCTGCTATATAGATAGAGACGAAAGCTTCTATACTGACAGCGAGGATAGCGAAGGCATCATAACAGCCTATAAGATGATGAAATATGCTATGGCTAATGCGGTCGATGGTGTCTTTGATACAGAGAAAGGTTATCAGCTTGACTGAGTATTATGGTTAATCAGCGAAGAACATATACAGCTGCACGTCGGAGCAGGGCCAGCCTGATCGTTTTGATCGTGCTGGCTTT
>CAZHQX010000054.1:0-10412 GCA_964534195.1 uncultured Oscillospiraceae bacterium
TCCGGCTGTCCCGGCAGCCAGGCCAGAACAATGAAGAGAGAAGAAGCTGTAGTGAAGACAGCAACATCTGTATCTGCTTCAGAGTCTGTTTCAGAGCTGCAGCAATGGCCATGCCAGCTTAAGCTTCTGCCGGTACAGGCTCCTTATTATCACAATGCCCGACTGCTGATCGCAGCAGACTGCGCGGCTTTTGCCAGGGCTAATTTCCATCAGGAGTTTATCAAAGGACACATTACTGCTATAGGCTGTCCCAAGCTTGACGCAGGTAATTATGCTGATAAGCTTACACAGATCCTCAGCCTCAATGATATTAAGAGTGTAACTATAGTCCGCATGGAGGTTCCTTGCTGTGGCGGTCTTGATATGGCTGCCAGGCAAGCACTTCAAGCCAGTGGTAAAATGATTCCTTGGCAGGTCGTAACTATAAGCACAGACGGAAGGATCCTGGAAGATTAATATTTATCTATGTGTCTTCATGATCTTGAACGAACCAACTAATTAAGCTAAACAAAATCACAGGAGGATTTTACTTTATGTCAGACATGCTTTGTTTCCAGTGTGAACAAACAGTACCAAACAAAGGCTGCACGACCATGGGCGTTTGCGGCAAGGAACCATCAACCTCAGCGCTGCAGGATGAACTCACTTATGCTCTGATCCGCTATGCACTTGTCATGGAAGACCAGGAAATAACTGATTTCGATGCCAGACTGATGATGGAAGGCCTATTTACAACAGTTACTAATGTCAGTTTTGATGACGAGAGCCTGCAGAAGATGATCAATCTGGTCGAATTCACGATCGAAAATCGCAGCCCTGTAAACGAAGGCTGCGGTTCATGCTGCTCCTGCATGCCTCAGCCTGACATCTACAGTGCCGAGGATCTCTTCAAGGGTGATGCTGACCAGGTATCGCTGCGTTCTCTGCTGTTGCTCGGTCTGCGCGGTATGGGCGCATACGCGTACCATGCCTATGTGCTCGGACGCACCGACAAGGAAGTTAACGAGGCTCTCTTCATCAATATGAGAGCAGTCGGCCTCAACCATAGCGTCGCCAACTGGCTGGAGATCCTGATGCAGTTCGGCAAGGACAATTTCCGTTGTATGGAGCTGCTCGACGCCGCCAATACAGGCGCTTATGGCAATCCGGTACCAACAGAAGTAACGACTATCATTGAAAAAGGACCTTTCATCGTTGTTTCAGGTCATGATCTGCATGATCTCAAACAGCTGCTCGACCAGACAGCAGGCAAGGGCATCAATATTTATACACATGGTGAAATGCTGCCTGCTCACGGTTACCCTGAGCTCAAGAAATATGAACATCTCAAGGGCAACTTCGGCACAGCCTGGCAGAATCAACAGAAGGAATTCGATGGAGTTCCCGGAGCTTTCCTCTTCACAACAAACTGCCTGATGCCACCCAAGGATTCATACAAGGATCGCGTGTTCACAACAGCTGTTGTCGAATATCCCGGCCTGGTTCATATCAATGATACAGAGGACGGTAAGGATTTCTCACAGGTAATCGCCAAGGCTCTTGAACTCGGCGGATACAGTGAACAGAAGTATATGACCGGCATCAACGGCGGTACTATTTTGACTACCGGTTTCGGCCATCATACAGTACTCAGCGTTGCTGATCAGGTAATAGGCGCGGTAAAAGGCGGCGACCTCAAGCATATCATGCTGGTCGGCGGTTGTGACGGAGCCAAGCCTGGACGCAACTACTATACTGATATCGTCGCGAAATCACCGGCAGATACACTTATCCTGACACTGGCCTGCGGTAAGTTCCGTTTCAACGATCTCGACATCGGCAAGATCGGACCCTTCCCACGCATCATGGATATGGGACAGTGCAACGACTCATACTCAGCAATCAAGGTCGCTGTAGCTCTGGCTGAAGCTTTCGATACAGATATCAACAGCTTGCCGCTGACCCTTGTACTCTCTTGGTATGAGCAGAAGGCTGTATGTGTTCTGCTGACACTGTTGGCTCTCGGAGTTAAGAATATCTACCTTGGCCCAACACTGCCTTACTTCGTATCACCAAACGTACTAAACGTCTTGGTCGAACAGTTCGGCATCCGCCCAACGACCACAGCCGAAGAAGACCTCAAGGCAATTCTTGGCTAAGCTTTGGCAATAATGACTCAAAACCAGATCAATTGATCTGATCTTATGAAGACCGCTCGCCTCTTCTGCATTCCCCCGCAGCACATGAGGCAGAGCGGTTTTTACTATTTTGCCGCTTATGTAACCGAATCACTTGTCTAGACCCGGGCAATGACTTACTATTTACTATGTAAGAAAATTTGTTAATGATCTGGGAGGTATATACTATGTATGATCTAGTCGTGATTGGCAAAGGCCCGGCAGGCTTGAGCGCAGCTATTTATGCTGTAAGATCAGGATTATCTGTTCTTGTAATTGGCAGAGATTATGGCGCGCTGGAAAAGGCAGACAAAATCGAAAATTATCTTGGCTTTGAGCATTCCATTTCAGGCTTGGAATTGTTAGCTGCCAGTGAAGCACAGGCCAAACGCCTAGGAGTCGAGCTTCTGGTAGAGGAAGTAACTGGCGTTAGCTGGATGGAGCATTTTGAGGTTCACACCTCCAAAAACGCTTATGAGGCCGCGGCAGTTGTGCTTGCGACAGGTATCCCAAGACGCAAAGCAACTGTTAAGGGCATCACTGAATACGAAGGCAAGGGCGTCAGTTATTGCGCGACCTGCGATGGTTTCTTCTACCGAGGCAAAAATGTAGCTGTTATTGGCAGCGGGGATTACGCGCTTAAGGAAGCAAGCGAACTCAAGCCTTTTGCCGCTAATATTTATTTGATGACGAATGGTCGTGAATTCGAAGGAACTTTCTCTGATGATAAGATCATTTTGGACAAGAGAAAAATTTCGGCAGTTCGCGGTGAGGATGATCGTGTAGCCGGACTCGATCTTGAAGATGGAAGCAAGCTTGACCTCGACGGAATTTTCGTTGCTGAAGGCACGGCATCAGCGCTTGATCTGGCTCTTAAGCTTGGTCTGGATAATGACGGTAAGGTAATTCTGACAGATGGTGGCCAGGCTACTAACCTGCCTGGTGTATTTGCAGCCGGCGATTGCACCGGCGGATTGCTGCAGGTAGCAGTAGCGGTTGGCGAGGGAGCAAAAGCAGGCATGACTGCGGCGACATTCGTTAAGGAGAGCCGTGGAGAGAAAGCTCCTAAGCTCCAGTGGGGCGGCTAAGTCGACCTGGATCAAATTACTTACATAATTATAGATGTTATTTGATTTTTATGCCCTGTGTCTTAATAGACGCAGGGCATTTAATACAGCCAGAAGCGATACGCCAACATCAGCAAATACAGCCTGCCAGATTCCGCCCAGACCAAATAGGGCAAGACTCATGATCAAGAGCTTCAGACCAAGTGTCAGTGCGACATTCTGGCGTACAATTTTTGCGGTATCTCTTGAGAGAGCGATTACAGAGACCAGCTTGCGCAGATCATTGCCCATTATCATCATGTCTGAGCTCTCGGCAGCCGCATCTGTGGCCAGACCGGCCGCAACTCCAATATCAGCTCTGGCTAAAACAGGGGCGTCATTTATACCATCACCGACAAACATTGTCAGGATGCTTTCTTGTTGGTTTTCCGGTCTCATCAATTGCTCAAGCCTCTCTACCTTCTGCTGAGGCAGTAATGAAGCATGGTATGAGTCAAGACCAAGCTGTGAGGAAATTGATGCGGCGGCCTCCGGCCGATCTCCTGTCAGCATCGACAGCTTATCTATTCCCAGAGAGCGCAGACCTTCTATTGCTTGAGCGGCTTCCGGCCGGGCACTGTCTGCCAGACAGATCTTACCTATAACTTTGTCGTTTTTTAAGAGCCAGACATGTTGACCAGTACCCAGGCTCTTCATCTTGTTTTCCGGTTCAATAGAAATCTCTGACAGCATTCTGTCATTTCCCAGGCGATACACATCATGAGAAATACTTGCTTCAACGCCAAAACCAGGCCGTTCCTTGTAATTGGCCAGTTGCGAAGAAATTATGCCAATATCGGATGATGACTCATTATCTGCTTGCTCAGCATAGGCGTCACGAATCGAAACCGCTATAGGATGGTCAGAATGGTCTTCCAGCATACTAGCGATCTGTAATATATCATTCTGGTGCCAGTCTTTTGCCGGGATGATTTCTGTGACTGTAAATTTGCCTTCTGTTAGAGTTCCTGTTTTGTCGAACACGATCTGTCTGATGCTTGCAAGTCTGTCGAGATATTGAGCTCCTTTGATCAGAACGCCAGAAGAGGATGCCGCTCCCAGACCTGCGAAATAGCTCATAGGCACTGATATGACCAGTGCGCAAGGACATGAGATCACCAGTAGGATCATAGCGCGATAGATCCAGTCAGATAAGGGTTCTGAAAGAACTATAGGCGGTACAAATGCCACCAACGCTGCCAGAATCGTCATGGCTGGTGTATACCAGGCAGCAAAACGGCTGATGAAGAGCTCAGCTTTTGATTTACGTGCTGTGGCCTGCTCAACCAGCTCCATGATACGAGCTGCTGAGGACTGCTCATATGGTTTAGTTACCTCAATGATCAATAGGCCGCCGCCGTTGACGCTGCCCGCAAAAATATCACTGCCTGTGCCAACCGGCTGTGGCAGACTCTCTCCAGTCAGAGCCGATGTGTCAAGCTCTGAGTCACCCTGAATAATTCTACCGTCAAGCGGCACCCGTTCACCTGGCTTGATCAAGAGTCGATCGCCAGGATGCGCTTCTTCCGGAGCGATTCTCTCATATTCGTATGAGCTGCCGCTCTTAAGCAAATTAGCATGATCAGGACGAAGATTGGTCAAAGCTTTGATAGATGCCCTGGAACGATTAACGGCTATATCCTGAAATATCTCACCGAGCTGATAGAAAAGCATTACAGCTACAGCTTCAGGGTATTCTCTGATCGCAAGGGCTCCGACTGTTGCAATTGTCATCAGAAAATTCTCATCGAAAAGCTGGCCTTTTACCAGTCTTCTTACAGCCTTGTATATGACATCAAGACCCAGTATCAGCCATGCCAGAATAAACAGGGTCACCGCTAAGGCAGGGAGATTTTTGTCAATAAGCAAGGCCGCAACGAATAAAACTATTCCAAACAGAAATCTCAATACCTGCTTAATTGGAACAGCCTGTCGCCAGCTGCCAAAGCTTCTCGAGGCTGTGATATTGCCTGAATGATCATGTGCGTGATCATCAGAATCGATTGCAGAGTGCTGCACACGGCGAGCTGCTGCGTTTGATTCAGTTCTCTCGCTAGAAGCAGTAATCAACCGCGCGTCCTCTTCTATCGATCTTACAATTTTGTCAAGATCAGGTTCTAGATCAAACCTCTCAGATTCATCATTTAGCTTAAGATAAATTCTGCTGGCAGCGAAATCTACAACGGCCTCATCAACCTGAGGCAATCCGCCGGCAGCTGTTTCTATTTTGGCAGCACATGAGGCACAGCCAAGGTTTTCAATCTTGAAGCTAACCTGTTTATTAGACATATGGTCTTCCTCACTCTCTGTGGAAGGCCTCCTGAACATGATGTCTGGCGTAGTGGGCAATTGTTTCAATATGCTCATCATCTAATGTATAAAAAGCGTTTTTGCCTTCACGCCTGTATTTAACGAGTCTTGCCTGCCGCAGGATCCTCAACTGATGAGAGACCGCGGACTGACTGGATTCTATAAGAGACGCCAGATCGCAGACACATAATTCACAACTGGTCAAAGCACTGATGATACGCATTCGTGTTTCATCCGCGAGAACCTTGAATAGCTCAGTCATATCTCGAAGCATTTCATCTGACGGCATTTCATCCCGAGCCTGGCAGATCTTGTCGGGGTGAACTGTTTTATCCAGGCAGCTGTCTCCAGTCATGTTCAGTACCTCCATGTAATTGACATATGAACAACTGTTCATATGTCAATGTAATAATACGTCGTCTAAAGATTTCTCAAAGTATCTATTGTTACCATCGGAAGATTATCTTCTAGATCGTATTTCTCAAGACAAGGTTTCGCCCAAAACAGCGGTAAGCGTAAATGTATTATTTTCATCTGGCCTGAATATCTGAATGCGTATGCTTTGACCGGCATAGAATTCCCGAAGCTGATTGGCAAAATCGGATGAATCAATAACGCTGTTGTTGTTCAGGGCTATAATGATATCACCTGACTTGATGCCTGCCAAAGCTGCAGGACTGTCTTGTTGGATCTCATATATATATACACCTTGCTCTGGCCAGTTATATAGTTCCACAAGCTCAAGATACTCAGAATCTGTAATTACAGATACTCCCAGCCACGGTTTACCGGCATTTACGGGCCGTTTTTTCAGTTCATTGATGATCTCGATTGCAGTATTGGCTGGAATCGCGAAGTTGATCCCTTCAAACTGGCTCTTGACCAGACCGGAATTGTTGATGCCGATGACCTGTCCATGTTCGTTGATCAAAGCTCCTCCTGAGTTTCCGGTGTTAACGGCAGCATCCGTTTGAATCAATGCCATAGAGGCACCATTTTCCAGCTGTACCTGCCTATCTAGTCCACTGATTATGCCGGAGGTAACTGATCCCATCAACTGCAATCCTGATGGACTGCCAATTGCAACCGCTGGCTCACCCGGCATTAGCAGTTCAGAGTTGCCGAATTCCGCAGGTGCAAGGCCGTTTTTACTTATTTTGAGAAGCGCCAGATCTGTGGATGCGTCCCTGCCGACAATAACAGCCTCATACTGTGTTTTGTCTTCGTAGAGATATACATAGACATTGGTACCATTTATGCGGTTTCCGCTGTTGTCATAAACTGACGAGATCACATGATTGTTGGTAATAACATAGCCATCAGATGAATAGACAACACCCGAGCCTTCGCTGATCGCGAACATATCAGTGCCCGGCAGCAGAGATTCAACTCTGATGCCCGCAATGGATGGCAGGACCTTCTGAGCGATCAGAGCGATTCTGCGTTCACCTGGTTTGGACAGATCAAATTCGGTCTCTGTGGTTTCATTTGGAGTAGTTGTTTCCTCGGCAGGAATAGTTGTTGTATCTGTCTCATCAGATGACGTTGTATCAGTTTGATCTGTTGCATCTGATAAGCTTATATAGCTTGATGTTTGCTGATCCGCTCCGTTAGTCTGCGTAGACTGCATTGAAAAAGGTCTAAATATAAGCAGAATAAGGATCCATGTGATCATCGATCCAATCAAAGCACCAGATGCTATTAATCCACCCAGTAGAAGTCTGTCCTTTTTCTTATTCGCTATCTTATCTATCATGTGTTTCATCTACCTGTTCTGTTAAGCTCGATCCGCTCACTCTTTTCATTTTATTATATGCCAGGCGAATAAACTAATCTACACTATAATTATCGGCGTTTATCGTAACCGTTTGCGGTAATTTTCAGATTTGATCTGCCCTTATAAATTCGTCATCCTACAAACGCCTGCACAAACCGTAAACGTTTATCACTGTCTATTTGCACAAACCATCACAAAAACCGCTTTTATTTATTAGATGCTTTGCTTAATCTAATGGCAATTATGAAGTTTCATGTTATATTAATTGGTGGATCACGCTGAATTCTTTCAGCTATAGGAGGTAAACCGGGTGTTAAAATTTTCTACTTTTTCCGGGGGCGTTCATCCCCGGGGCAACAAAAACACTCATTTCTATCCTACGGTCAGACTTGACCAGTTTAAAACTCTCAGGATACCAATGAGCATGCATATTGGTCCCCCTTGCGAATGCATCGTCAAGGCCGGCGATCACGTAGAGGTTGGACAGAAGATAGGCGAGCCGACCGCGGCTATGGCAGTACCAATACATTCAAGTGTCTCAGGCACGGTAAAAGCCGTAAGAAGAGAGGTTGCCAGTAATGGCAGATCGATAGATGTCGTGGAAATTGAATCAGATATGCAATATACACGACATGAATCGGTCAGACCACCAATAATTACGGATAGGGAGAGCTTCATACATGCATTACGTGATTCCGGTCTCGTAGGCCTGGGCGGTGCCGGATTCCCGACATACATGAAAATGCAGCCACCGCCGGATAAGCAGCCGAATGTTCTCTTAATTAACGCGGCAGAGTGCGAGCCATATATCACTGCAGATTTCAGACAGTGCGCAGAGCACCCGGACGAAATCATCGACGGGATCATGCAAGTCATGAAATATATGCAGATCGAAAAGGCAATAATTGGCGTGGAGGATAACAAGCCGCTTGCAGCTGAAGTTCTTCGCAATGAAATAACAAAATATTACCTTGCGATGAATATCAAGCCACAAATCAAGGTTGTGAGCCTTAAGACCATTTATCCTCAGGGTGCTGAAAAAATGCTTATTTATTCACTGACCAAGCGGGCAGTGCCCTCAGGGGCCCTCCCTCACGACGTCGGTGTTCTCATGCTGAATGTCAGCACTGTCCGTTTCATTTCAAAATACATCAAAACGGGCATGCCGCTTGTCAGAAAAAGAGTAACTCTTGATGGATCTGGTCTCAATCTTCCCTGCAACGTAAATGTACCTATAGGTGCTCTGATTCCGGAAGTTATAGAGGCTGCAGGAGGATTAGCTGAAGAGGCTGGCAAAATAATCATGGGCGGATCAATGATGGGCGTCGCTGTCGACAGGCTGGACGTTTCGATCATCAAGCATAATAACGCCATTCTGGTGTTTGGCAAGAAGGAAGCTGCTATACCTGACGAAACACAATGTATACGCTGCAGCCGCTGTATAACGGCCTGTCCAATGAAGCTTATGCCAACAAATCTGGACATTATGGCCCGTAATAGAGATATAGAGGGACTTAAGCAGCATCATGTCATGGACTGTATCGAATGTGGCTGCTGTACTTATGTTTGTCCAGCTAAACGCCATCTGGTTCAGAGTATTAGAAACGGCAAATCCTATGTGCGTCAACAGGCAGTAACGGAGGGCAAAAAATAATGATGCTTCAGGTTTCATCCTCACCACATATAAGAGATAATACGACATCACGCAGATTGATGCTTGATGTCATAATCGCTCTTATCCCGGCTATTGCCGCAGCTGTATGGATTTTTGGCAGCGCTGCCGCAATAATCATCGCGGTTACCACCGGCACTGCAGTCTTATTTGAGTTTTTATCACGCTTGGCTATGAAGCGTTATAACTCAATTAGTGATCTCAGTGCAGTCGTTACAGGTCTGATTCTGGCACTCAATCTACCGCCGACCATACCACTATGGATGGCAGCTGTCGGATCCTTTGTCGCGATCGTTATTGTTAAACAGATGTTCGGTGGTATCGGCCACAACTTTATGAATCCGGCAATGGCAGCACGTGTAATACTCACGATCTCCTATCCGGCTGCCATGACGCGCTGGGCGGTTCTCGAACGCAGATTTGGAGAAACTGCCGCGCAGACAGCTGAATCTGTCACTAAGCTGGGCAGCGATCTCGTATCAACAGCAACTCCATTATATTTACTGCAGAACGATAGCCCGATGCCCTCTTATCTTGATTTGTTTCTAGGAATTAAGGGTGGCTGTCTTGGTGAGATCTCCATCGCAGCACTTACAATAGGTATCATTTATTTAGTGATCCGCAAGGTAATTACTCTATGGCTGCCACTCACCTATGTTGGAACGGTTGCATTGATTACATTCATTGGCGGACAGGACCCACTCTACCATATATTATCAGGAGGTCTCTTTCTGGGAGCTTTTTTCATGGCAACTGATTATGTTACCTCACCACTGACACGCAGAGGCAAGATCATTTTCGGACTAGGATGCGGAATAATTACTGCGATCATAAGGCTGTTCGGTGGTATGACAGAAGGTGTTTCCTTCTCGATTCTTTTCATGAACACACTGACCCCTCACATTGACAAATGGACTATTCCGGTTCCATTCGGAGGAGGTGTTAAGCATGCAAAAGGATAAGGGACTTGTTCCAGCTATGATTCTGGCAATCATCTGTATCACAGCAACCGCACTTCTGGCCTTCACTAATCAGGTTACCTTATCGGCAAGACAAGCTCAGGAGGTCGCAGCCGAAAATGAGAGTAAGCTTGCTCTGTTTCCTTCTGCTCAGGAGTTTAAGGATATTGATATCGAGCCATTTTTAGCAGAGCTGCCAGATTTGACCGCAGCCTATGAGGTCTATGGATCAGATGGCCAGCAGCAGGGGATCCTCTTCGCTGCGTCGACCCGTGGTTATGGCGGCGATGTGCCAATCATGGCAGCAATAAGCTTAGACGGCAAACTGAGCGGAGTAAGGGTCATGTCAAATGATGAAACACCTGGTCTGGGCAAAAAGATCGAGGAACAAGAATTTCTCGATCAATTCAAGGACCAAGATACAACTATCAG
>CAZHQX010000055.1:0-4315 GCA_964534195.1 uncultured Oscillospiraceae bacterium
ATGTTCAGCTTCAGCGCCTATGCCGGAGGCATGGCAGCCAGAGGACAGGGCATCTTGTATCAGCTGATTGGCGCAGCTGCCGGTGGAATAGGTATATTTCTGCCCGGTCTGCTTCTGATTTATTTCATATATCCTGTTTGGGACCGTCTGCGCAGTCTGCGCGGTATAAAAATAGCTCTGCGCGGTATCAATGCCGTTGCTGGCGGCATGATAGCGGCAGCTGCCGTAATCCTGATGCAAAAGAGTGGATTTACTGTGGAAAACATAATTGTGACCGCTGTCACAGCCCTGCTTCTGCTGACAAGGAAGGTGCCTGCGCCAATTCTTGTAATCCTGGCTATAGCAGCCGGTTTTCTTGTTTGATTGCTTAAGTTGACAACTTAATATTTGGCAATACTGATTCGATTGCATATGGTATCATATTCGCAACAGCTTTTTGCTGCAATCGTGAAAGGTGGTAATTGATATGCTGCGCGAGATCAAAAAGGTCGTCAGTGGACGTAGAGCGGTCGATGGAGCTGGAGTAAGATTAGTCAGGGTGCTCGGACATGATGATACAACTGATTTTGATCCTTTTCTAATGCTTGACGCTTTTGATTCAACAGACCCGGATGATTATACCAAGGGATTCCCCTGGCATCCTCATCGTGGTATCGAAACAGTTACCTACTTGATCAGAGGCGATATTGAGCATGGTGACAGCTTGGGCAACAGCGGCAGCATCCTGGATGGTGACTGTCAGTGGATGACCGCAGGCTCGGGTATTATTCATCAAGAAATGCCCAAGGCCAGCGAGAGAATGCTGGGCGCTCAGCTCTGGCTCAATTTGCCGGCTGAAAACAAAATGACTGAACCTGCTTATGGCGATATTCTCAGCTCCGACATCCCAAAAATCGAAAGCAAGGGCTGTACAGTTCGTGTTCTGTCGGGCAATTACGACAATATTAATGGTGCTTTTGAGGCCAGGTATGTCAAGGCAACATATCTTGACGTAACCCTCGAGCCTGGGGTAGAGTGGACTTTCACCAATAGTGAAGAGGAAAACCTGTTCATCTATATTTTTAATGGCGAGGCAGCTTTCGGCTCAGATATAGACGAAGCCGGTAATGATAAAATGACAGAAGCCAGACAGGCAGTTCTGTTTACAACCGGCAGTCTTTTCAGAGCAAGAGCAGGGGAAGACGGTATACGCTTCATTCTTCTGTCAGCCAGACCTCTCAAAGAACCAATTGCCTGGGGCGGACCAATCGTAATGAACACGAGGCAGGAGTTAAATCAAGCATTCCAGGAGCTTGAGGCGGGAACTTTTATCCGACAACGTTAATCGGTGCTGATGCATGATCAATATGTTATGGAGTAAATAGTTGTGAATATCGTTGTAGTAGGTGCCGGCAAGGTCGGCGAAGAGCTGACTAGGTCATTAGCCAAAGAGAAGCATGATGTCGTCCTGATCGAGAAGGACGGCAGGAAGCTAAATCAGCTGATAAGCATGGCTGATATCAACGGCATACATGGTAATGGCGCGATTTATAAAACTCAGCTGGAGGCAGGTGTCGAGCATTGTGATGTGTTTATCGCGGTCACACACAGTGATGAAACCAACATAATAGCAGCAATTACAGCCCGCAAGGCTGGCGCTGTGAAAACTATAGCACGTGTTCGTGATCCCGAGTTTTCACTTCAGATGGGCTTCGTTCGTGAGACCCTGGGCATAACTCTAATGATCAATCCTGAGCTGGAAGCGGCCACAGATATCGCCAGAATACTGCAATTCCCCTTTGTTCTGGATGTTGAGCAGTTTCTCAACGGACGTGTAAATATAATCGAGGTCAGACTCAATCGTGATAGTAATCTTATTGGGCAGTCACTCAGCCAGATCAAGGCATCTGGCCACAATATACTTGTCTGTATTATTCAACGTGGTGAGGAAATAATAATTCCAAGAGGTGACGCCATCCTGCAGGAGGGTGATTTAGTTCACGTGACCGGCAATACAGAGAATCTCATGCGTCTGTTTGCCTCCGATAAAAGCTCACGCCAGCGACTTACCTCTGCTCTGATTATCGGTGGCGGCAGAATTACACATTATCTCCTGCCTATGCTGCTGAAAATGCGTATGCGCGTTAAGGTTATCGAAGTGGAACCGGAATCAGCGGATATTCTGGCGGCAGATTTCCCTGAGGTTGAAATAGTATGCGGCGATGGCACCAACCAGAGCTTCCTGCGCGAGGAACGTATGTCCAGTTATGACACCGTCATATCACTTACAGGCATTGATGAAGAAAACCTTCTGCTTTCACTCTTCGCCAAACAGCAGGGAGTTCCGAAAGTTATTACAAAGGTCAATCGTACTGATTTGCTTAAGGTTATTGATTGCTCCAATCTCGGATCTATCATTACACCGAGGCGCTTGGTCGCGGATAATATCATTCGTTTTGTCAGAGCGATGGAGAATTCACAGGCATCAAATGTTGAGGCCTTATACCGACTTGTAGACAACAGAGTAGAAACTCTCCTCTTCCATGTCACTTATGATAGTAAGGCACTCCGCATCCCACTAATGGATATTAAGCTTAAGTCAGGTCTCCTGATAGCATTTATAGTTCGAAAAGGCAAGCTTATATTCCCGGGAGGTCGTGATACGATCTTGCCTGATGATCGCGTCGCTGTCGTTACAACACAGGAAAACATAAGTGATATCGACGATATATTGCTCGACAATTGATAAGGATAGACAAGCATGAATTATTCAATCGTTAGATTCATTCTGGGCAGAACACTACTGATAGAGGCGGCACTTCTCTGTACGCCACTTATGGTGGCGATAATCTATCAGGAGGGTCTTGCTGATATTGGAGCCTTTATTATCACAATAATCAGTGTCTTCGCTGCAGGCGCTTTGATGAGCTTCCGCAAACCCAAAAACACCGATTTTTATGCTCGCGAAGGCTTCATGATGGTTACACTGACCTGGTTTTTTCTCTCATTATTTGGGGCAATGCCATTTCTGATAAGCGGTTCAATCGCAAATCCTGTCGATGCTTTCTTCGAAACAGTCAGCGGATTCACAACTACCGGCGCAAGTATACTTAACGATGTTGAATCGCTTCCACGATCAATGTTGTTCTGGCGAAGCTTGACTCACCTAATCGGCGGCATGGGCGTGCTGGTTTTCGCATTAGCTATCCTGCCAAAAGTCGAATCAGAGGCAGTTCATATCATGCGTGCCGAGGTGCCTGGTCCTACCTTCGGCAAGCTTATGGCTAGAGTCAGTCAGACGGCACGTATTCTCTATAAAATATATCTCGTAATGACTGGCGTTTTAGTTCTTATTCTGATCGTTTTCGGCATGCCTGTATTTGATTCATTTATCCACGCCTTCGGAGCCGCAGGTACAGGCGGCTTCAGTATGTACAACACTTCTATTGCCCACTATGGCAAACCGGCTCTTGAGATTATTCTTGGCATCGCGATGATTATGTTTGGTGTAAATTTTTATTTGTATTACCTGATAATGCTGCGCCAGGTAAAAACGGCACTTAAAAACGAGGAGCTGCGCTGGTACTTGTTGATAATTTTGGTATCGGTGATTTTGATATGTTTGATCGTGTTTCCTGATTATGACAACATAGCAACATTGATCAGGGATGTTTTCTTCACAGCATCATCTCTGATCAGCACAACTGGTTATGGCACTGCAGACTTCGCTAACTGGCCGATGGCAGCACATATTGTACTGCTCTTCCTGATGTTCTGCGGTAGTATGGCCGGTTCAACGGGCGGCGGCATCAAGGTATCAAGAATAGCTATTCTCATGAAAACAGTACTGCAGGATGTTCGTCATGCTATCAGTCCTAACAGACGTCTGGTAGTCAACTTCGAGGGCAAGCCGTTAAGTAACGGCCTGCAGCAAAGTGTTACTGTTTATTTTTCGACCTACATTGTTTTCTTCGCCTTCTGCCTCTTGACGGTCAGCTTCGATTCACCTACCTTCATAACAGCCTTCAGCGCGGTAGCGGCGACATTTAATAACATTGGTCCAGGCATGGACGCAGTAGGTCCAACCTCCAATTACTCTGATTTTAACAACTGGTCAAAACTGATTTTATCTTTGGCAATGGTTGCCGGAAGATTGGAGATCTATCCTGTACTTGTTCTATTATCGCCTAAAACCTGGCGCAAGCTCTGATTATTCAGAAGCGGCCTGATCAATAGCATGTCTCATACTGCTAATAAAATTCCGTACCGGCTCAATCGCGTTTCGCCCATGCTCTGCGATAATACGTACAATTGCACTGCCAACAATAACACCATC
>CAZHQX010000055.1:4415-10374 GCA_964534195.1 uncultured Oscillospiraceae bacterium
GCCTGAATAATTGGGCCCTCCGCGATCGGATCAGAAAATGGGATGCCGATCTCTATCAAATCAGCTCCCGCTTCTGCTATAGCTTCAATTAATCTGGCTGTTGTCTCGATATCAGGATCACCACCGGTTATAAAAGCGATAAAAGCCTTTCTCTTTGCAAAAGCAGCACTTATCTTACTCATAAAGCTTAATCCCCCTATATCTGGCGATGGCCGCAACGTCCTTGTCACCGCGGCCAGAAAGCGTAACAACGATTTGCTGATCTCTGTTCATCTGAGGAGCCAGCTTCCTTACGTATGCTATGGCATGAGCACTCTCAATCGCAGGTATAATGCCCTCTGTCCGCGACAGATACTCAAATGCGGATACTGCTTCATCGTCAGTAACAGCAACATATTCCGCGCGGGCAACATCATGCAGCCAGGCATGTTCCGGGCCTATGCCTGGATAGTCAAGACCAGCTGAAATCGAATAGACCGGTGCGATCTGGCCATATTCATCCTGGCAGAAGTATGATTTCATACCATGAAAAATACCGACAGAACCATTTGCGATAGTAGCCGCGTTTTTATCTGTGTCGACACCATGACCGGCTGCCTCGCAGCCAACCAGTCGCACCTGCTTATCATTGATAAATTCATAGAAGCTGCCGATCGCGTTGCTGCCGCCGCCGACACAAGCGAGGACAGCATCTGGCAGACGTCCAGTCTCTTTTATAATCTGCTGTCTGATCTCCTCACCGATTATCTTCTGAAAATCTCTGACGATCGTCGGAAAGGGATGCGGCCCCATAACGGATCCAAGTACATAATGGGTGTCATCCATACGCGATACCCATTCCCGCATTGTTTCATTAACAGCGTCCTTCAGAGTCATTGTACCGCTGCTTACAGGGTGAACCTTGGCACCAAGCAGCTCCATTCGATAGACATTGAGTGCCTGACGCTCGGTATCCTCTTTGCCCATGAATATCTCGCATTCGAGTCCCATAAGAGCCGCCGCGGTAGCGGTCGCCACGCCATGCTGACCTGCACCGGTTTCAGCGATAACTCTGGTTTTGCCCATTTTTTTTGCCAATAAGACCTGACCAAGCACATTATTGATCTTATGAGAGCCAGTGTGATTTAAGTCCTCCCGCTTGAGATAGATTCGCGCTCCGCCCAGATCTTCAGTTATTTTCTCAGCATAATACAGAAGCGACGGTCGACCGGCATATTTTTTCAGCAGACAGTCAAGCTCAGCACAAAAATCAGGATCCTGTTTGAAAAAGTCATAGGACTTTTCCAACTCTTGAATCGCCTGCATCAATGTTTCCGGGATGTACTGGCCGCCATAGCTGCCAAATCTTCCTTTTTTCATAATCGTCTACCTCATTCCACCAACATAAATGAACCTTTTATTCGCATGTATAATTCTAATGCTTCTCAAGCTTTCGAAGCCCCAGGAACAACAAAAAAGCCCTTGTCCTGATCACTCATAGGACAAAAGCTATAACTTCTGCGGTACCACCTAAATTGACGCTGTCGCGCCCACTCACTCTACGTACTATATACAATACGCGTTCCGTTGATAACGGGCGGATATCCCGTCGGGCATTACTTGGTCTGATTGACCTTTCCTCCCGCCTTTGTGAGTCCATTCCATGTTTCACGATCTGCCGCTTCGCACCAAACGCGGCTCTCTGTGTGACCTGCAGCAAACATGTACTCTTCTCAGTCAACAGTTTAGGGTTTTTTCAATTTCCCTGATGTTAGCATAGAATTTTTGCAAAAGCAAGCAAGACAACCGGCAATAATGATAAAATTAGTAAGACATATCTGCGAAAGGAGCAGACACCAAATGAGAAAAAACAGTCATCATCTGGCAAGAGCTCTAATATATTTTGCTCTGCTGATAGCAATTGGAATAATTGGTTATTCCATACTATTACGGGTCAATTTGGTTGATGCCGCTTACACGACGATAATTACCATTTCGACCGTAGGTTACAAGGAAGTGGCTGATATGAACGCTGCTTCTAAGATATTTTCGATCATGATAATTTTTGGCGGCATCGCATTAGTAGGTTATACACTAACTAATCTGGTCGAATTTGTTGCCGGCGGACAATTTCAGGATAATTGGAGGTTAAGACGAATGGAAAACAAAATAGAGGCCTTGAAGGATCATTATATAATCTGCGGCGCCGGTGAAACCGGTCAAAACGTAGCAGCACAGCTGGAAATGAGCGGAGAAGCTTTTGTCATCATCGATAACAGAGAAGAAAAAATCAAGGAGCTGAGAGATAGAGGTTATCTTGTAATACATGGCGAACCGACTCAGGAGACTGCGCTCAAGCAGGCACAGATCAGCAGGGCAAAAGGGCTGGTTAGCGCTTTGACAGCGGATGCTGATAATATTTACGTCGTTCTTACAGCTCGATTCCTTAATAAGGATCTCTACATAGTCGCACGTGCCATCGAACCGCATGCTCAAGAAAAACTCACGATGGCAGGCGCGAATAGAACAGTATCACCAAATGCTATCGGCGGCAGAAGGATGGCTGCAATGATGACCAAACCGTCGATCTTCTCATTTTTGGATATCATAACCTATGCCGGAGAGGATGTTCTTAATCTTGAAGAGGTATCGGTTAAGCCAGAAAGCGAAATCACTAGTCTTAAACTCAGAGAAGCAAAAATCCCGGAAAAAACAGGGTTAATAATAATGGCGCTCAAGAAAAGGCCCGGAAAAATGATTTTTAATCCAGGCCCTGATGAGATCCTTGAAGTCGGAGACTCTATGATTGTGTTAGGCACCGCTGACAAGATCAAGCTCTTGAACGATATAGCTAATACTAAGATTTGACCGAACTACTCACCACAGCCGCAGCCGGCGCTGCCTTTGGTACCATTTTTGACACTTCAGCGGCATTTTGCTTGATTGGTGCGGCATTCTCAGGCTTCTTCGCGCTAGTTCCCTCAGAAGCAACTGATACCTTACCGCTGATAACAGCACCCTTCGCGATCTCCAGCGAACCGGCAAAGATGTCACCATTGATTTTTGAATTCTGCATTATTTTTAGATTTCCATGAACTCGCATATCGCCATTGACATTGCCGTTTATCACAGCTGATTCAGCCTCTAAATTACCATTAAGTTTCGAGCCCTCTTCAAGTGTCGCTGTGTACTTCATTCTTAAATCACCCTTGATAGAAGCGCTCTTGATCTCAATTGACATAGCAGTTACATTACCTTCTATCTCACCAGTCAGACGAACGGTTTCCTCACAAAGTATATTGCCCTTCACCTTGCCCTTGACTATCAGCGGTGATTTCGTGACTATAGCGCCATGAATTTGTGTTTCTGCTGTTATAACGGCCGGCTCTGAATTCTGTTTGCCAACAGCTGTAATACTCTCTGTTTGTGAATTCCGCAATTTATCATCCGCTTGAGAACTAGATTTCTGGCCTTCGGGTTTCGCAGCTTCAGTTAAACTATTATTCTGAACTGCCTGATTAGTTGTCAGAAGCTGATCTCCTGAGTCTTCCATTCCAACTGTTGTTTCAGCCTTGGCTCCTGATCCGCTTAGCTCATTGATAGCCTGCTTGAAATTTGCTCTTAAAGACATTTTTCCCTCCCTGGCATTGATGAAGCCCTCTTCATTCTTCTCTTTGTTTTGTTTACCTGCTTATTATCACCATTATTATTGCTACGTGAATATATCTGTTCATGGCAGTGCGAATCTGATTGGCTCGACCGAAGTATCGAGCTTATCAAATTCATATCCTCGTGCCATTAGCTCCTCAATTAATTGTGGCAGTGCGGCAGCTGTCTGAGTTCTGGCGCCTGAATCATGTGCAAGAACTATCAGCTGATGCTGATCAGCTGTTCTAAGGACATTGCTGACAATTTTCGCCGCGTTGGGATGTGGCTCCATGGCATCATCGGCTGAGCTGTTCCAGTCATAATAGCGGAAGCCTCTGGCAGTCATGGCCTCGATAATTTCAGAGGCAGCGCGATTGTTGTATTTACTTCTGCTGCCGCCAACAAAACGAAATATCTGAGGCTTGATGCCAGTTGATTCATAAACATATTTGAAATTGTCATACATGTCAGTAAGGTACTCCTCAACTGATGAATACATTTTTTCAGGATCATGTGAACCAGAGTGCATGCCGATACTATGACCGCGATCAGCAGCTTCACGCAGTGCATTTAGCTCGAATTCATTTCTACGGCTAACAACAAAAAACGTTGCCTTGATATTATACTGATCAAGTGTATCAAGAATGTTCATGGTCACATGCGATGGTCCATCATCAAATGTCAGATAGGCGGTTTTGTTAACAGGCACTTTGGATTCATCAGGCATTGGCAGCCAGAAATCGGGCAGAAAATCAAAAACCGGAGTGGCATCTTGATCGTCAGAATTCTGATGGAGCTGATCGATCACCTCCTGATTGTTGTTCATATCTACGATTGATGTTTCATATTGCAGCGATTCGGAACCAATGTGATCGATGCTGCCGCTTTGTTGTCCCAGACTTATATCAGCTTCTAGCGCTGCAGCCGACTCTAGCTGCTCTATTCTGGCCTCTAGTTCCCGAATTTGTTCAGCTGAGTTCATGTGATATATAACAAACCAGGCAGTAACTGAAATTAGCAGAACTAAACTGATCGGCAGAATCAGAAGACTTGCCTTGATCATTGATTTGAAAAACTCTACGCTGCCAAATTTCATGCTTACCTCAGATCATAATGTAAATAAGTTAATCAGCTTTATCAGAAAAGCCTGATGATGACTGTCATGTTACGATTTGTTCACCATATACAGCTATAATTAATCTATCGGACATAATGTCCGTTTACTGAAATGCTTAATACGTGGTATTATAGCAAATTTTTATACATATCTGTGTCGATTTAAGATATTTATATGTTGATCATAATCGATTTGCTGCTAATATCCACTTATCCAGACGCAAGTGACTTGGAGGAACCGTCTCATGAGTAAAATCACAATGACTAAACAGTATCTCTGCTTCCCGGCCGCCTTCAGCGGACGTGAGGTCTCGATAAGAATAAAATCAGCGGATAAGCTTATTCAGGAGATAAGTCTCTGGATATCGCCTGAGTATACCAATATCTTCGACAGACCTGGCTTTATGGGCTGGATAGACTTGTCAGATTATCAAGGGCAGGAGATCACGATAGAAGGCGACCTGTCCGAAGAGTGGCTGGAATCGTTGTATCAGGATGATCGCAAACCAACTGTTATCGACAGAGGCGAACGCCCGCAGATTCACTATACAGCCAGCCAGGGTTGGATCAACGACCCCAACGGGCTAATAATCTACGACGGGATCTACCACCTTTTTTATCAATATAATCCATATAGCAAGAGCTGGGGCAATATGCACTGGGGACATGCTTCCAGCAGCAATCTGGTTGATTGGCAGGAGCATGACCCCGCGATATTCCCGAACGAATTTGGTGTTGCCTTCTCCGGCTGCGCAGTTACTGACAGTAATAATGTTTCAGGCCTGGGCAAAGATGCGATTCTTCTCTACTACACATCGTTCCTGGAGGGAAGCTCTTCTTTTCCAGATAGTGTGTCAACTGTCAGGAGATATTACTCTACGGATCATGGCCAATCATTCCATCATGACCCTGATTTTTGCATTGCTCAGATAACGCCTGGAAATCGTGATCCGAAAATTTTCTTCCATGATGAAACAGGCAACTGGATCATGGTTCTTTTTCTTGAAAATCATGAATTCGCGATCCTGAAATCTGATGATCTCAATAACTGGTCTGTGATCCAAAGATTTTCACTGGAGGATGCCTGGGAATGTCCGGATCTGTTTCGCCTGAACGATCCTGAGACTAATAAGCCGCATTGGGTGTTCTGGTCAGCAGATGGTTTCTATTATATCGGCGATTTCGATGGCCAGTCTTTTACCAATATAAGTGGCAA
>CAZHQX010000056.1:0-10344 GCA_964534195.1 uncultured Oscillospiraceae bacterium
CTAAACGAGTAGTGATCAAAATCGGAACTTCTACTCTTACATATGATAATGGCAGGATAAACCTGACTAACATGGATCAGCTCTGCCGATCAGTGGCAAATCTGATGAATAGAGGCAAGCAAGTTGTTTTGGTATCATCAGGTGCTATTGGCGTTGGTGTTGGCAAATTACGCATGCCTGAAAAACCTTCATCTATAAGACGCAAGCAGGCAGTAGCAGCTGTCGGCCAGTGCGAGTTAATGAACATGTATAGCCGGTTGATGTCGGATTATAGCTACACAGTCGGTCAAGTTCTTCTTACAAAGGACGACATTGATGATGAACAAACAAGGATTAATATCGTCAATACGTTTGAAGCATTGATGGAAATGGAAATCATTCCGGTAGTTAATGAAAACGACACGGTTTCAACCCGTGAGATCTACCATAATGGAACATTTGGCGACAACGACACATTGTCCGCGATAGTCGCAGTCCTGCTGGAAGCAGATCTGCTCATAATGTTGAGCGATATCGATGGCCTATATGATAGCGATCCACGCATCAATCCGGATGCTGCTTTTGTATCCTATGTACCTGAAATAACTGATGAAATTGAAGCAAGTGCAGGTGCTGCCGGTAGTCAGCGAGGTACAGGAGGCATGCGCAGCAAAATACTGGCAGCCAGAATAGCTACTGTCGCAGGGTTGGACGCAATAATAGCTAATGGGTCAGTACCACATATAATTGATGATATAGCTGATGGGAAAAACAAAGGCACCATGTTTGCTGCTGTTCGCGACTGAAATAATTGATTATGTAACTAAGTGTGTTTTGTTCAATCAGCCTGCTGGTGGCAGTGCAGCTTGATCAGCTGCCTCCGTCTGGCCAGTAACTGTAGGATCGGTTACCTCTGGCTCAGGCAGGTGAAGATTACATGGCTCCTTGGGATTAAGCATGACACCAGGTATGAAATACTCTGCTTGCTTATCGGGGCAATCCGGACCGGCTATCATGCCCGAATCCTTACAGATAGTTGTACCAACAACGGTTTCCGGTTTATGAAAATCTTTTGGTTCGAGACCCTCATGAATGGAGTTCATTGCGGCGCGCCAAATTCTGATAGCGTTTCTGCTATCATCATCTAAAATCTCTGTCCTTCTTCCAAACTCGTTATCAAATCCATACCAGACAGCGGCTGTATAGTACGGCGTAAATCCACAGAACCACTTATCGATATTATCATCTGTTGTACCTGTTTTACCTGCAGCAGTCATACTATCCAACTGAAAACCAGAGGCTGTTCCATTTGTTGTCAGTACACCTTTAAGAATGTCTGTCATTACAAAGGCTGTCTCTGGTTTGAAAACCTCTATGAATTCTGGTCTGTTCTCAAGAAGAACATTACCATCATAATCAAGAACGCGAGTATACATATAGGGTTCTGTATAAAAACCGTTATTAGCAAAAGTTGAATAAGCTCCGGCCATTTCCATCGTAGTAACACCATAGGTCAAAGCGCCCATTGCTGAGCTTGGTAATCTATCCTCACTGTTTATACCAAGTTGGTGGAGGTAGCTGAGAGATGCGTCAAACCCGATAATATCAACAAGTACTTGGGTAGCAATTGTATTCCTTGATTTTTCGACAGCTCTTCTAACAGTTATGTTTCCCATATAACCGCGGTCGGCGTTCTTAGGATAAATTTCCGTTGGATTATGCGGATCATAATATACGGGCTGATCTGTAAAAATTGAAGCTGCTGTTATCTTACCCATATCAAGCGCCGGTCCATAAATATTCAGCGGCTTTATACTCGAACCAGGCTGCCTTCTTGATGAAGTAGCGCGATTAAGAACAAAATTTGCTTTTTTCTCGCCATAGCCACCTACCATAGCTTTTACCTGGCCAGGATTATTTAAATTGTCAACAATTACAATTGATCCTTGTGGTCCGCTCGGCAGATGACTCAACGCAGAAGGAACCTGTGAAAAATACTCTTGAGTATTGAAGACTTCCTCGACTTTTGCCTGCATAGATGGGTCCATTGTAGTTTCTATGGTAAGTCCATGATTATATACCGCCAGAGAAGCCATTTGCTCGCTGTAGCCTCTTCTCTCTACCAAATCATTTATAACTGTTTGGATAATATAGTCCACAAAGTAAGAATTTACTTGATTGGCGGAGACTTTCATAGGAGTATCTCGGAAAACAAGCTCAGCATCAATGGCGTTATTATACTCTTCTTCGGATATCATGCCTAATTCGTACATTTTGCTAAGAACAATACGCATACGTCTTAATGCGTTTCGTCTGCCGTTTTCAGTTAAAGGATTATAAGTAGAAGGTCTGTTTGGTACTCCCGCAAGAAAAGCGCACTCAGTTAAGCCCAATTGCGAAGCGTCTTTATCAAAATATGCTTTGGCTGCTGATTGAATACCAACATAGCTGTTTCCCATAGGCACAAGATTAATATAAAGCTCCATGATCTCATCTTTTGATTTTTGCTTTTCAAGTTCGATTGCATTAAACCATTCCTGTATTTTGCGTTGCGCAGAAATCTGATCGGCACCTGAAATCATTTTTACTGTCTGCTGCGTTATTGTTGAACCACCGTGAGTTGCCGCGCCACCATTTGAAAGTGCCGACAAAATAGCGCTGCCAATTCGCTTTGGATCTATTCCAATATGTTCATCAAAACGTTCGTCTTCTATTGCCTTAAAAGCCTCATCAATATAGGTGGCTTCAACCGCACTGAATGTAATAAACTCGCGATTTATATTTTGCGAACCAGTTAGTATAGCGATATCTTCCTTGTTCTGATCCAGAATATGAGAGACTTCATTTGTGTTTTTGATTTGATCAACCACTATAGGCTGTGCGGTGGAAACGTAGCCAATCAACATCCCGAATCCTGTACCACCAACGAGAAATCCGACTATTACCACCACAACAACAATAAGACCAAGAGCTTTGCCGAATGAGATGCCTAACAAACGTGCGATTCCCATAATAGCACCACTATGCGTAGGCTTACCCTTGATTCTGTGCTTAAGCTCCCGCTTTACGGTCTGGTCTGACCTTCGACGTGGCGGAGGGCTATATCTATTTTCACTTTCTCTATCGATATTTCTCACAACGGTACTCCTTTTGCAAAATTCCGGGAATCATAAAAGAGGGGCAATACCCCTCTTCATATTTTAGAAAGTTTTATTGCATTATCATTATTGTCGGATTAAGGGGTTCACCATAAAGTCTGATTTCAAAGTGCAAGTGAGGTCCTGTTGCTGTGCCGGTGCTTCCGACTTTGCCAATGAGTTCCCCTTTGTGAACCTTTTGGCCGACACTGACATTCATCTTGCTGCAGTGCATATAAACTGTTGTAAAACCATTACCATGGTTAATGACGATGTAATTGCCTTGTGATCTGCCGTATGAAGCAGTAACAACAGTACCTGCACCGGCGGCATAAATAGGTGTTCCTGTTGAGCTTGACATATCCACTGCCGGATGGAAATGGTAATAACCATAAACGGGATGCCTTCTTGAGCCATAGCCTCTCATCGATCCGGAAGAAGGTTTCTTGGTAGGAAGATAATCAAGGCGATTCTTTATCGTTGCCTCGTATTCAGTGAGGTCTATCTCAGATGACTCAGGCATTTGCTTGAAGCTTTCCAACTTGTTCTGCAGCTGAATTAGATTTCTTGCCTCCTCAGCATATGAAGAAGCAGATCCACTCGAACGTGATATCATTTTAGCACTGAGATTTCCCATTAATGCATTTAAAATAGTATCTTCAAGCTGATTCATTTCATTTTCTTTTGACTCAAGCGCATCATTAAGTTCATCTGCTTTCGCCTTCTCGCGGTCCAGTTCCTCTTGAAGATTTATCTTTTCAATGGTCTCGCAAAGCTGCTCATCACGATTCAATGCTTCGTTTAGTGACTGGAGACCTGTAGCATCTACAGAACTTGCTTCTTTCGTATTAACTGTTTCAACCGCTGCACCTGCAGGATCTCTGGTCGCTGCCAGATATCCGACGGATGAAGCTGCTGCTATTGTGAAGATCAAAGCAATTGCTGTCAGAGGTTTTTTATACTTGTGCAGCCATATGAGCCGCTTGTTTATTGTTCGTACAGCTGTTCTGTCAGCTGCGGACAAACGCTTCTGCATAGCGTCTCCTTTCGAGTTACAAGAATACACATCGCACATTATAGTGTAAAATAGAAAAAAAAGCAATCTGTGGAGAGGTTTATAAAGATGGTAACAAGCGACAACAGTATAGTAATTATGAAGGGTGACGTAATTGGATTGGAGGTTTTCGATATCAATCAGCATGGTCAGGGAGTTGCTCGGACAGATGGGATGATTGTTTTTGTTGATGACGCTTTGCCAGGAGAGGCGATTCAGGCTGAAATTAGAAGTGTTAAAAAGAACTACGCGATTGGAGAAATTGCTAGTTGTATAAATCCTTCTGTTCATAGGGTGAAACCGCGATGCCCTTTGGCAGGACGATGTGGAGGTTGTGCCGTTCAACATATGGCGTATCGGGCTCAGTTAGAGTGGAAACACGACTATGTCGCAAATATGATTGATAGAGCCCATTTGCCAAATTGGGAGACAAACAGGTTGTTACCGATAATTGGCATGGAAAACCCCTGGTACTATAGGGCTAAAGTACAGATTCCTTTTGCTGGAAAATCGAACGTAAATCTTGCTGGCTTCTATGCACGCAGGAGTCATGATGTTGTGGATGGTGATAAGTGCTATATTCAGCACCCGATAGCTGATGTTGTCCGGGCAATGGTTCGAAATTATCTACAGGAACATAATTTGAGTGCATATAACGAGAAAACACATAAGGGTTTTATCAGACATGTTGTGGTTAGAATCGGATTCTTCAGTAAAGAGGTCATGGTAATAGTAGTAACAAATGACGAAAAATTGCCTGATTTAGAAGAGCTTACAACAAAACTGAGGCTTGAAATCGGCAAATGGACAAGCGACGTTGACGACGAGAAAAAAGACCATGTTGATCAAAGCGATGATAATAACAACTTTAGTTTGTCCAGTTTATGGATCAATGTAAACAATAAAAGAAGTAATGTTGTTATGGAGGGGAAGCTTAGACTGTTGTACGGGCAGGAGTACATCAATGAGACAATTCTCGGAATCAAGTATAGAATTTCTCCAAAAGCTTTTTTTCAGGTAAATCCTCTCCAGACAATAAGTCTGTACAAAGAGGTCTTAAGAATGGCCGATTTAAAAAAGACTGATACAGTATTGGATCTTTACTGTGGAACTGGTTCTATCACATTGCTTCTTGCTGCGAATGCTTCTTTCGTAAGAGGTGTGGAAATTGTTGAAGAGGCAATTAGTGATGCTTGGCAGAATGCGGAAATTAATGATGTTAAGAATGTTGAGTTTTATGTCGCTGCAGCAGAGGAGTGGCTCTTTGAGTATATTGCAGGTGGAGGCAATGCTGATGCAGCAGTCATAGATCCTCCTCGAAAAGGCTGCGATATTGGATTGATAAATGCCTTGCTTGAGTCAAATATAAGCAAGTTGATATATGTTTCATGCAATCCTGCTACCTTGGTTCGAGATTTAGTTAATTTGAGTTCTTGCTACCGGGTGATTTCTGTAAGGCCTGTTGATATGTTTCCGCATAGTGACTCTATAGAGTGTGTTTGCCGCTTAGAGAGAATATAGGTTGTTGTAGTGAATGTGTTGCGAATTTGTTAGGGTTATTATTGATGAAGTTCTATGGTATAATGACTCAAGATATGACCATTTTACGCGTCTTCCAAAAAATAATTACATGAGGAAGAAATAATATGAAGAAGAAATTCACTAAGAAAAATGATTTTGCGGCAGAGCAACCATCTGTGCGAAATATAAATACGGAATCAGCTGAAGCATCAGAAAATCAAACTGAGCTAAATGCTTTTACTGAAAAAACAACCGTTTTTTCAAGAATCAGGACACATTCTGATATCATATCAAGACAGGTCAAGTCTTCTCGCGGAGTGCTAAGATTATTCCCGCCGGCAACAGCGATTTTGGTTGTTGTGACAGTTATAATGCACATGACTATTGGTGGAGGTGCGGCTTTGCGACTCCAGGAAAATGATTATAGAGCTGCGGAATATACAAGCCATGAGCTGGGGGAGGTTGAAACTCAAACATATTTAGATGCCAGCTTCAATCGTAATTCCGGCGAAACAATTGTTGATGACAATATTGAAAGCACAACAACTATGTCAGCTGCAGAGTCCACTGCGGAATCAACAACAGATAAATCAAATGAATCTTCAGTACCGGAAACATCAGAATCTACAATTGAAACAACGATAGAGGAAATAACAGCAGAGGCGATTGAAGAGACAACAACAGCTGTTACTGAGCCGCTGCCTGAATTTATTGTTGTTGATCAAACTTTATATTTAGCAGCAAATAAAGTTAATTTGCGTTCTAAGCCTGATACTTCCAGTGAAATCATTGATGTTATACCTATGGCGGCAAAGTTGAGAAGAACTGAGGTCTCTGAGGAGTGGAGCAAGCTCGTTACTGAAAATGGATCGGTCGGATATATGAAGAACGACTATTTGACCGAGATCAAACCAGAACCTACTCCAGTTCCTACACCAGAACCTACTCCAGTTCCTACACCAGAACCTACGACAGCGCCCGCTCCGACACCAATTCCTGCCACGGTAGAGAGTCCTGTTGCTACTTCCCCTGACTCAAAGATAAGCCCTGAGCAGCAGCAACAAATAGTTAATTTGGCTAAGTCTTACCTTGGTGTACCTTATCGATCACCATGTAATCCGCCAAACACTTTTGATTGTTCTGGTTTTACACGATACATATATTTAAAGATGTTTGGTGTAGAGTTGCCATACACCACTACTGGTCAGATCCAACAGGGAATAAGTGTCAACAAATCTCTTCAAGATGTGCAAATAGGCGATATCATTTGTTTCGATTGGTCATACGATGGCAGATGTGATCATGTTGGCCTATATATAGGTGATAACCAGATAATTGATGCTTCAAATAATGCTGGAAAAGTTAGACAGAAGCCTTTGAACATCGAGAGCAGCCCTATTCTATCAATAAGAAGAATAATTTATTAATTACATAGTAGAATAAAAAGTCGAGAGGTAATTTTATAATGTCCAATTCAGACAATGAGCAGGTTATATCACCGCCCAGTGATATGTCTTCGAAAATTTTCAAAAAGCCAGTTGCACTCATTCTCGCTATTGTTGCATTGATTTTGTCAGTGGTATCCGTTGGTGGTTATTTAATTTGGAATCACATAAATCAGCTGGAACAAGCCAGAATCGAACAGGCTTTGCGGGAAAGACAAATTCTTGAGCAGAAGCTTGAAGAAGAGAGGGTTCATTATGAGCAAGCTCGCAGCGAGGTCTTGATTGATGAATTCTATGAAGGAATCAGTATAAATGGTGTTTCTGTTGCTGGCTTAACATTAGATGAGGCCAGGAAGTTGCTTTTGCAAGAGCTGAAGGATTTTGAAGAGGATCTAGAATACTCGGTCACTCTGGGTGAAGAAGATTGGAAGTATTCTGCGTCTGATATTGGATTTGATCATAATCTTGATGAAGTTCTGAACGAGGCTTGGAAGATTGGCCGGTTCAGTGGTTTGCAAGATGAAAAGTCACAGATATATGATAGACAGCAAACAATTCAAAAATTGAAAACAGATCCCATAAATATGGATCTAACTTATACATATAACAAAGATAAATTTGGAGCCAGCCTTAAAGCACTTGCGGAAAATCAATCTATTGAGGCTGTACCTGCACAGATAACAGGGTTTGATGTTTCTTCGAAGCTATTTGTAGTATCTCAGCATTCAGATGGTCTTAGTGTATCTGCTGAAAGTGTCATAATGGAAATAGAAGAAGCTTTTTCAGAAGGTGTTTATGCCGGTAAGTATGAGCTTCACACAGAAGTAGTACCTGCACCAAATGCTGATCTTGCGTCAAGAGTTGCAAATCTCAAATTGGTGTCGTCGGCAAAAACATATGCTGAAGCACCAGATGCTCCGAGAGATAATAACATAAGTCTTATTGTAAGAGCTTTGAATGGACACGTAGTCATGCCAGGAGAAACCTTTTCATTTAATGGTGTTATTGGACGAAGGACGCCTGAAAAAGGTTTTCAGGCAGCAGGAGCTATATTTGATGGGGCATTAGTAAAAACAGTTGGTGGAGGGATTTGTCAACCTAATACAACATTGTATCAGGCTGTTCTTAAAGCAGATTTAAAAGTTATAGAGAGGCATCCGCATACATTTCCAAGTTCTTATACCGCCATTGGAATAGACGCTGCTATAGACTGGGGTAATCAAGATATGAAATTTGTAAATAACACAGATTATCCAGTAGCTATAGTAGCTTGGTATAAAAAACCAGAGATAGGTTTTCAAATTTATGGGCGGGCACTTCCTAACGGCATGTCAATTAGTCTTACTACTGAAGTAACAGCAAACGCGCCCCCGGAAGCTCCCATCGAAGAACTAGTACCAACTATGGAACCTGGTACAAGAGTACAGAAAAGAGCTCCTCACAACATGATTAAGGCAAGAGCTTGGAAAATCTGGAGTCAAAATGGTGAGTACGTTCGTAGTGAGGAAGTTTACTCTAGCTACTATCCTCCGGTGAGAGCAAAATATGAAGTAGGTCCACCATTGCCTGAAGTTGTCGAGCCGGAAACGCCTCCTGCGACCCCTGATGGACAGACTGAAGTACCAGCAGATACTGAAGCGCCAGCAGATACCGAGACAGCTCCGACGGCAGCTGAGGCTCCTGCAGATGATACCGCTCCAGCCGCGGCATAAGTACATTGAATGCTTGTTGACTTTGAAATTCTATTAATAGAAAGATGTATCCCTATCAAATAGTTTTGTGTGAGATTTGTTATGACCGTGGTCATCACTTCCGCCAGTACGCAGCATCTGCAGCTCGAGAGCGATTTTTGAGAGCAGGTGCTGCTGATTTTTTTCAGCCTCTCCGTGGAAGCTTTCTATACCTATCAGACCCCAGCTCTTATATTTAGAAAATCTCGCCAACAGGTCTTGCCTGGTCCCCTTGTCATTTGGCGATCGGCACCAGCCATACAAAGCGGGGTGAGCCAGAACAGGCACGCCACCAGCGATTCGTATTTCATAAATAGCCTCCTGCAGACTGGGTCTTGGCCGTTCGATATACCCTGGCTTACCATAACCAAGCAGTTCCGCAAAAGCTTGAGCGGTCGTTTTTACATAACCGCGTGCTTTGAGCAGAAGTGCCATCTGCATACGACCTACGCTATGATCGCCAGAGGCATTTAATTCATCGATCGAAATGTTATAACCCAGCGACTGTAAAGTCGCGATCATGTCCAGATTTCTCTGATCCCGGGCATTTTGCTGTTTTTGTAAAAAGATATGAAGTCTTTCATAACCTCCGAAAGGGAAATAAGCCAGCAAATGAAGCTCGCGTTCCTCCTGGACAGAGATCTCAGTGCCCGGTATATAGACTGGAAGCTCATCAGCAGACAAACCATTTGCCAGATAATTGCTCAGGCAGCTGCAAATGGCGGCCGCGGCCTCTGTATTATCATGATCAGTAATCGCAAAGGTTTTGAGTTTGGCTTCCATTACTCTGCGGCATACTTCTTCTGGAGTATCACTGCTATCAGAAGCTGTTGTATGAATATGAAGATCAGCCCCGCCTTCGGTCATCCTGGACCGGATAAATTCTTCAGGCGAACAGCTGCCGAAGAGGACATAAGACCTGGACTCAGACATAATCCTGGTCATGCATTTCTGTCTGCAAGCCATGCCTGGACAATCGTCAGAATATAACAGTTCATCTTGACTCGTCATAAAGCGATCCACACATGATTCAGTGTCGTCTTTTGCCAATATGTGATAATTGAATAAGTATTTATACTTATGATAATCATCTTGTCCTGCCGTAATAACAATTGGTGTTTTGTTGTAGATAGAGGGAAAAAGCGCGTTTGTTGAGTCCATATCTGAGAGGTCGATAAGCCAGTTTGTTTGTTCAACACCAAGACCAGCCTGCTTAAGCAGGTCTTGTATCTCCATATTAAAAGCATCTCTAACTAAACCACTTGTTTCAATTTGGTTTAGTGGTCTAAACTTTTGTTTAGTTTTATCAAATTGCATTAAGGGGATAAGCATGTTAAACCTTTCCTAGTCCTTGAGGTTGAAGGCTGTGTGAATGTCTGCAACCTCCTGATCAGAAATTTGAACTATATTTCCGAGCCTCTTACTCACGATGATCGCATGCGCGCTGTACTCAGCAACCTCGAGCCGGTCGAACGCAT
>CAZHQX010000057.1:0-9949 GCA_964534195.1 uncultured Oscillospiraceae bacterium
CGGCGGGATGGTGTTTATGAAAATATTAAGCAGTCAAAGGAAGCGGCAAGGCTTCAAAGAGTTTTTGTTAATTACTCCTTTTATAGTTTTGGTTAGCATCTTCTTCTATTATCCCTTGTATGGCTGGATCTACGCATTTTATGATTATCAACCGCCGCTGCCATTCTCATGGGATTCCTTCGTTGGTCTCAAATGGTTTAAGGTTTTGTTCCAAAACAGATCATATGTTAAGCAGACTCTTCAGGTTTTGAGAAATACCTTCGCTATGAGTGGAATAGCTCTTGCTTTCTCATGGCTGCCAATGTTTTTCGCGATCATGCTAAATGAAATAAGAGTTGTCAAATTTAAAAAGTTTGTACAGACCGTTACGACAATACCGAACTTCATCAGCTGGGTTCTTGTTTATTCAGTAGCTTTTCTGCTCATGAGCAACAATGGTATGTTAAACAGTGTTCTTATGGACTGGGGAATTACTTCACAACCAATTAATTTCATGAAATCGGCTGATAATATGTGGATCAAAATGTGGCTATGGCTAACGTGGAAAAATCTGGGCTGGGCTGCGATCATGTACATAGCAGCGATCAGTGGTATCGACGATATGCTTTATGAAGCAGCAAGAATTGATGGTGCTACCAGACTGCAATGTATACGATATATCACGATTCCCGGTTTGCTTCCAACATTCTTCGTGCTCTTGCTTCTCAACATTTCAAACTTCCTCAACAACGGCATGGAACAGTATTTCGTGTTCCAGAATTCATGGAACAGAGAATACATCGAGGTCCTTGACCTATATGTTTACAATCTCTCGACCAGCAAGCCTCCTGTTTACTCAGTATCTACTGCGATAAGTATGCTTAAGAGTTTAGTAAGTCTGGTCCTCCTGTTTGGAGCTAATACTTTCTCTAAACTAATTCGCAAAGAAGGCATCATTTGAGGAGGTATGAAAATGAAATCAGTTAATCCGATCGATAAGAAGCTCAAGCTCAGGCAAAAGGGCAATAAAATAAAAAGCAATTCGATGAGTGACCGTATTCTTGATGCTTTTATATACTTGATATCAACAGCGTTTGCGTTTGTTTGCCTTTATCCGTTTTACTATATATTCATTAACACGATCAGTGATAACAAACTAAGTGAAAGCGGCAGGGTTATATGGTTTCCGTTAGGTGTGCATATAAACAACTATATCGATGCATTCAAAATTCCAGGACTAGGCCAAGCTGCATTCATTTCTATTTCAAGAACTTTCATAGGTACAGCGTTGACAGTTTTTACTGCTGCCTATCTAGGTTATTTGTTCTCGAGAAAAACAATGTGGAAGCGCAAGCTATGGTATAGATTCGTTATTGTAACAATGTACTTCAACGCAGGTATTATCCCTTGGTTCCTGACCATGATGAACTTAGGTCTGACAAACAATTTCTGGGGATATATTTGGCCGATGGTCGTTTCACCGTTCTTCATTATCTTGACAAAAACATATCTTGAGTCTATTCCAGGTGAGCTGCAGGAAGCAGCAGAGGTCGATGGCGCCAGTATATTAATGATATTCTTCAGAATTATTCTGCCTATCGCGAAACCGATTCTGGCAACTATCGCAATTTTCTCGGCTGTTAATCAGTGGAACTCTTTTCAGGATACGCTTCTGCTGATGACTCAGGAGAAATTATACACGCTCCAGTTTGTCCTTTACAGATATCTGCAATCATCTCAGTCGCTCGCTTCAATCATCAACGCAACAGCAGGCAGTGCGGAGTCTATGGCGGCAAACACGCAGACTCAGACTTCTATCAGAATGACAGTTACGATTATTGTTGCTTTGCCTATCTTAATGGTCTACCCGATCTTCCAGAGATTCTTCATCAAGGGCATCATGATCGGTGCGGTAAAAGGATAAGATTCTAGTTCAATGGTTATTTATGGTTGCTATCCTCATGAAACGTGATCCGCAAGCAAGTGTTGATTGAGGTGAAAACAATACACATTACCGAAGGAGGAAATGAAGATGAAACTATCTAAGAAGCTGACAGTAGTGTTGGCGATCGTGGTTGCGGTATCAATGCTGTTTACAGCCTGTAATCCATCGACAACAGAAGAAACCACAGCTGCTCCTACAGACGGCGGTGGCGAGACCACAACCGCAGATGGCGGCGAAACGACAGACGGCGGAAATAGCGAACTTGAGCCAATGGTTCTTGAAGTTTACTCACAGCCGGCAAACTTCCAGGGAGAGCAGATTGGCTGGACCGCCAAATTGCTCAAGGAGAAGTTAAATGTAACTCTTAATATCATAGCGCCTCAGGTAGCAGGTGGCGATATTTTCGCAGCACGTGCTGCATCAGGCTTCCTCGGCGATCTGATCATTTTGGATAATGCGGATATTCAATCATCGATCAAATCAGGTCTTGTTGTAGATATCACAGAAGGCATGAAGGGTCTGACATCTTTTGAAGAGTACAAAACTCAGCTGGATGTTTACAATTCATCACTCGACGGTGTATCAGAAGGTTCATACTATGCATGGCCTTGTGAAATGACAAATACCAGCCCTACAACCTTCTCACCAACAATTCCTGGTGTTGCTCCGACAGTACCTTGGGATTATTACGATGAAGCAGGTGCTCCGGAAATGGAAAATCTTTCTGATCTGGTTTCACTGCTACGTACAATTCAGGACAATCATCCTACCAACGAAGCCGGTGATCCCAGCTATGGTATAACACTATGGCCTGACTGGGACGGAACATCAATGGAGAACGTAAACCAGCTGACAAAATGGTATGGACAGGAAGTCAACGGTTCAATTCTTCTTGGTACAGATGGCAGCATGGTTGAACTGACAGACGATGAGGGCGCTTACAAGAGAATTCTTAAGTTCTACTATGAAGCTAACAAAGCTGGCGTAGTCGATCCTGACTCTGGTACACAGAACTGGGATTCAGTTAACGGCAAGTTCAACTCCAAGAGAGCCTTCCTGATCTGGAACGACTGGCAGCAGGGCTTCTGGAACACAACTGAGCGTGGCAACAAGGGCGAAAACTACATGATGGTTCCTCTAAACGACATGAACGTTTATCAGCCTTCAGATCCATACTTCGGCAGCGGACGTGCATTTGCTTGCGGCACAACAGATCCTGCCAAACAGGAAAGAGTCATCATGCTGATGGACTGGATGTCCAGCCCAGAAGGCCTCGAAGCAATTCATGGCGGTATCAAAGGCTTCACATATGTTGATGCTGAAGACGGCAACGGCTTCGTACGTACACCAGAGGGCGAATACGCTCTGATGGACAACTCACCAGTTCCCGAAGAGTTCGGCGGCGGTCTCTACGCTGACGGTATGCTTCAGGTCAATCAGTGGATGGTCGCCGGTGTTGCAACCAATCCTAACAATGACACAACTTATTCAGCCACATACTGGCCTGCAGAAGTTGAAAAAGCTAAGACAAAGACAACAAATGAGTGGGGCGAGAGATTTGATGCTAAGAACCCAGTTGATTACCTACTCAAGAACGATGTAATGACTGTTGTTCCTTTCGTTAACGTCAATCTGACTCCAGATGACACTGATACCGCTCTGATCAGAAGCAACTGCGGACCACTGGTTTGTGATGCTTCATGGAAGATGGTATTCGCTGAGGATGAAGCTGAGTTCGAGCAGATCTGGACAGATCTGAAGGAAGAGCTTGATGGCTTCGGCTGGAGTGACCTGGTTGCCTTCGACATGGAGAAATATCAGGCTCTGGTAGACGAGAGAGCAGCAGCTCTGGCTGGCTGATAATCTCACTCAGACATCATTGGTAATGACATAAATTTGAATCAAATAACGACATAAGTTATTGGGTAGTGGCATTTTTACCTTGCCTAAAGCAAAGAGGGTGCTCTCGGGCACCCTCTTCCCATATAACAGTAAGTGAGGATCAAATGAAAAAAACTGCTTCATCGCGTTTGCCTAGTGGAGATTACTTCGAATCCTGGGAGACGATTGAGAAATATTCTTGTGAACTTCATGTAGACATAAACGATCCATCTGCTGATGATGGCAATGATGGGTCTGCCGCTATGCCTTTTGCGTCTATTTCCGCGGCAGCCGCTGTTGCAGGACCGGGTACTCGCGTAGTTATTCATAAGGGCATTTACAGGGAATGCGTCAGACCAGCTATGGGAGGAACCGCTCCTGAAAACATGATCTCATACGAGAGCTTTCAAAATGATGAAGTTATTATCAAGGCATCAGAAGAAGTAAGCAGCTTCTCGTTGAGCACAGACTGGCGCCTGAATTCAGATCCGTTTGAAGAAGTAAGTAACGACACAAGAATCTGGCAGCATAAGCTGGATCCAGACATGTTTCGTGGCTATAATCCTTTTTGCGCAGTAAACATACTGCATGACAGGCTATTTATTGAATATGACAAAACAGATATGACCACATATCTGAATCGCAGAGGTATGATCTTCTGTGATGGTGAGCCTCTGATTCAGGTTCCCCTATATTATCAGATGGCAAAAACTCCAGGCTCTTATTGGGTCGAGGCAAACGGCCAGACGGTTCATTTCAGACTCATGGATGACTCGGACCCAAAAGATCACACCATAGAATTGACATGCAGAGAACAGTGCTTCGCGCCTGCGGCGCCTTTTCTCAATTATATAAAGGTAAAAGGCATCACCTGCGCACATGCTGCGACAGGTGCCCCGGTGCCTCAGCGTGGAGCGATTTCTCTTAATCGCGGCCATCACTGGATTATCGAGGACTGCACCATTGATTGGTCAAACGGTGTAGGCATCGATATTGGCAATGAATGCTGGCATCACAAAATGGATGATGAACAGGTACTGGGCTACAACATAATCAGACGCTGCAAAATATACAATGTTGGCGTATGTGGAATTGCCGCCATGTTTGTAGAAAACATTCTGGTTGAAGACAATTTGATAGAAGGAACCGGCTGGCAGAAAATGGAATTATCCTGGGAAGCAGCAGGTCTAAAAGCTCATTGCTGCCGTAATAGTTTGATTCGACGCAACATATTCCGTAAGACGATCCGAGCTGACCATCTGTGGCTGGATGTAGCAAATGAAAACAACCGGATAACCTCAAATCTGTTCCTTGACGGAATCGAACAGCGTGAAGCGATCTTCATTGAGTGCAGTCGCGATGGTGTCAATCTTATCGACAACAACATATTCTGGAATGTTGAGGGGAGATTTGATCCAAATGATCTCAAGGCTGAAGCTGGATCAGCAGGCTGGTACAAGATGGAGGATCCATGCATTGTTAATGGCTATGCTGTTTATGGTGAGGGCACTGATCATTTGAGGATCGCTCATAACCTGATCGGCAAATGTAGAAGTGCCGGCTATTTCGCAAAAGCAGTACCCTTCCGTCTTGAGAGATCAGGCAGAGGTGGTACATCGCGTGATGCTGAGATCTTCAACAATATTTTCTTTGACTGCGGTGAGGCAGCGTATAAGCTGCCTACAGAAAATAATCAGTCCGATGGCAATCTATATCTGAACATGCCAGGCGGTTACTTGAGAATCATGTATCCTGCACCTGTAGTCTGTCTCGATCTTAAATCCTGGCAGGAGTATTACTCAATGGATATGAATTCTGCGCAAGGTGAGCTTCAGATCGATGTTGATACAGAAACATATCAACTGACGATCAAGCCCGCGCTCCAGCGAAGCCTGCCCAAGCGCTGGCAGAACACTTCTGCAGATTATGTAAGGCAACTCAGCGATATTAACCCGGTAGATAAATATCGTCTTGTGCCTAATGATTATTTCGGTACTGAAAATGACGAAGCAGCAACTCTTCCTGGTCCTTTCGGCCAAGTACAAGAAACTCTGACAATTAATATAGATCCCAGAATACTTGCTTGAGAAGTGGAGCATATAAATGAACAGATCAAAAACATATACATTGTCAAAAAGCATAACAAAGGCCTTCAATAACAGGGTTGATTATTGTGTAGGCACCGGTCGAATGGGGCTGGCCTTGCAGCAGGAGTACATGAAGCAACTGGCCCTGGTTCAGAAGGAGATTGGCTTCCGCTATATCCGTGGACACGGTTTGTTCGCTGATGACATCGGCATTTATCAGGAATATACAGATGAAAACGGCAACAGAATCGCGGAGTATAACTTCACTTATCTCGACCGCATAATGGACGGATATCTTGAACTTGGCATCAGACCCTTTCTGGAACTGGGATTCATGCCTGCTAAAATGGCGTCCGGCAGTCAAACAGTATTCTATTGGAAGGGAAATGTAACTCCTCCATATAGCTATGACGCCTGGAATCAGATGGTTGGAGCTACTCTCGAGCACCTGATAGAACGCTATGGAAGAGACGAGGTGCTGACCTGGCCTATTGAGGTCTGGAATGAGCCTAATTTACCTGGATTCTGGCAAAAGGCGGATATGCAGGAGTATTTCCGGCTGTTTGAAGAATCCTTCAAGACGATAAAAGCTATTGATCCAGATTTTCAAGTGGGCGGCCCGGCTATCTGCGGTGTTGAGGATGAAAAATGGATCAGAGAATTCCTCGACTTTTGCCGGGATAAAAAATTGGATATTGATTTCGTATCACGTCATCATTATGTTTCTGAGCTGCCGGTCGTTGATGGTCATTATGCTTATGTTAAGCTCCATGACCCGGACAGCTGTCTGGAAACACTTGAGAATACCCGCTCGATCGTTGACAGCTTCGAGGAGTATAAGGAGCTGGGTATACACATTACTGAGTTCAACACCTCATATGTTCCGAACGCGCCCGTGCATGACACAAATTATAACGCGGCGTATATCTCACTGCTTTTATCACGTATGGGTGATATGAATGAGTCCTATTCTTATTGGACCTTCGGCGATGTTTTCGAGGAGTTTGGCGTACCGTTTGCTCCATTCCATGGTGGTTTCGGTATGGTTGCTAATCAGGGGATTCCTAAACCAACGTTCTGGGCCTTTAAGTTTTTCAAGAATCTGCAAGGTGATTGTCTGCATCGTGAGTCAGACTCAATTGTTGTTATTGATAAAACCGGTAAATATATAGGTGTTGCCTGGAATCTAAGCGATGATCCGCTTGAGTTGAATTTTAATTTGCCGGAGACCGAGGGAAGATTCTGCCTAATCAAGAGAACTGTTGATGAGGTCACTTGCAATCCGCTTAAAACCTGGCATGATCTCGGTGAACCAAGACATCTGACGCAAACTCAACTTGATCATCTGACTGCTGCGTCTTCGCCGCTGTTTGAGTCAGATACGATTATCGCTGCGGCAGCAGGGGTCGAGCTTAAGCTTACGTTGAATGCAAATTCGGTAGTGTATTTTGAGCTGGTACAAGCCAGCCTTAACAGTGATCGAGGATATTCATATGAGAGGGTAATTTCTGGTAGATAGCATCGATAGGGACTGACGTAAACTCGATAGGAGCATGATTAAAATCAGGGGATTTGGAGGAGCAAATGGAACTAGTAGCAGGAAATTACAGAATAAGCTTCGAAGCAGGTGGATATGAGGTTTACCGAGATCAAGATATCTTGTATTTCAATCGCCGGCCGATGTATGCCTTCGTTAAGACCGCGTTATCTATAACAGAGTTCTATGACGCGCCTTATTCTGAGGTCTCAGAGATGTCGGATGGTATTCTGGCCGAGGGGGTTTTACAAACGCCATCAGGAACTGAGCTAAAATTTAGCGATAGCTTTTCAGTTGTTTCGGATGGCCTCAAGATAGACAGACAGGTTAGTGTGATCAAAACAATCGATGATCTGGGATTTGCAAGCAAGATTTCTTTTGTTATGGCACCATCTGAGGATATTGGAGAGTATGACTGCTTCGCTCCTGGAGCCTGGTATCGCCAGAATCAGTTTACTGCACCTCATGTTGTTGGAAATGATACTTCATGCGAGTATTTCTGGCAATCAGAGCTTAAGTATGCCCTGCCATTGTTTTCAGCTCAGCACAGATCAACTGGTGAAGCTATCGCTCTTTCTCGTTGGGCTGCTGATGTTGTCATGAGAGATACCACGATCGTTGCTTCAGAGCATCATGTGGATCGTCTGATCAATACAGGCTCGATCGGTTTAAGCAAGCCTGAATCGAGAACCCTCAACTATCTCTACTACGGTTATCCGTTGCGTAAAGATATTAAAACAAGAAGAGATGGTCTGATGATCGACTATGTATTTCCCTGTACAGATGGTGAGCTTCCGCGCAAGGGTATGGTTTACAACATCGATTATATGATGAGGACAAAAACCTTCTCGCGCGTTTACCATCCGCTGGAGGTTGGTTTCGAGCAAGCATATTCTGTGTCTGTTGTACTAGGTAAGTATGATAATTACTATGACATGATGAAGGATACTTGGCGCAAGACCTATGATCGCCTCCGTGCTCCGCTTTTTGCAGTTGACAATAAACAACACTATTTCAATTGCATGCAGCTTTTGACCAAGGTGACTAGAGAGTATGGTAATTCGATTGGCTTGCCTTTTGCCTGTCAATTGCCTGATTTTGATATCTCCAGCGTATCCTTTCAGTTCGGTTTTGTCGGGCAGCAGCCGGGTATTGGTTACAATTTGATTTGTTATGGAGATAAGCAGAAAAATCCCGAGGCGTCTGAGAAGGGGCGTAAAATCATTGATTTCTGGGTAAGGACCGCGATGACTGAGAGTGGTGCGCCCAATGTCTGCTACAATCCAACGATTGAGTCCTTTGAGCCTTATCCTTTATGGACAAGGATGATCGCTGATGGTCTGGAGGCTATTCAGGATGCCTATGTATTCACTAAGAATAATAACGAGGATCATCCTGAGTGGTTGGAGTTCTGTCGCAGAGCTGCTGATTGGCTGCTTAGCGTTCAGAATGAAGATGGCAGCTTCTACCGAGCTTATAATCATGATAATTCGATGCGGATGGATTCGAAGGCAAATACGACAAGCGTTGTCCGATTCTTGATTCAGCTCTATCTCATAACTAAAAACACATTGTATAAGGATGCCGCGCTGCGTGCCGGGGATTGGTGCTACGACAATGTCTATCTGAATATGGAGTACAGAGGATCGACCTGCGACAACCTTGATATCGTTGATAATGAATCCGGCATCTATGCTATGTACGCGTTCCAGTCGCTCTATGATCTGACATCAGAGACAAAGTGGCTGGATGCTCTGAAAGCTGCTGCTGATTTCACTGAAACCTGGACATATTCTTGGGATTTCCCAATCAGAACCATGTTGCCCAAGCATCCATTTAATGATAATGGCATCAGCGGGCAGAGCATCATAACGATTGGCAGTGGAGCTGGTGATGTCTATATGGCAGCTGTTTCATTCAGTTATTATAGGCTTTATCTCATAACAGGCGATGATCACTACCGAGATTTTGCCGAATTTATCCACTGTAATACCAGACAGTGTAATGATGTCGATGGCAGTGTCGGCTATGCTATGACCGGCCTTGGCCATGAAGCCGCCAATTTTTCAAATCAGACATTACAGAGTCATTATCACTGGCTACCTTGGTGCACCTATGTGGAAATCGACCCGACAGCCCGGTTGGAGGCGGCTTTTGGCGTATATGACATTGCTGACGCAGAAATCTTGCCGATAGAAGCAAGAGCAGATAGAAATAAGATATACGATCATTATGCGGTTTTTGACAGCTGACAGATGATCGATACAGCAGAAAGGTATGGTCGACATATGAAATCATTAGGCGTCAATCCCTATTTGCCTTCGTGGGAATACATTCCGGATGGCGAGCCTTACGTATTTGGAGACAGAGTTTATATCTACGGCTCCCATGACCGTTTCAACAGCCATGTTTACTGTTTGAACGATTATGTGTGCTGGTCGGCTCCGATCAATGATCTTGGAAATTGGAGCTATGAAGGCGTCATATTCCGCAGAACAGATGATCCGGAAAACGCAGATG
>CAZHQX010000058.1:0-9863 GCA_964534195.1 uncultured Oscillospiraceae bacterium
TCTGATCATTTATGTTGCTATTAAGTGCTTCATTAACACTGTTGGTGTTATTTTGCTCAGGCAAATTCATATCTTTTTCCATTTGAAACGCCTCCCTATATATTATCTCTGACAGTAATTTTTCTTCACTTACATTTATATACCTGTCATTTGATCACAACTTGGAGAAATTGGAAAATAATATGATGCAAATGTGTACAAATTGTCAACTGAAGAGCAAGCAGGTCAGCTGATAGTTCCGCGATCAACATCGATAGCAATAATTGAACCCGTTTTCAAAATCTTAGTCGCGTTTTCACAGGCATAAATGATCGGTATATCAAGAGCCAGACCAACGATGGCGGCATGATTGCCGGGATCGGTCGTCTCGACAACAAGAGCCACAGCCTTCTTCATGGCTGGCAGCATTTCATTGTCAGTATGAGTTGCCACCAAAACATAATCCTGGCGCAAATCAGCCAGCTTAAGATCTTCAACACTATGGATAACAAGCGCCTCGCCTGATATGGTACCCTTGCCGATGCCCTTGCCATCGACCAGAATCCTGCCGATGTTCTGGACCTTGAGAGTATTAGTCGTACCACTCATACCTATAGGGGTTCCGCCAGTAATAACAACAACATCTCCATTCTTGACCTTGCCCGATTCCAGCGCCTTATTCATGCCAAGCTCAAACATGGCATCAGTTGTATGGACCTCTTCAACGAGGTAGGGATATACACCCCAGGACAGAGCAAGCTGTCTGTATGATCTCGATGAGACTGTTGTTGCAACAATTGGACACTCAGGCCTGAATCTAGATATAAGTCTGGCAGTTCTGCCGCTATGCGTAACAGCGACAATAGCAGCTGCCTTAAGATCCATTGCTGTCATACATGTCGCATGGCTGATAGCATTCGTGACGCTCGAAACCATCTCATATCTGGACTTAATGAATTCAGCCCAGTAATCGATCGATTTCTCAGTTTGCTCGGCGATGCTGACCATCATGTTGAGACTCTCAAGCGGATATTTGCCCGCAGCCGTCTCACCAGAGAGCATTATAGCGCTCGTGCCATCAAGAATCGCGTTGGCAACATCAGAAACCTCCGCTCTGGTCGGACGTGGATTCCTAATCATCGAATCAAGCATCTGCGTAGCAGTGATACATGGCTTACCAATTTTATAGCACTTCTCAATCAGTGATTTCTGAACCGTTGGGACCTCCTGCATGGGAATCTCCACTCCAAGATCTCCACGCGCGACCATTATGCCATCAGCGACTTTGAGAATCTCATCAAAATTACTGATGCCTTCACGGTTCTCTATTTTGGCTATGATGTGGATAGAATCACCATTATAGCGTTCCAGAATCTTCTTGATCTCTAGAACGTCAGCCGCCTTGCGTACAAAAGAAGCCGCGATGAAATCGAAATCATGCTCGATCGCAAAACGAATATCTTCAATATCCTTTGCTGTCAGAGCAGGTAAATTAGTTTTCGCACCTGGAAGGTTAATGCTCTTATGATTTGATATGACACCACCATTTAGTACTCTGCAGCGAACCCGGGAGTTCTCAATATCAAGAACCTCCAGCTCAACCAGGCCATCATCGATCAAAATCGGAGATCCTACAAGCACATCCCGGTAAAAGTCAACATAACTGACATATATTACCTCGGCAGTGCCAATGTCATTGCCTGGCAGCAAGGTAACGATCGAGCCCTCTTTGAGCTCAACCTTGCCATTTTCAAAATCACCTGTTCTGATTTCAGGCCCTTTCGTATCCAGCAGAAGCGCAATTGGAATATCCAGTTCCGCCCTGAGCCGCTTGATTCGCTCAACACGTCCCAAATGTTCTTCATGATCTCCATGTGAAAAATTCAGTCTGGCAACATTCATCCCTGCCAGCATCAGGCTGCGAAGAAGCTCATCATTTTCAAGAGCCGGACCCATTGTACATATGATTTTTGTTTTCTTCATACAATCACCTTCGATCAACAGATTCTATTTGTGGGTCTCTCTAAGAATGTATTTTTGTGTTATGAAATCCCATGCCCATTGTACCAGCTTGACAGCGATGATGATCAAAATCGGAATAATGATCGCGACGCCAATAATTATCAGCAGCCTCAGCACTATCATCAATCCACCGCCAATAATGCCAAGCAGCATTCCAGTCGCTCTGCCGAAGCCCTCAAAAAACTCAGTAGCATTGCTGATAGATAAATTGATCTCCTCAATAAGAGTCTGCGGAAGTTCAGTAAGATCAAGCTGATATTTGGGAAGCATCGTCTGATAAGCAACTATATAGACCGCTGCGAATTTAAAAACCTGAACTGCCAGTATAAGCAGCTTAAGCGGAAGCTTAAGCTGATAGTAGATTCTAGCGGCAAAAGGTGTAGCGAGCATAAAAAGAATAATGAAAATGACATACATAGCGGTGGGCAGGCCCAGCCAGAAGCTCAGCTTATCAGGGAAAATCAACAGCCAAAGAAAGATACCGCTGATGATCGTTCCCAGGAATATATGGAAACCAACATGACGTTGTGTCTCATATTCTGTATCGCTCCATAGCGGACCCAATAGAAACCCTTCGAGAAAATCCATCTGCAAACCCTTCCAATCACTTCACTGAGTGCATATGATGCACTGCAGACATTTTACCAAATATAACAATAGCGGTAAACAAAACAACGCTGGGCAGAATTATTTAAGCTCTGATACTTAAGTAATATGACTGTTTTTTTACTGAATTCTAACTGGTATTCTGCTGATCTGCTCGATCGTTCTGATTACCTTACGCCATATAATGATCTGCTGGCTTCTCCCCTTGATACATCTGCATTCTGAATTGCTGCGAAGCAAGATCTGCCAGCTGCTGCCGCCTGAAGTATTTTCATTATCAATAGAAGGGCTGACAATGTTCAACGATGCGCCGGAATCTGCTCTTGGTGTTGGGCAGCTGCAGTTGTCACTGTAAACAGTACACAGCTCCGGCAGCAGACGTCTTATCATTTCCACCTCGGTAAAAGTCAACGATCGTACAAAATTATTGCTCCAGTGATTGCTGTCCTTCCAGACGATAAGTCCTTTTGCGAGATCCAGCCGGACATTCAAAAAGCCCTTCCTGTATATCGACAATTCACAGTCAACTGATTCAATTGTTTGGCAAAAGTCCATAAATCCTCCGGATCACTGATTACATCCAAGTCATGCATGAAATTATAACACCTGTACGGACAAACTCAAAACGGCTCAGCCAGGTCTCTATAAAATCATCAGGTTACGAACCAAATCCGTTAATTGGTGCAAATGTTCTATTCTGATATTTTCAGAACATGAATGTACATTCTCCATGCCTACAGCAAGCACCAGTCCCTCCAGACCCAGCTGCACTAAATGATTTAGATCACTGCCGCCACCGCCTGGGGCGAAGCTGGCGCTGAGGCCGGAATTGGCGCAAGCCTGCCTGAATATAACGGCGGATCTGCTGTTCTCCTCAGTTCTAAATGGTGAATAAGAAAGATTTCGCTTTATTTCAAGATGCGCACCTGACCTGTCGCAGGCAGCTTCCACACAGTTCTGCATGTGGTCAGCCTGCTCCAGCAGAAGTTCCTCAGAATGAGCTCTGCATTCAGCAGTAAATTCACAGGTCTCAGCAACAATATTAGTGGCCGAACCGCCAACTATACGTCCGATATTCGCGGTAACACCATTTTTCAACCTGCCTAATCTCATAGAAGCTATTGCTGTCGCTGCTGTTTCGATCGCACTTATACCTTGCTCCGGCGCTATGCCGGCATGCGCCGATCTCCCTTTGATCTTGAAGGAAAAATCTATATGACCGGGAGCAGAATTAACAGCAAGTCCCGGAGCGCCGCCTGTATCAAGAACATATGCTATTTCAGATTTTATCCAGCCAGGTGCGATACAGCTGCTGCCCTTGAGATGCAGCTCCTCTGCAACTGTAAATAGAAGCTCCATACTGCCATGAGGCAGACCTTGCTTTTTGATCTGCCACAGAGCAGTCAGTATTGCCGCCGCACCAGCCATGTCATCGGCCCCGAGAATTGTATTGCCATCAGTTTTTATTATGCCATTTTCAATGATTATCTTCTTATTGCTGCAGGGCTCAACTGTATCAAGATGAATTGAGAAGAGCTTGCAGGGGCCAGGAAGCTCTCCAGGGATTCTGCCCAAGAGATTGCCTGACTGCCCACCTATTTTACCAGCTGAATCATCTTCCTCCAGTTCAAGACTAAGCTCTTGCCTCATCCAGAGGCGCAGCCATTCGGCAATTTCGCCCTCATGTAATGATGGCGAATCATGTCCAACAAGCTTGCAGAAGAGATCCACAGTCATCTGATTCTGATCGATCTGATCGTACATTTTAATATCTCCATATTCTAGCGTGGTGATTGGCTTGCAAGGAAATCGCTCTCTCCTGTCAGGCCGGGGAATCCGTGCTGCCTCATTGCTTCGTATAAGACAATTGCAGCTGAATTCGACAAATTCAGCGATCTGGCGCTGCTGATCATAGGTATGCGTATACATCTCTCCGGATGAGCAAGCAGCAGGGGCTCAGGAAGACCCTTTGTCTCTTTGCCGAATAGAATAACACTGTCCTTATCGTATGAGGCGTCAGCATATGTTTTATCAGCCTTGGTGGTAGCATAGAAAATGCTGCGTCCATAGAAGCTGCGTAAGCAGCTGTCAAGATCAGGCCAAATAGTCAAATCAAGATCAAACCAGTAATCAAGTCCGGCACGTTTGACCTGACGATCATCAATTTTGAAGCCAAGAGGCTCTACCAGATGCAATCTGGCGCCGGCTGCCACACATGTTCTGGCAATGTTTCCTGTATTCTGAGGTATTTCCGGCTCAACTAAGACTATATCTATCATTTATCATCCTCTCTAAGCTGACCAAGCATCTCACCTGCTATACGTTCAAGCTTCTTAAGACGATGATTCATACCTGATTTGCCGAGTGGCGGAATCATAATCTCGCCAAGCTCCTTAAGTGAATAGTCCGGGTTAGCCAGCCGGGCTTTTGCCGCTGTTAATAAATCATCAGGGAGGAAGCCCAGACCATGACGCTCCTCGAGCTGCCTGATCAGTTCAAGCTGCCTGGCAGAAGCATTGGCTATTCTCTGTGAGTTTGCGCTATCGCAATTAACGACCCGGTTGACAGAATTTCGCATCTCCTTCTCAACTCTTAGTGATTCAAAGTCAAGCAGTGATAGATGAGCACCGCACTGCAGGAGCAGCTCGGCAATTTGTTTTCCGTCTTTTACATACAAAACACTATAGCCCTGTCGCTTAAGCAAATGTGCTTTAACATCAAAATCTTTGAGAAGCTCATCCAGCCACAATGCTGCCGGCTGGCGTCTTAGTGCAAATTCAAGATGATATGCTTGTCGTGGATCACCGATAGATCCACAGGCCAGAAACATGCTTCTTATGATCGCCTGTCCCTGTGATGCTGTCATCTTGGGAATTTCTCCAAGATTGTTCAGCACAGGATCGTAGCTGAACATATCCCGCAGATCCTGAGAAATTTGTCTGTATGTTTCCCGCTTGGCAACAGATACCGATGTCAGTTCACGTCCTGTCTGGCTCTCGGCATCTGTATTGTAAACTTCCCGAAACCAGGTTACTGCTAATTCAGCGAAGCCACGATGTGATGTAGATACTTGAATAAGATTAGTCCTCAATCTGCCTGCAGCAAACAGGCTGGCCAGCAGATTTAACTGCATGTTCTCTGTATCAAGAACGGAAACATCATATAGCTCGTCTTTTACCTGTCTGGAAAAGCTTGAAAAATCAGTCATTATTTTTGCTCCTGTTAACCTGACCGGGATTATCAAGAAGTGATATCACTGTGCGCGCCAAAATTGTATGATCATGCCTGATTTTACCGTCATGTACACAGGCGAGAGGTGCCTCAACCAATTCGATACCAAGCTCAGTTATCCGATCGCGATCCGTTGTTACAGGAATCGCGCTCTGAAGATGATAGCGCTCGATCAGCTCCTCGTCGATCCAGGCATTATTGACAACACAGTAATCAATAGGATTAGCACAGCTGCAGCTGCGCTGCATATGTCTGAGGATAGCTTCTATATGCCTGTTAGTATCATAATCTATCGTTTCCGCAGGCTGTGTCATGATGTTCCCAACATAAACAGTTGCTGCTCTGCTTGTTTCTATTGCTTTGCAGATTTCCGGGAAAAGCAGATTGGGAATAATGCTTGTATAAAGACTGCCTGGACCCAGCACCAGCAGATCTGCCTTATTAATGGCATCAATAGCTTCAGGCATTGGTCTGGCATCCGCAGGCTGCATAAAAATGTCTTGTATCTCGCAGACTTCAGGATCAGGTCGGTCGCCGATTTCTGATTCACCGACTATTGTAGTACCGTCAGTCAGAATAGCGCTGATATTAACATCCTGCAGGCTGACCGGGAGGACCTTGCCTTTTACCGCTAGTACTTTTGATACGTTGATGATCGCTTCGTAGAAATTACCACATACCGAGTTCATGGCGGCGATAAATAGATTTCCGAAGCTTTGCCCGGACAGGCGACCTTCACGGAAACGGTAATGGAAGAGATCACTCAGCAGCGGCTCGGTGTCTGCAAGAGCCAGAATGCAGTTTCTGATATCCCCCGGGGGCAGCATGCCCATATCCTCGCGCAGCATGCCTGATGAGCCGCCGTTATCAGCAACAGTAACAATGGCGGTAAGATTATGTGTATATAGCTTAAGACCTCTTAGAAGGGTCGACAACCCTGTACCACCGCCTATAACTGTTATATGCGGTCCGATCCTGGGATTTCTTGCGTATTTTATAAGCTTTTCTTCTGTATCTGTAAGCATATGCTACCTCTAGCGCTAATTCTCTTCAGAATTCAAACGACGTGCAAGTTTTGGGTCCTTACTTATGTCACGATGATCTACTAGAACTCTCAGTCTGTTATCTCTTAGTCTGTTCGCAAGATCCTCAGCCAAAGCGACCGACCGATGGCGTCCACCTGTACAGCCGACACCGACAGTAAGTCTCACCTTACCCTCACGAATATAATAAGGGATAGTGTATTCAAATATATCCTCCTGCTTGTCCATATACTCTGTCGTTTCCTTGAAGCTTAACACATGCTCAGATACCGCACTGTCCAATCCGGAAAGAGGCCTTAATTCAGGAATATAATACGGATTAGGTATAAATCTGACATCTATAACGCAGTCACAATCGGCTGGAATACCATATTTGAAGCCAAAAGACTGAATTAGTATTGTCATTCGCTCATCGCGGTCTCTGCTTGAGAGCATTTCATATAGCTTGTTGCGCAAATCTGATGGTGACAGCTCGGTAGTATCGATTATGTCGGAGGCCATAGCTCGCAGTATTTCCAATCTGGTACGCTCAAGCTGTATTGCCTTGGTCAATCCATGACTCTGTGCCAGCGGATGATTTCTCCGGCTCTGTTTATACCTGTTTATCAATGCCTGATCAGCCGCCTCAAGATATACAACACGATATTTGGCGCCCATCTTAGCTATGCGCTCAAGATTCGGAAAAAGCTCTTCCAGACTTGCGCTGCGAACATCAATACCAAAAGCCAATCTCTGAGGTTCATCAGCGGATTCACCGTTGACCCGCTGATGAGCGTAAGCCTTTATCAGTTCGGGCAGGAGCTGCGGCGGCAGATTGTCAATACAGAAATATCCCATATCCTCAAGATAATTCAGGGCCATACTTTTGCCAGCTCCTGACATACCTGTTAACACAACAACTTCCATATTGATCTCCTTATCAAATTGAATGGCAGCCCGCAAGAACTGACAGATCACCACTCCAGTCACCGGCAAAACGAACCTCAGGCTCAAGCAAAACCCCTGTTTCATTATAAACTGTTCGTTGAACATGACAAAACACAGCCAGAACGTCTGAAGCAGTTGCGCTGCCAAAGTTGACAATAAATCCTGCGTGCTTCTCAGATACACCAGCGCCGCCATGAACATATCCCTTAAGACCACAATCAGATATCAGTTTGCCGGCATAATACCCTACCGGTCTCTTAAAGGCGCTGCCTGCGCTCGGTTTTTCCAGAGGCTGGCTGGCGCGTCGTCTGGCAGCCAGATCAGCCATTTTCTCGACAATATCTTCGTAACGGCCTTGCTTAAGATTGAAGGCTGACCGCACAATTACCTTCGAGCTTCCCATGAAGAAGCTGCTGCGATATCCGAACTCGTGCTGGTCTGCCATGAGTTTTTTGAGTTCATTATTCTCATCCAGATATTCAGTCCAAATCAGACAGTCAGCCAGAGAGCCGTCATAAGCACCTGCGTTCATCATAACGCCGCCGCCGACTGCTCCAGGTATTCCAGACGCGAATTCAAGTCCTGATAATAAACTGTTAGCGGCAGTTCCAGCCAATGATGCCAAGCTAGCGCCTGCATCAGCTACCAGGGTACTGCCAGCTCGTTCAATTGAGCCCATGTGCTCAGATATCATAACTGTCAAGCCTCTAATACCGCGGTCCGAAACCACTACATTGGAACCGCGGCCCAGAAGAGTCACGACGATTTTATGCTCAGAAGCAAAAGCCAACGCTCTCTGTAATTCACCTGTGCCTGACGGTAAAAAAAGGCAGTCCGCAGGACCGCCCAGGCGGAAGGTGGTGTATTCACTCATTTTTTCATTTTCCTTAAGCCTGTTGCCGGCCTCTGGAAATATTGCTGTAAGCTCTGCAAAAATATTCATGCTCATATCAGGTCCAGAACAACCTGTCGGTAAGTGCTTTTGCCGCGTTATAGCCCATTGATTTCTGGCGGAAATTGATTGCGGCAACCTCAACGATGATCGCGAGGTTTCTGCCGGGCCTTACAGGGATAGTGATCGAAGGAACCTCTATACCAAGTATATCAGTAGACTCTTCATTTAAGCCAAGTCTCTCATAGGTCTTCTTCTCATCCCAAAGCTCAAGATTAATTACGAAGTTTATGTTCTCTTGCATTTTTACAGATGATACGCCATAAAGTTCCTTAACATCAAGAATGCCGATACCTCTGATCTCAATCAGATGTCTGATGATCTCCGGAGCTCTTCCGAGCAATGTCGTATCAGAAACTCTTCTAACCTCAACAACATCGTCAGCTATCAGGCGATGTCCACGCTTTACAACCTCAAGTGCGGTCTCTGATTTACCAACACCGCTCTCACCCAGGATCAGGATACCTTCACCGTAAACCTCTATAAGAACTCCATGAAGCGATGATCTAGGTGCAAGTTCTACATTAAGAAACTTAACGAGGCCACTGACAAAAGAAGCGGTCGTTTCACCAGTGCGCAATACAGGCACTGAGTATTTTTTTGCGCAGGTTATCAGCTCGGGAAAAGCCACATGATGTCGCGTTAGAATCAGGCATGGTATGCCCTTCGCGAATAAAGCATCTATGCGCAGCTCCTTATCCTTGCTCTCAAGTCTCTCGAGAAAAGCAGTCTCCATATTACCCAGAACCTGAATGCGGTCGGGTCCAAAATGATCGAAGTAACCGGCCAGCTGTAATCCAGGCCGGGTCACATCCGCAACAGATATCATGATATCATCAAGATTATCAAACTCAACAATTATCTCAAGATCAAACTCTTTAACTATATTCTGCAATGATACTGGCGGCATAATAATTCTCCTCGCATTTACTGCTTATTTGCATGCGGCATATCTGGACAGATCCAGCAGGCCAGCTAAGGCTTATTATAGCTCATAGGCATGCTCCTGTCATGATTTCCAGCGGACTAAACAAAAAAACCGGGTATGAAACCCGGTTTGGAGCGGGATACGAGATTCGAACTCGCGACTTTCACCTTGGCAA
>CAZHQX010000059.1:0-3601 GCA_964534195.1 uncultured Oscillospiraceae bacterium
AGAACAAGACTGCGCAAGCTGCCGAGCGAGAGCTTCGCGGCATACCTGACTATGCGGTTAGATCGCAGCAGGCCTCTGACAGAGGTCTGATATGTCTGTTTTCTGGTTCAGCTTCAATGCGATCGCTCCGTTGATGCTGCTGGTACTGCTTGGCATAATACTTAAGCGGATTGGCTTGATCAGCGAGAGTCTCAATAATGGTGTCAATAAGCTGCTGTTTCAAACAGCTTTTCCAATTAGTCTATTCTACAATATAGCTGGTATGGAATTGTCTGAGTTTTTCAGCCTGCGACTTCTGCTGTTCGCAGTATTAACGATCATCACGATCGCCATACTGCTTGTGCTGTTGGTACCGAGAGTGTTAAGTGATAGAAGAAAATGTGGAGCCTTTATCCAGGGTGTCTATCGAGGGAATTATTTGCTTCTGGGTTATCCGCTCGCAAGAAATTTATTTGGTGAAGCCGGGATCGGTCCAACAGCTATGCTTTTGCCGCTTGTTATCGCTCTCTATAATGTTCTGGCTGTATTTATACTTGAGTATTTCTCGGATGGCAGCTCTGAGCGTATTCGTTGGTCAAGAATTTTTGTATCAGTCTTGAAGAATCCACTGATCATTGGTGCTGCAGCCGGTGTCATATTCGCATCGCTCCCTGTAAGTCTGCCGCTCGTGCTTGACCGCACAGCGCGTGATATTGCTGGAATCGCCAATCCTCTGGCTCTAATTATGCTTGGCAGTCAGATCAATGCCAAACAAATGAACGGCCGCCTGAAGCTTGTGTTCAGTGCGACCGTTCTACGACTCATGATCATTCCTGCGATAGTAGTTTTATTAGCTGTTCTGGTCGGTTTTAGAGATTCGGAGCTTGGTGCCTTGTTTATTCTATTCTGCGCACCAACAGCCGTATCCAGCTATATAATGGCAAAGAATATGAACAGCGATAGCGATCTGGCTGCTCAGATCATTGTCGGAACGACTGCGCTCTCAGGTGTTTCTTTATTTATTTTCACCTTCGCTTTGCGTTCCCTCGACTTGATTTAAGTTCTGCTGCTGTGTTTGAGCAGTCGGTTGTCCTGAATGCTGCATCGGCTGGAAGGGCTGGCCCTGCTGGCCGTTATGCTGCTGCCACTGCTGCTGTTGTGCTGCCATCGCTATAGCTCTTTGTTTTCTGCGTTTACGGCTTCTTCTTACGAGCAGAATGATTATTATCAGTAGAGGTACCCAGATAGGTGCGGCTGCAACAAGAATTATTAGCAGCCATTGTCCGGCGCCGGTAAGGAAGTTAACAACACTCTTAAGGCCTGATGTCATAAGATAGGACATATCGTCCAGGCTAAGTGCGTTCCAATTTACTTCCTTGCGAACCTGCACAGGATCGTTTTCCTGACGGATGTTGAGAGCAACTGTCGATTCTGAGAGCTGGCTGTCCCATAGCTTAAGCTTGCCCTTCAGTGACTCGATTTCCATAGTCAGACTATTGATCTGATTTTGAACCATTATCGTATCCTCGATATTACGACTCTCTTCGAGGTACTCATAATACTTATCAAGATTCTTTTCCATATTCTCAAGTCTGATCTCGGTATCGTAATAGTTCTCCGTAATGTCATCTGTGCTGATGTTTATATTGATGACCTTGCCGGCTTGCTTGATGAACTCAATAAAAGCATCAAGATTTTCCGGCGGGATCCTTATGGCAGCGCTGATAAAAATATAGTCATTCTGTTCGGATTGCTGACGTGACAGCTCATAGCCGCCATAGGACTGCGCTTGTGCCAGAATCGACTCATAAACAGCAGTTACATCAACTACTGTCATATCAAGGCTGGCATTTCGGATAATTTTTCTGTTGGCGTCAAGCTTGTCGACATCACCGGCGCCAGATTGTGAATTCATAGAAGCTGTCGTTGTTTCCATCGGCGCACCGCTATCTTCTCCATAATCTGGTTCTCCCGGATAGGATGTATCCTTGCTGGATGCGCCGCAGCCGGCAAAAGCCAGCAATGCGAAAACCAAAAGGATTGTGATGATCCTGACAAGTGAAGCATGGTGGTTTGCTTCCTTTTTTTTCACGATTGGAATCAATTGAATATTCTGCCCCTTCATAATGACCGTGCAGCTAGCCGGAAATCCGGATGTGACCGGGGCTGGCTGCCCTCCTTTCACATTTTTGCTTTTGCTTCCTCCGAGGCTATCTCTATCTTCATTTTATCACTATATCTGTTAACTTCAGTAAAATAACTGTATAATAGCAAGGTATGAAATGCTAAACATATGACTGGAGGCCCCGAATAATGGATTTAAACGCAGCGCTAAGACATATTCCAGATTTCCCCAAGGCTGGTATTGATTTTATTGACATTACCACAGTACTCAAGGACAAGAAATTATTCCGTGAGACGATCGATCAGATGGCTGAGCTGGTACGCGATGTCGAATATGATTTGATCATCGGTTCTGAATCACGTGGATTTATACTCGGTGCTCCGCTGGCATATGCGACAGGAACAGGCTTCGCACCTGTTCGCAAAAAGGGCAAGCTGCCATATCGCACTGTTTCGGCTACATACAGCCTGGAGTATGGCAGTGACACACTTGAAATGCATATCGATGCTGTTCAGGCCGGACAGAAGGTTCTGGTCGTTGATGATTTGCTGGCAACAGGTGGAACGGCTCTGGCTAATTGCCAAATGGTCGAAGCTCTGGGCGGTGAAGTCGCAAAGGTTCTGTTTTTTATTGAACTTACTGAACTAGGCGGAAGAGAAAAACTGTCAAGATATCCTGTCGAGTCGCTAGTGAAGATCTGATCTGACAAGAAATTCCAATAAACAACCGAATTTAATGCTTAATCGTCTTCTGAAGTTTATCAAGCTACAGAAGGCGGTTTTTTTATTGACAAATTTAGCTTCTGATTCATGAGATTTGTGAAAATTGTTGATTATAGTTAAGTATGTCATATATTAGCGAATAAACACAAAATATATGAGCTAAATATGTCAATATTGACATATAATTAAAATAGTTATACGATGGATCTCACAGATTGCCGTTATTCGGTGGAGGTGACTGGAATGACGGCATTGATCAAGCTGGACGATAACAGGATCAAGCTTGAGCAGAAGCCGACAAGACACAATTTACTAGTCTATATCGAGTAAGTGCAAGATGTATAGTAGTAAATTGCAAAAAGGCTTGACATTTTTTGTATCGAAAGCTTATAATTCTAGCAAGCAAAAGGCTTAGACGAAGAGAGTAATTCACAAACGCACCGACAGAGAGACGATTGCCATAGGTTGAGAGCAATGTTAGGCGGCAGGTGAATGAAGAACGCTTCCGAGCTTCTTATCTGAAAGTTGTATGATTAGTTCCTGCAAATCATTGATCTTCAGGATTATAGTACGGTTATTAGGATCAGACGGTCGTACCCGTTATGTACATTTAAGCGGATGCGCGGATCATCAAAGGCGATGAGCAGTCATCAATTGGGGTGGTACCGCGGGCATTTATGATAGCCCGTCCCGGAATTCAATGAATTCCGGGATTTTTTATATTCCAGAAACAGGAAAGCGGGGGTAGATTATGAGTATGCAAACAAACAGCAGC
>CAZHQX010000059.1:3701-9639 GCA_964534195.1 uncultured Oscillospiraceae bacterium
CTTAGACATCAGCAGTACAGAGATATGTTTCGGCTGCAGGAGGGCTTGTGCCGCGGCTTCAGAGAATATCTGCAGCAGCAGGAATTTACGGAGATCCATTCGCCAAAAATCGTCTCCTCCGGCGCGGAGGGCGGATCAAATATTTTCCGGCTCGACTATTTCGGACGCAAAGCATATCTGGCTCAGAGTCCCCAGTTCTACAAGCAGATGATGGTTGGAGCCTATGAGAGAGTTTTTGAGGCCGGACCTGTTTTCCGTGCTGAGAAGCATAGCACAGTGCGCCATTTGAACGAGTATACCAGCATGGATTTTGAGATGGGCTTCATTGATTCCTTCGAGGATATAATGGATATGGAGCAAGCGATGCTGAAATATACAATGAAGCTTCTCCGTGAGAAGTATGCGGCTGAGCTCGCTCGTCTAGAGGTCAAGCTGCCCTCTGCCGACAACATCCCGAGAGTGACTTTTGCCAGGGCCAAAGAGCTTGTATCTGAGAAGTATGGCAGAAGGATCCGTGATCCGTTTGATCTCGAGCCTGAAGAGGAGCGTTTGATAGGCGAACTTTTCCGCGAAGAGTACGACAGTGATTTTGTTTTCGTTACACATTATCCCAGCAAGAAGCGTCCTTTTTACGCAATGGACGATCCGGCCGATCCGCGCTATACGCTGAGCTTCGATTTGCTGCTGCGCGGTCTTGAAATCACAACAGGCGGCCAGAGAATTCATGATTATGAAGAACAAAAAGCTAAAATGCTGGCAAAAGGCATGGACCCTGAGGATTTTCGTGATTATTTGATGATCCATAAGTATGGCATGCCGCCGCATGGTGGCCTGGGTATTGGACTCGAGCGTCTGCTGATGATGCTGACCGGTAAAACAAATGTCAGACAATGTGTATTGTTTCCTAGAGATCAGAGCAGACTTGAGCCTTAAGCTAATTCTGTTATGCTGATTAATAGATATCTGTTGGCTAAGAGCCGGTAGGGAGAGGATGATTCTGATGACAAACGCAGATAGACAGGAGATCCTGAAGAAAAAGGATGTCGAGAGAGTGGCTGAGCTTTCACGCCTTAAGCTTGATGAACAAGAGCTTAGCAAGACCGCTGCCCAGCTTGAGCGTGTGCTTGAGTATTTTACAAGGCTCTCAGGGGTAGATACGTCTGAGGTTGATTCTGAGAGTACTCAATATGAGAATTCCGGACGTCTGCGCGAGGATATCGCACTTCCGGGCATAGGACGCGATGAGCTGACTGGTTTGACCGAAAATAAAAAGGACGGTTTCCTGACAGTGCCGAGAGCTGTTGAGTAGCAGAAGTCTGAAGGAGATTTTGACATGGAACTAGGAAAATATAGTGCCAGCCGTTTGGCTGTAATGCTGTCAGATGGCAGTATGAGCTCCCGCGAGCTGGCTGAAATGTCTATAGATAGAATTAAGAATATCGACTCGGGCTTAGGCGCTTTTGTTACTATGGATGTGGATATGGTCCGAGAGCAAGCGCTGCAGGCCGATTCCATGCTGGCGGCAGGCGACGCGCATAGTCCGCTTCTAGGACTGCCGTTTGCCATCAAGGACAATATCAGCACAAAGGGTCTAAAAACCACATGTGCTTCGAAAATGCTGGCTGAGTATGTGCCGCCGTTTTCCGCGACTGTTATTGAGAAGCTTGGCAAGGCGGGCGCTGTTATCGCAGGTAAGAGCAATCTTGATGAGTTTGCTATGGGCAGTACGACTGAGACCTCGGCCTGGCATATTACGCGTAATCCGTGGAACTATGATCATGTGCCAGGAGGGTCGAGCGGAGGCTCCGCAGCCGCTGTTGCTGCCGGTCTTGTACCATTGGCGCTTGGCTCAGATACTGGCGGCTCGATCAGACAGCCTTGCTCATATTGCGGACTTACTGGTCTTAAGCCAACCTATGGCTCTGTGTCACGTTATGGTTTGATCGCCTATGCCTCCTCGCTTGATCAGATCGGTCCTATTGCCAGGTCAGCAGCCGATTGCACTCTGGTCTACGCTGAGATCGCAGGAGCTGATGATCGAGACAGCACAAGCATGAGCGCAGGCGATGGCGGCTTCGGCAGGAGGTTGGCTATACTTCGTGACGAGATCATGGACTCTGAGAAGCAGGAAGATTTCAGCAGCTTCAAGCTGGCTGGCAAAAGAATCGCCGTGCCGAAGGCTTTTGCCGGTTTTGAAATGCAAAGAGAAACCGCGGAGGCTCTGGAGCGGGCAATATCTGATTTTGAGAAAGCGGGTGCGATCATAACTGAATGTGACTTGCCGCTGCTTGATGAGAGCATCCCTGCTTACTATTTGATTGCGGCTGCAGAGGCCAGTGCTAATTTATCACGGTATGATGGCGTTCAGTATGGCTATCGCACTAAGAAAACTGATTATGCTGATCTTGCTGAGTTTTATAGCGTCAACAGGGCCGAAGCTCTGGGTTCAGAGGTCAGAAACAGGATCATGCTGGGAACTTTTGCCTTAAGCAGCGGCTATTACGATGCTTGGTATCTGAAGGCGCAGAAGGTTAGAAGGCTGATTCGACTTCGTTATAATGAAATTCTTTCCGACCATGATTTTATTCTGGGACCAACTGCTCCTTCGACAGCGCCTCTGCTTGGGGTCAGTCTTGACGATCCTCTGGCTATGTATCTAAGTGATGTATTTACGGTTGGTGCAAATCTGACCGGTCTGCCGGCACTGGCTCTGCCCTGCGGGTTCGATAATAGAAGTATGCCGATCGGGCTGCAGCTGACTGGCAGAGCATACGAGGATGATGAGCTGCTGCGCGCCGGTATCGCCTGGCAGCAGTTAACTGAGTATCATATGGCTATGCCAGCTGATAAGAAATCAGATAAAGCGGCAGGCTTAAATGATGCCGCTCAAGGGCAGGAGGTGACGAAATGAACTATGAGACTGTTATCGGCCTGGAGGTTCACGTCGAGCTCTCAACCAGAAGCAAGATATTCTGCAGCTGTCCTGTATCCTATGGTGAGGAGCCAAATACTAAGTGCTGCCCTGTCTGTATGGGTCTGCCTGGAGCGCTTCCAGTCCTGAATAAGGCTGTTGTTGAATATGCGATTAGAACTTGTCTGGCAGTTAATTGCGATATCAACAGACTTACAAGATTTGACCGCAAGAATTACTTTTATCCAGATCTGCCAAAGGCTTATCAGATTTCACAGCTCTATGAGCCGATTGGTCGTGATGGCTGGCTGGAGATAGATGCAGGCGGTTCATCTAAGCGTGTTCGTATTCATGAGCTGCATATGGAAGAGGACGCAGGCAAGCTGCTGCATGATCCCTGGGATGATCAGACGCTGGTGGATTACAACCGTTGTGGGGTCCCTTTGCTGGAAATCGTCAGTGAGCCTGATCTGCGATCAGCTGATGAGGCGCTGGCATATCTTGAGAAGCTTCGGAGTATTCTGCAGTTCATCGGTGTTTCCGATTGCCGTATGCAGGAGGGCTCATTGCGGGCGGATGTAAATGTTTCGGTCCGTCCGGTTGGTTCGGATGTTTTCGGTACCAGAACTGAGATGAAAAATATGAACTCTTTCAAAGCGATCGGCAGGGCGATCGAGAAGGAGAGCCGCCGTCAGATCGAGCTGATCGAGGAGGGCGGTATTATCCGTCAGGAAACAAGACGCTGGGATGAGAATAAGGATGCCAGCTTCCCGATGCGTTCAAAAGAGGATGCTCATGATTACAGGTATTTTCCTGATCCTGATCTTGTTGCGGTCGAGATAAGCGATAAATGGATAGAAGAGGTCAGAGCTGATCTGCCTGAGCTGCCGCAGATAAGGCGTGAGCGTTATGTTTCTGAGCTTGGTCTGGCGGAATATGAAGCAGACATGATGGTCAGCCATCCGGATCTGTCTGATCTGTTTGAGAAGACGGTTCTGCTTACTGATAAGCCGAGAGAAACAGCCAGCTGGATCATGGGAGAGCTTTTGCAGCTGGCTAAGGATAGAGGCTGCGAGCTCGCTGAGCTGCAGATCGAGCCGAAGGCTTTTGCCAGGGTGATAGTTTTGACTGCTGATGGTACCATAAATAGAATATCGGCCAGGAAGGTTCTGCTTGCAGCTATTGATGATGAGGCAGATCCAGATGAATATGTTAAGCAACAAGGGCTTGCGATGGTGAGTGATTCCGATTTGCTTGAGCGGACGGTCGATCAGGTGCTGGCTGCCAATCCGACCTCGGTCGAGGATTACCGTAAGGGCAAGACCAAGGTCACTGGATTTCTCGTTGGTATGTCGATGCGTCAGCTTGGAGGCAAGGCCGATCCTCAGCTTCTTAACAGGATAGTGCTCGAAAAACTGGAAAAAATTGTGCAAAACTGAGTATCTGTAAAAAAACTGTCAATCTGATTGACCTGCAGTTGTTTTGGTAGTATTGTTTTCTGAATGAAATCTCGAAGGAGGGACAGAGAATGTGCGCTGCAGGATCACTTAGCTTGCGTCCGCTGATAGGCAATAAGTCATTTTATCGCGAAGCTTTGGCTGTTATGCTGCCGGTTACCGGTCAGCAGCTGATCACTTCGTTGTACGGTTTTACTGACAATCTGATGGTTGGCATGGTTGATGCCGCGTCTCTGTCCGGAGTTACGGTTGCTAATAAGGTATTTTTTGTTTTCATGGGCATATTCTGGGGTATCACAGGTGCTGGCGGATTGCTGCTCTCGCAGTATTATGGTGCCGGGGACAAGAAGAGCGGCCAGATAATATTCGCGCTGCAGCATGTTGCCGGTATTATGGTGGGCTTGGCTTTTACCATTATGCTGCTTCTGGCACCGGAGCTGATGCTGCGGATATTTGTTAAGGATGCAGCGACTGTTAGTGCTGGTCTGGGCTATATGGAGATAATCAGATTCAGCTACATTCCGGCTGGAATATCCATGGTTACGATGTTCTCTCTGAGATCTGTCGGCCAGAGCAAGGTGCCTTTTTACGTTGGTCTCCTGACGGTATCGATAAATATATTTCTGAACTGGGTATTTATATTTGGCAAGCTGGGTCAGCCTGCGATGGGCGCCCGCGGTGCTGCGTTGGCAACACTGATAGCGCGTGTTATCGAAATGGTTTTTTATATTTTGTGGGTTGCCAGCGGTAAATCCTGGTTTAACTGGAATATCGCGGCAGCGGGACAAGCCAGCAAGAGATTGCTGAGAATGGCTTCTGCCAAGACCTTCCCGTTGATCGCTAATGAGTTCCTCTGGACGATGGGTACGAATGTCCTGTTCTGGACTTATGCCAGGATCGATGAGTATTCATTACCTGCGCTGGTTATTGTTGAGCAGTCTATGCAGTTTGTTTATGTAATGTTCGGCGGTATGTCCGCCGGTGTCGCGATTCTGGTTGGTACGCGTCTGGGTGCAGGACAGTTCAAGGAAGCCCGGACAAATTCACGTCGTCTGATGTTCTTAGGCTCGGTTGTCGGAGCGATACTTATGGTTGTGGCTTTGCTGATTTCTCGTCCGCTGCCTGAGTTTTTCAATGTCTCAGATCAGATAAAAGCAACTGCTACTTTATTGATACGTCTGCAGACGATCTTCTTCATACCGCAGCTGCTCTATACCATTATCTTCTTCGTACTGCGGGCCGGTGGTGACATCAAGTCAGCCTTCCGACTCGACGCGCTATATACTTGGCTGGTGCCAATTCCGATCGCTGTTGTACTGGCGACAGTGGTTCCGCGGTTTGTACCCATTACTATCGTGGCAGCCTATATGATCAGTCAGTTTGTTCTAAATGCCAAGCTGATGGCAGCGATTAAGTACTATCGTAAGGAGCACTGGCTGCAGAATCTGACTATAGAACATGAGGAACCACTGCCTGCTGCAGAGGGTGTTGTATAGGCCCCGGATGACTTGTTTAAGCATAAAAGATAAAACAGCCGAAGCTGATGGAGTGTTCATCGCTTCGGCTGTTG
>CAZHQX010000060.1:0-9220 GCA_964534195.1 uncultured Oscillospiraceae bacterium
CATCTACTCTTGTTCTGGCCTTATCCTGCATGCCAAGCAGCATAGGTATCATAATAGCCGCAAGTACAAGCAGCACAGCCATGACAACAGCAAGCTCGATCAGAGTGAATCCCTTTTTATGCCTGCATTTATTATACTCTCGCATTAATTCTACCACCTGAATATTTATTGATATTATCTATAGTGTCATATTATTAATGAATAATCAATAATATATTCGTATTGCTCGCCTTTTGCCAGTGTTATTACTGATCCAACACTTCATTAATTGCTGATTGCATAATTGTGTCTTCTTCTAAATCATAGGTTGATTTGCGATCCGGTGACAGCTCTGACAGATTTTCAACCAGCTTTTTCAATAGTTCACAGACCATGTCCGGATCTGCGAGCTCAGTATTTACGCACAAATCAAACATTGCCGGGTCCTCAGATTTAAGCCCATAGAAGGTTTGGAGAAAAGCACGTCTAACTCGGTCATGCTGTTCAACTAAATCTTCAGCCTCCACAATATTTCCGGCTTCTTTCGTCTCTAGTACATTGTTGATCCTTCTGTATCTGTCTTCTCGTATAAATACATTGATGACATTTGAATGATCCTGCAGAACTGCGAAAGCGCCCCGCCCAAGAATCACACAATTATCTCTTTTGGCAAAAGCCAGAATTGTCTTATTCAGCATTTTCACTATTCTATTCTTCTCTGAATCAAAACGTCCCCAAATTCCATGCTCACTGCTATAAAGATCATCAAATTCAAGAAGACCATACTTGATCAAAATCTCCTCGATCAGCTTCTTGTCAACCAGCTGATAGCCCAGTGAATCTGCGATTTTCTTCGCGATAATGTCTCCAGCGCTGCCATACTCTCTAGATATTGTAATAACAGCCATGATTGGACCTCCTTTCTACAACTTCATTATAACACCTGTAACATACCTATTGGTGACTTGCGCCAGCAGAGTGTTATATTGAAATCTACATAACGATGTGATTAGTTATTTTGAAACAGGAGCATAAACACCTATTATCAGAAAACTGAAACGGAGATTTATATGATCAGATTTGAAAGTGATTACTCTGAGGGAGCTCATCAGAATATATTGAATAAGCTGCAAGAGACTAATTTGGAGCAGACTCCAGGCTATAGTGAGGATAAGTATTGTGATGCTGCACGAGGCCTGATCACAGCACATCTGAATGGACAGCAGGCAGACATCCATTTTTTGGTAGGCGGTACACAAACAAACCTCACACTTATTTCTGCCGCTCTCAGGCCTCATCAGTCTGTCATCGCAGCAGCCAGCGCGCACATCAATACTCATGAAACAGGTGCTATAGAGGCAACTGGACATAAGGTTGTCACAATTGAATCAAGCGATGGCAAAATCACGGAAGCTGATATCAGAAAAACTTATACAGATCACTGGCAGGATCCGACTCATGAGCATATCTCACAGCCTGCACTCGTTTATATTTCACAGCCAACTGAATGCGGAACTACGTATTCACTGCAGGAGGTTGAAGCTCTTAGTCAAGCTTGTCGCGAGCTGGATCTTCTACTATACGTTGATGGTGCTCGCCTGGGATACTCTCTGGTTGCTTCAGACCAGGCACCCGGCCTGGCGGATCTGGCCAAGCTTACTGATGCCTTCTATATTGGCGGAACCAAGGTTGGAGCCCTATTCGGTGAAGCACTCGTTATCAGCAACAAGTCTTTGGCGAAGGATTTTCGTTACATCATCAAACAACGCGGCGGTCTATTGGCAAAAGGCCGCATGCTCGGACTGCAATTCCTGGCATTATTCGAGGATGATCTCTATTTTGAGATCAGCAAATATGCGGTTGATCAGGCCATGCGTATAAAAGCCGCCTGCAAGGAATCTGGCTATGATTTCCTATACGACTCTTATACAAATCAGCAGTTTCCGATACTGCCTCAAGAGAAGATCGAGAAGCTGCAGGAGCACTTTGCGTTTCATATATGGCAGCAGGTCGGAAATAATCACGCAGCGGTCCGTTTCTGTACCAGCTGGGCTACGCCCACTCAACATGTTGACGCGCTCATTGAGCATTTACAAGGAGGAAAACTATGAATAAGGATAAGGTTATATGCCCATGCAAGAAGGTAACCAAAGGAGATATCCTTTCAGCAATGAAAAAGGGTGCTCTTACATACAAGGAAGTCAAAAAAGAAACCGGAGCCGGATCTAAGTGCGGACACTGCAAAGATGATGTTAAGAAATTTATCAAAAAACATAAGGATGACATCTAAATATCCGCTGTGCTATACTGCCCTTGCTGCGGTCTGAAAATGACCACAACTAATTCCTATCATCAAGGAGAATCATATGTCATCAATATCACATTTGATAAAAGAAACAGCAAGAGGCATTGTTATTGGTGTGGCAAACATTATTCCCGGTGTCAGCGGTGGCACAATGGCTGTCTCCATGGGCGTATATGACAAATTGATCGAAGCTGTAACAGATCTGCGCAAGAACTTTAAGAAGAGCTTTCTTTTTCTGCTGCCCTACCTCATAGGAGCAGTTCTTGGAATCGTCGCTCTTTCCTTCGTAGTCAGACATTCGCTGCAAACCTGGCCATTACAGACTGCCGGGTTATTCATCGGCCTTATTATGGGCGGTTTGCCTGTGATATTGAAGAATTTTCGTGGAGCCAAAATAAATATCGGCCATGTAGTAATATTTATAGCATTCTTCCTTCTGGTTATTTTTATGTCTCTCAACAAAGATATAGAATCGACAGCAACAGACTTCAATTTGAACCCTATCATGATAATCCAATTATTCGCAGTTGGCATGATAGCCGCCGCAACCATGATCATACCTGGTGTCAGCGGTTCAATGGTACTGATGATTCTTGGTTTTTATAACGGCATAATCAGCAATATCAGCCAGTTCATCAAAGCATTATTGTCATTTGACATGGCCGGTATAACGCATGGCCTGGGTGTTTTTATCCCTTTTGGTATCGGTATTCTTATAGGTGTTGCCTTGATCGCCAAAATGATCCGCTGGCTCTTTGCCAACGCTCCAATCAGCACCTATGCCGCGATAACTGGTCTTATACTGGCATCACCCTTTGCCATTATGATAGAAACAGGCATCAGTTCAACCAGGATCGGAACATTAGCCGGCGCGCTGGTCCTGCTGATTATTGGCCTGGCAATATCCGCGTATATGTCCAGAGAAGCTGAATAAATTTGGATTACAATACAATGGCAAAAGCCATCCTCTATGTGGGGATGGCTTTTGCCATTATTGTTGTCAATTACATTTTGAATATTATTAGGACATCAGCCACCAAGATAGGCTTTACGTACTGAATCATCATTCAGCAGTGTCTTGGCAGAGGCCGAAGTAACAATTTTACCAGTTTCAAGAACATAACCACGATCAGCAATTGACAGAGCCATCTGAGCATTTTGTTCTACAAGGAGAATGGTTGTACCTGCATCGTTTAGCTCTTTTACGATCGAGAAGATCTGATCGACCAGGATCGGTGCAAGGCCCATAGAGGGTTCATCAAGCATCAGCAGTTCCGGTTTGCTCATCAAGGCTCTGCCGATAGCAAGCATTTGCTGCTCACCGCCAGAAAGCGTTCCCGCTTGCTGTTTTCTTCTCTCTTTAAGCCTTGGGAAGCGGTCGTAAACATCTACAAGACTCTCGTCAGCCTCATCGCTCTTTCTTGTATATCCGCCCATTTCCAGATTTTCTTCAACTGTCATCTGCAAGAAAATTCTGCGGCCCTCAGGACACATGGCAAGGCCCTTTGAAACGATCAAATGAGGAGCAGTTCCCAGAAGGCTCTTTCCTTTGAATTCTATTGAACCGGTTTTTGTTTTCAGAAGACCGGCAACAGAATTCAGAATAGTTGACTTACCTGCGCCGTTGGCACCGATGAGAGTTACGATCTCACCTTCATTAACTTCGAATGAAACACCTTTGACCGCATGGATACTGCCATAATATACATTAATATCATTAACCTTAAGCATCTGATCTGTCCTCCTTCTGCTTGCCAAGATAGGCCTCAATTACTTCAGGATTGGACTGGATCTCTTCTGGTGTACCCTTAGCAATAATTTTGCCATAATTAAGTACTGCGATGCCTTCACATATACCCATAACAAGGCTCATATCATGTTCGATCAGAAGAATAGCTATCTGGAAAGTATCCCTGATCTTACGAATATTTGCCATAAGCTCCTCAGTTTCTGAAGGATTCATACCGGCAGCAGGCTCATCCAGAAGAAGCAGCGATGGATTAGTCGCTAGTGCTCTTACTATCTCCAGACGTCTCTGAGCCCCATAAGGCAGTGAGCCAGCCTTGTACTTAGCCATATGCTCCATATTGAAAATAGATAGCAGCTCTCGAACTCTCTCTTTTGCCTGCTTCTCAGCCTTCCAATATGGTGGGAGCCTGAGGATACCACTGAGTGTATCGTACTTGTATTGATTATGTAGTCCGATCTTAACGTTATCCTCAACAGTTAATGAAGAGAATAATCGGATGTTCTGAAATGTTCTGGCGATGCCTAGCTGATTGACCTGGACCGTTGACATCCCCTTTGTATCAACACCGTCAAGCAATATCGCTCCCTTGGTTTGCTGATAAACCTTGGTCAAAAGATTAAATACTGTTGTTTTACCAGCACCATTAGGACCAATCAGACCTGATATTTCGGTGCGGCCGATAACAAGATTGAAATCCTCAACTGCAACCAATCCGCCGAAGGTAATACCGAGATGGCTCACCTCAAGAATTGGTGAAGAATTTAGATCACGTTCCGGTATAATACCGGTGCTGGGTACAGGTACCATTTTACTCATTTCGCTGTACCTCCTTTTTTGACATTGTTCTTTGTTTTTAGATCAAGAGTGAAACCAATCTTATTAATGAAATTCTTGATCTTCTCATTATTAGTTGCGATCATGATCAGAATCAATATGATCGCGTAAATCAGCATACGGTAATCATTGAACTGTCTGAGCAGCTCAGGCAGAACGGTCAAAACAGCAGCTGCAATAATCGAGCCTCTAATATTACCAATTCCACCTAGAACTACAAATACAAGTATTAAAATAGAAGTGTTGAAGTCGAATTTTTTAGCGACTACTGTTGAGAAATTGAGAGCATACAATGCACCGGCAAACCCGGCAAGTGCCGCAGAAATAACAAAAGCCATCAGCTTGTACTTAGTTACACTAATACCGACAGATTCTGCCGCGATACGATTATCCCGAACAGCCATAATGGCTCTGCCACTTCTACTGTGCATTAGATTGAGAACTATAATAAGTGTTATAACAATAAGAACAAAACCAGCAGTTACTGTTGATATTCTAGTAATACCTACAGCTCCCATCGGTCCATTCAGTATCATTTTGCCGCCATCAGCAAGCTCAATTGATTTGGCACTGTTAAGTCCCATCTGCAACCCATTGCTATCAAATCCGACATATATAACGTTGACGATATTTTTTATGATCTCGCCAAAGGCAAGTGTAACTATCGCCAAGTAGTCTCCACGCAGTCTAAGAGCGGGTACACCTACTATTACGCCAACAACCGCAGCCAGAACGCCACCTATCAACATAGATATAGCAAGTCTTACAGGCGCATTAGCAATTTGATCCTGTAATGTTGAAGCCACAATAACACCAGAAAAAGCTCCGACGCTCATAAATCCAGCATGGCCGAGACTAAGCTCGCCCAAAATACCAACAGTTAAATTAAGTGATACGGCCATAACAATATAGGCCGCAATCGGGACAAGCTGTCCACGAAGAGAACTGGACAAATTGCCGGAAGCCATAAGCAGCTGTACTGTTATGAAGAACAATACAACAATTCCATAAGTAATTATATTACTGCGGGTGCTCTTCCTGATTTTCTTGATTCTTTTCATCATGTCGATCTCACCCTACACTTTCTCATTGATCTTCTTGCCGAGCAGTCCTGTTGGCTTGACCAAAAGAACAATGATCAAAACGGAGAAGACAATAGCATCAGAAAGCTCAGAAGAAATATATGCTCTGCCAATGATCTCTATAACACCCAGAAGAATACCACCAAGCATTGCACCCGGGACTGAACCGATGCCGCCAAATACAGCAGCGGTAAAAGCCTTGATACCTGGCATAGAGCCCATCGTCGGCATGATTATAGGATAGGCAGATGCTAACAGCACACCTGCGATTGCCGCCAAACCACTGCCGATAGCAAAGGTTATGGATATGGTCTTGTTGACGCCAATACCCATAAGCTGGGCAGCGTCTTTGTCCTCAGAAACAGCCCGCATCGCTTTTCCCATTTTAGTTTTGCTAATGATCATGGTAAGGGCTACCATTACTGTGACACCGGTCAATACAGTGACAATAGTAACGCTCGAGATATTGAGACTATTGTTAAACAGCCTTAATGGCTCAAAACTAAACATTGAACTGTAGCTCTTAGGATTTGAAGACCATATCAGAAGAGCAGCGTTCTGCAGAAAATAGCTCACACCAATAGCGGTAATCAGAACTGCCAGTGAAGGCGCAGCACGAAGCGGCTTATAGGCCAGCTTCTCAATTACAACACCGAGCACTGTACAAACAGCGACCGCAGTAATGATCGCGACTGCAGGCGGCAGTCCAAGATTAGCAGTAACAACAAAGGATACATAACCGCCAACCATTATAACGTCGCCGTGTGCGAAATTCAGCATTTTCGCAATGCCGTATACCATTGTATAGCCAAGCGCAATTATCGCGTAAATACTGCCAAGGCTAATTCCGTTAATTAGGTGCAAAATAAAATCCATATCTTTTTGCCAGCCCCTTCCTGGAGAGGTTTTGTCGGAACATTTCTGAATCAAGCAGCTTACAGAACAGGTTGATCAACAATGAGTTATCAGCACAATTCTTGCAATTTCAGCGTGTACCGCATTTCATATTAAAGCATTACAAGCTGTATAGTCAATAAAAACAGGGTTTTCTTATTAGATAAATAAAGAGAGGGTGCCGGCAGACCGACAGCCCTCTCTCCGGGTCAGTAAACAATAATCAATGTTCGTTTGTAATATTAGTCCATACCAACATAGGCACCGTTCTCGATGACCATACCTTTTGGCTGTTTGGAAACTTCACCAGATTCTGACCATGTCATTGCTGCGCCAGTCAGTCCATCAACACTGAAGTCAGCTGAAGTAAATACCTCAATCAGCTTGTCATTGATTTCTTCTGCGGTCATATCAGCTGTAACGCCAGCCTTCTTGGAGGCTTCGTACAATGCATACATAACATCATATCCGTCTGCAGCAAACTGATTTGGAACCTCACCGAACTGTTCTTGATACTTAGCTACAAAAGCGACTGTTCTCTCATCCTCTGCGTCAGCAACGAATGGTGTAAGCAGCATAACTCCTTCGGCCAGAGTTGTATCGAAGTTTTCTAGAGTCAGGATGCCGTCCATGCCATCAACACCGAAGAATTTCGGGCTGTATTCCATTGACTTAGCCTGTGACAGGATCAATGAAGCAGGCTGATAATAGATAGGCAGGAAGAGCAGATCTGCACCTGCATTCTTGGCTTCTGTCAGCTGAACATTGAAATCATTAGTCTCATCGGTAAAAGTCGTTGTGCTCACTACCTCAAGTCCTTTTGCTTCTGCCTCAGAAGCAAATTTCTCATAGATACCTGTTGAATAAGCATCAGCGTTATTGTAGATGATAGCGATCTTCTCGCCAAGATTCTTGTCAGCAATGTACTGAGCAGCTGCTATACCCTGATTATCATCAGAGAAACAAAGCTGGAATACATTATCTTTGCCTTCTACAACTGTTGGTGAAGAAGCTGAAGGTGTAAGTGCGAAAATACGATCAGCGAATGATTCAGGGGTAACACTATTTGCTGGAGTTGTAGTAACAGTACCATTAAGAATCTGCATACCCCAATCCTTCAGAGTATTGTATGCATTTACTGCCTTCTCTCCGTCATGCTCATCATCCTGAAAATTAAGCTCAAACTGAAGATCACCTAGTGCGTTGATCTCTTCGAGAGCAATTTTCGATCCATTATAAACTGCGTTGCCATAAACTGCGGCAGCACCAGTCAGTGGTCCAATACCGCCGATTTTGATAGCGCCACCTTCAGAACCATCATTATCTACAGGCTCTGTTGTTTCTGCGCCTGAATCTGTCGGAGCAGCTGTCGTTGTTGTAGTTGCTGTGCCGCCACCACAGGCTGCCAGCGTGAAAATGCTAACGATCAGTGCCAGTGCAACTAATTGAAAACGATATTTTTTCATTTTCCTCTCTCCCATCTTTTGTGAATTGTCAATCTACATTGAAATCCTACATAATTGATATGAATCGATTCTATATAGTTATCTGAAAGATGTCAACATGAATGTTGCATAAATATAACTTCTGATTCTTCAGTTACAACTGCCTGTTTGTAGAATCTCAGATGGCTGATTACACTGTATAGGCCAGTTTTCATAACGCTTGTTCCATAGGATACTCTTGTTACCTTATATTACAATTTTTGAAACTGTTTCCTTGTACCGATTGCATTTATTTTTATGAACGTTTTCTGATATTTGTCAATTTAGTGCTGTTTTTGGCCATATGGACAAACACTCATGCATATGCCACATACTGATCCTCTTCCAATTTTCATAAAATGCTCGCGCATATAGTCATTGCAGCTCCAAGCATCTACAATAAACTCGCGTTCACATCCAGGGAACCACTCATTGCCCTTGATGGCTCCGGCAGGACAGGAAGCACGACAAAGGTCACAGCTGCCGCATACTGATTCCGATGATAATTCATGTTTTACTTCGCTAAACTCATAATCAGTAAAAATCGTACCCAATCTGACTCTGGGACCATACTTCTGATGCAAAAACAGCGCACTCTTGCCAATGGTTCCCAAACCGCCAAGCACTGCTGCTTTTTTGTGTGAATATAGACCCTCATGTGTTCGCTGTCCTGCCTTTGGCTGTGACTGAGAAGCTCCTACAGGCATATAATGATAACCATTTTGCTGAAGCAGCAGACCTGTTCTCAACGTGAGATGATCTATCAAAGCATTGACCGTTCTATAATGATGAAAATAAGAAAATGTCGGACTATCTACGATTTGATCAACAATGACATCTGATAATGGCACAACAAAAGAAAGAGCATATTTAAGACCGGCAGGTCCATCTT
>CAZHQX010000061.1:0-5527 GCA_964534195.1 uncultured Oscillospiraceae bacterium
CCATTTGTTGATCCGGATATGGCGCCTTATTTGGTAGAAAGATTAGAAAAGGCTGGAGTCAGAATACATGCGGGGACCGCGGCGACAAGCATTAGTGCTGATGAGGTGGTCCTTGATAATGGTAACAGTATAAAGTCCGATCTAATTATTATGGCTGTTGGAGTTAAGCCAAATGTTGGTCTGGCGGAAGCTCTGGGTGTTGGTCTTGGCAAGACAGGAGCCATCGCGGTGGATAATTGTATGCGTACTAACATCGAGGATATATATGCCTGCGGTGATTGCGCGGAGGCTTATTCAGTGATCGATGGCAGGCCACTTTATAGACCTCTAGGCTCAACAGCGAATAAAATGGGCAGAATAGCCGGAGACATGATCAGCGGTGGCTGTCTTAATTTCCGCGGCATTGTCGGAACCGGAATTTTTAAAGTGTTTGATATGGCTGTCGCTGCCTGTGGTTTAAATGAGAAGGAAGCTCGTGACAGCGGTTTTGATGTTGTGGTAAGTCATAATATCAAGCCTGATAAGCCGGGATATTTTAATGGCAGAGAAATGGTGATAAAGGCCATAGCAGATAGAAAAAGCGAGAAGCTGCTCGGTGTACAGATCATTGGCTATGAAGGCGTCGATAAGAGAATAGATGTTTTCGTTACCGCCATCACAGCAGGACTCAGGGTTTCTGATCTGTTTCATCTTGATCTGGCCTACGCTCCTCCGTTTTCAACAACCAAGGACCCGGTCATGTATACCGGCATGATCCTGGATAACGCGATCAACCGTGACAGAGATCTTGTGACGGCTGATGAGATAGGCTGTTGTGAGAAGGGTACATATCAGATCGTAGATGCACGAGTCGCTGCACAGTATTCAGATGCCCATGTCGAAGACGCAGTCAGCATGCCGCATGATGAGCTGCGTGAGTTGATAAACAGCCTTGACCCATCCAAGCCTGTCGTTACTTACTGTAACAAAGGGACGACGGGAAACGCGGCACAAAATGTTTTAATCAACAGAGGCTTCACCAAGGTGTACAATCTTTCCGGTGGTCACAAACAATACGATATCTGCCGCCGCAGGAATAAGGGAAACAAATAAGTCAGTAAGCGCTTATTCCCAGATCCCTATTCCAGCGTCCTGAGCTTCTGACTCGATTTCAGTCAGGAGCTCTTTGTATTTGCGATCATCATTATACTGAACAAAGCTGGCACAGCCATTTGATATTAGAAGCGCGCTGAAGAGATCATCTCTGATACTCTGTTCATTTATCGCTTGCGGCTGGTTGATCCAGACATATCTAAGCTTGCGTCCATATTGGTCAAGATCGTCATGATCCTGCTCCAGATATACCATTTGATTCATAAGTTTTCTTGCTGTAAACTCGTGAGCCTGCTCCGCGAAGAATTCAGCCGGCTTGCCGTCTTTTGCCAGCTCTGGTGTATCGACGCCGATCATGCGGATCGTTTCGATCTCACCAGCTGATGTTTTCGCGTGGATCGTATCGCCATCAACGACCTTTACGACTTCTGCCGGTTCAAATATGATTTCTGAAATAAGCTCAATGTCACTGCTGTTTTGAGGGAGAATCTCCAGTTCACCGTTGTAGCTATCTACAGTGCCGTTGACCTTATACTCATGTCCTGTTATCAGCATGAGGAGATCTATATTGCTGCTTCTGTGGAAGTATAAAGTTATTCTGCCGCTCTTATCTGTAAGAAGTGCTGAGGCGTGGCCACTGTCAAATCTTTTGATTTCTGATATTCTTCCTCTGATCGTTACTGTTTGTCCAATCATGCCATCTCCGATCTCTGCTGCTGTAATACTGTCGTCAATAATTGTGCTATCAGTGCCTGTGATCTCAGAAGCAGCAGGTTTGTTGTCATCTGAAGCTGAGGCTGTCGGCAGCTCAGCATAGAATTCATCAGAGCTTGAATTAGTCCCAGGCTCTAAGCACCCGGCGGAATTGACAGTCAAAAGTATGACTAGAAAAACTATCATTGATATGTGAAAAAGCTTCATTTTATACCTCGATCCAAATATTAATTAAATACAAATATATCATATATTGTTACTTGTCGGACTCAGGTTTACATTGTCGTGATATAATTGATACTAGGTAATTTGATTACGCAGCCTTCTTGGTATACAAATCATGGCTGCCGAATCATACATAACAATAACTATCGACACAGGAGGACATTTTTATGAGTATGTTTTGTTATCAGTGTCAGGAAGCTGCGAAAGGCGTCGGCTGCAACATTCGTGGTGTCTGTGGCAAGAGCGAGAGCACAGCCAATCTGCAGGATCTCCTGATCTACACTCTTAAGGGAGTTTCAGAAATCGTAGTTAAGCGTGGTCTTGACGTTTCTGGTTTAGGCAAGCTTAATTATGAGATGGTGAACAGTCTCTTCATGACAATTACGAATGCGAATTTCGACGATGACGCCATCGATCGTCAGATTCGCAAGGTGATCGATCTGAGAAATGCTCTAGGTGCATCAACTGAAGGGCTTAATGAAGCTGCGGCATATGAAGCAGACAATCGCGAAAATATGCTGGCAAAAGCAACCGAAGTCGGTGTTTTGGCTACAAAAAATGAAGATGTACGTTCGTTGCGTGAGCTGATCATTTACGGATTAAAGGGTATGGCCGCATACACCGAACATGCCTATAATATCGGCAAAGAAAACAATGAGATATATGCATTTGTTTATGAAGCTTTAGCTGCTTCGCTGGATGATTCGTTAAGTGTCGATGACCTGGTTGCGCTAACGCTTAAGACCGGCCAGTTTGGTGTTGCCGCCATGGCACTGCTAGACGAGGCTAATACATCCAAGTATGGCAACCCTGAGATCACTGAGGTTAATATTGGCGTACGCGGCAATCCGGCAATTCTGATTTCCGGCCATGATCTGACCGATATGGAGCAGCTGCTTGAGCAGACCAAGGGAACAGGCGTTGATGTTTATACTCATAGTGAAATGCTGCCGGCAAACTATTATCCGGCATTTAAAAAGTATGACAATTTCGTCGGCAACTATGGTAATGCCTGGTGGAAGCAAACATCAGAATTTACCAGCTTCAACGGTCCGGTTCTGTTTACCACAAACTGTATAGTACCACCTAAGACGGAAGAGCTGAAAAATAAGATATTCACAACAGGCGCTGCCGGATTCCCTGGCTGTATCCATATAGAAGCTGATGAGAATGGCAAGAAGGACTTCTCTGCTATTATCGAAATGGCGAAGACATTGCCTGCACCTACTGAGATCGAGCACGGTACAATAGTTGGTGGATTCGCGCATGAACAGGTTTTCGCTTTGGCTGATAAGGTAGTAGATGCGGTCAAATCAGGCGCGATCAAAAAATTCTTTGTCATGGCCGGCTGTGATGGCCGCATGAAATCAAGAGAATATTACACTGACTTTGCGGCTGCACTGCCAAAAGATACAGTCATTCTGACTGCCGGTTGTGCCAAGTACAGATACAATAAGCTTCAACTTGGAGATATAGGCGGCATACCTAGAGTTCTCGATGCTGGACAGTGCAATGACAGCTATTCACTGGCACTTATTGCTCTTAAGCTTGCTGAGGTGTTTGGTGTTGAAAGCATAAACGATCTGCCGATAGCTTACAATATTGCCTGGTACGAGCAGAAGGCGGTAATAGTTCTTCTGGCACTGCTATATCTCGGTGTCAAGAATATTCATCTGGGACCGACACTGCCGGCGTTCTTGTCACCAAATGTAGCCAAAGTCCTGGTAGAGAACTTCGGCATCGCAGGTATCGGCACAGTTGAGGATGACATTGAGTTGTTCATGAGTTGATCCGCGGCTTACTCACTTTTATAGCGCTTAACTAAAATACCCTGCCAGGAATGATTTTCGTTTTCTGAGCAGGGTATTTTTATGTTGAGCTGGATTCAATAATGTTTGAACACTTTTTGCTTCGCTCATTTGTTGTTTCTCCGAAATAAGCCGCGCCAAGAATCAGAAGACCACCAGCAAGCTGTAGGGGGCCGGGGAACTCTCGAAGAAACAACGCAGCGAAAAAGATAGCGAACAGAGGATCGATATAGCTTAGAATAGCAATGCTCTGAGCTTCAACCTTTTTAGCGGACGAAAAGTAAATGAAATAGGCGAATCCGGTATGCAATATGCCCAGAATAAGCAGCAGTATTAGGTCCTGCAGCTGCAGATCGATCAGCTGGTCAAAGCCTGTAGTCAAGGCGACATAGGGCAGAAGAATTACCATGCCAGAGACCAGCTGGATCTGTGTCATTTCGAGTCCGGGGAAATCGCCAACGCTCTTTGTTATCAGTATTACAGAAGCATAGAGCAGAGCAGCAGCCAGGCCGTAGCCTATACCAATAAGACCGCTGAAGGAAGTAACCTTATCGAGAACTGAGCTACTTATTGTCAGCTCGCCGGCAATTGTCATGGCAAGCCCGATCAAGGCAACTATAACAGCGATCAAGCGATTACGGCTAAGTTTCTCTTTGAGCACCAGTGGTGAAAAAACAATGATAAAAACTGGTGCGAAGTAATAACTCACGGTGGCTACAGCTATGCTGGTATATCTATATGCCTGGAAAAGAAAGATCCAGTTAAAACCAATCGCGATTCCTGAAATAATGAGCCGTATGAGCTTGTTGCGGCCATGATCAGATAGGCGGAAGGCGACACTCTTTCTTGCAAATTTCAGCCTGCTTCTTACTATGATCAGAATTAGTAAAAAAGCGCTGCCGATCACAGCTCTTGCCAGCGCGATTTGACTTGACTGCGCGTCAATAGAGCGGACAAACAATCCGATACTGCCAAAAATCATCATAGACAGGACTATGCCGGCTTTTCCCAATGTGTTTTTTCTCATTTTCATATGATAACAATTGTACTTGAATTTAACAATCAGCATATACGAGGAGACATAACATGCATTTTACACAGGTTTGATTTGTGAATAACACATCCTCTTGCGCTATCAGCTAGAATGCAGATGTAAACAAAAAAGTTAAGAAATACTCAGGAGGAGAAAATTAGATGATTAAAAAATTTATCGCGATTATTATGGCTGCTGGAATTCTTGTATCAGCTGCCGCCTGTGGAGGCGAAGCCGCTACCGATGCAACAAGTGCCGCAGGTACAACGACGACCAAGGCTGCTGATCAGTCAACAGAGAATGAAACAGAAGCTGAGGCTGCTGAGCTTGAGGGTGCTGTAATAGTTGATGGCTCAGGTACTGTATATCCTTTGATGGCACATATCGCAGAGAAGTATATGACTGAGGTACAGCCGAATGTAAGTGTTCAGGTTGGACGTGCAGGATCAAGTGCCGGTTTCAAGAAGTTTATACCTGGCGAGACTGATTTTTCAGATGCTTCAAGGGCTATCAAGGATGAGGAAATTGCTCAGCTCGAGGAAAAGGGCCTGAAAATGGGTGAGGATGTTTTGGAAATAAAGCTTGCTCTCGATGGTCTGACCATGGTTATCAACAAGGATAATGACTGGGCAACAGAAATGACTCAGGACGAAGT
>CAZHQX010000061.1:5627-8543 GCA_964534195.1 uncultured Oscillospiraceae bacterium
GGCGAGGATCTGCCCTATGCAGGCTTCACCAGACCAGTATTCACATATGTAAATCTGAAATATGCAAAAGAGAAGGCTCAGGTTCTTGATTTCGCAAAATATGTAGTTGAGCATGGTGCCGCTGAGCTGGCAGGTGAGAATGGTTTCGCACCATTACCGGCAGACCAGTACGCAGCATATCTGGCAGAGCTGGAAAAAATCGGCTGAGACCGTGAACTTTGTCAGAGGCTGGTCGAGAATGAATAGACAAATAGTCTACTACTGAAATGACAGGCAATACAAGAAGGCAGGATGAGAGATTCATTTCTCTCATTTTGCCTATGTATGCGAGGAGATGCTTATAGATGAAAAAAATTAACAAGCCCGTCTGGGCTCTTCCGTTTAACAGTAAGCTTACGAAAAGTGGTCTCAGTCGAAAAGGTTATGAAAAATATATACCTTATTTGTTTTTGCTGGCGGCTTCTGTTTCGATTATTACTACTGTTGGAATTGTACTGACTCTGGCAGGTGACGCTTTTCAGTTTTTCAGACAAGTTTCACTGAAGGAGATTCTTAGCACAGAGCTTGCGCCATTGCGAGCCAGTCCGGCCTTTGGCTTCCTTCCACTCATAAATGGTACACTTATCACTTCAGCGATAGCCATGATGGTAGCAGCACCAACGGGATTAATGGCGGCTATGTATTTAAGTGAGTTTGCTTCTGATAGAACCAGAAAGCTGCTTAAGCCTGTAATTGAGGTTCTGGCCGGTATACCTACTATTGTATACGGGTTTTTTGCCTATTCCTTTGTGACGCCCATATTGACCAAGCTTATTCCTTCACTTGGTGCTAAAAACGCTCTTAGCCCGGGAATAGTCATGGGAATCATGATAATTCCCATGGTAACATCACTGTCTGAGGATGCCATGAGCTCAGTTCCTGACGCCCTGCGAGAGGGTGCTCTGGCGCTTGGTTCGACCAGACTCGAGACAACACTCAACGTGGTTTTTCCTGCGGCTTTGTCAGGCATAATCGCGTCTCTGGTGCTGGGTGTATCCAGAGCTGTTGGTGAAACTATGATCGTAGCCATAGCAAGCGGCAGTTCTAAGAATTTCACGTTTGATATAACACAATCGATGCAGACCATGACAGGTTATATCGTGGAGTTTACAAGTGGTGACGCAGGCAGTGGAACAGTAGGCTATTACAGCCTCTATGCTGTTGGATTGATTCTTTTTGCTTTTACTCTGCTGCTTAATATCGCTGCACAAAAGATCTCAAAAAGGTTCAAAGAGGAATATTGATATGCAATTTAATGAAAAGAGACTTAGTCGACGAATTTTTCTAAATCATGCAGCCAAAGCGCTATTCCTGCTGTCTACACTATTCGCGCTTCTGGTTTTAGCACTACTGATATATAGGATAGCGAAGGACAGTATAGGCTGGCTCAATCCGGACTTCATCAAACGAAATTTATCAATATTCCCTGAAAAAGCCGGAATCAAAGGGCCGATCATAGGCTCGCTTCTGCTGATGACAGTCGTTATACCGATTACAGTTATTATTGGTGTCGCAACTGCTGTCTATCTTGAGGAATTTGCCAAGAAGGGGAAAATACATAGATTGATACAGACGAATATTTCTAATCTATCAGGTGTTCCCTCAGTCATATTTGGTTTGCTGGGTCTTACCTTGTTTAGCAGAGTTTTGGGGCTGGGTTCAAGCATATTGGCAGGAGGCCTTACAATGTCACTGCTTGTTCTGCCGATAGTGGTCGTAGCTTCTCAGGAGGCTGTAAGAGCAGTTCCAGGCTATCTGCGTGACGCGTCATATGCTTTAGGTGCCACACAGTGGACAACGATCTGGAGAGTTGTTCTGCCCGCTGCCTTGCCGGGAATACTTACAGGTACGATTCTGGCGATTTCACGTGCTATCGGAGAAACCGCACCATTAGTGGTATTAGGTATCCCAACACTAATTATGAAGATACCAACCAGTCTGTTTGACGATTTCACGGCTTTGCCAATACAAATCTACTATTGGACATTAGATACTGTGCTTACTGCTGAATATGCCAATCTTGCTGCCGCTGCGATCGTTGTCTTAATGATCATGCTGCTTACACTTAATATGACGGCTGTTCTGATCAGGAATAAATTTCAACGGAAATTCTAAACTCGCTCCGCAAGCTTATGATATAGAGGTTATCTAAATGATTGATGAAAAAAATACAGTTCAAAATACAGAGGTAGTTTTTGAGGCGAAAAATCTTGATCTTTGGTATGGCAGCCATCAGGCGCTGAAATCAATAGATCTGAAGATCGATAAGAAGCAGGTCACCTCAATAATTGGTCCTTCCGGCTGCGGCAAATCAACCTTTCTTAAGCTAATGAACCTTATGGTTACACTGATACCATCAGTAAAAACAGAAGGTGAGCTGCTCTATCATGGCAACAATGTTCTAGATGGATCAATCAGGGCGGAAGAACTAAGGACAAGAGTTGGAATGGTGTTTCAGAAGCCCAATCCTTTTCCCAAGACAATATTTGAAAATGTTGTTTATGGACCTCGCAGACATGGTATTCGCAACAAGAGTCAGTTAATGGAAATAGCGGAAAAGAGCCTGGTTGACGCGGCTCTCTGGGATGAGGTCAAGGACAGGCTGCACACAAGCGCTTATGGCTTATCAGGGGGACAGCAGCAGAGACTGTGTATCGCGCGCTGTCTGGCAGTAGAGCCTGATGTATTGCTGTTGGACGAGCCGACCTCAGCGCTGGACCCTGTAGCGTCATATCGAGTAGAAGACTTGATCGTCAGACTTAAGCAAGATTATACGATCGTTATTGTGACACATTCCATGCAGCAGGCCAGCCGAATATCAGACAAAACAGCTTTTTTCTTATCAGGAGAGGTGGTCGAGTACGATCGCACAGAAAC
>CAZHQX010000062.1:0-8408 GCA_964534195.1 uncultured Oscillospiraceae bacterium
ATGACTCCTGAAGGCCTAGGTGAGCTTTTCCTTGCTTTTGAACAAATGAAGAGCAAGCTTGAAGCTGAAGGTTTGTTTTCTCAGGAATATAAAAAGAAGCTTCCACTGCTGCCTCGAAAAATTGGCGTTGCGACTTCTCAGTCCGGTGCTGTTATAAGAGATATTATAAATGTGTTACGACGCCGATTTCCCGGCTTCTCACTGCAGTTGATACCAACTGCGGTACAGGGACCGCAGGCTGCCAGTCAGATCGCTGAGGCTATCAAGTCTTTTAACAGGATGAACTCTGTCGATGTGATAATTGTTGGCAGAGGCGGAGGATCTATGGAAGACCTCTGGGCTTATAATGAAGAAATTGTTGCCAGAGCTGTTTTCGCATCTAAAATACCGATCATATCAGCAGTTGGCCATGAGACTGATTTTACAATTTGCGATTTCGTCGCTGATCTTAGAGCGCCGACACCTTCTGCTGCTGCTGAGCTTGTTATTCCACTAAAATCAGAGCTGACGCTTGGCTTATCAAGTAAGCGTGAGAAAATGAAAATAGCATTGCATCGCAGGTTGGAGTTCCAAAGAGTGAAGCTGGACAATCTAATTGACAGGCCAGTTATGAAATCTCCGTATGAACAGATAAACAGGCGGCGTGAATACATTGACAGGCTCTCCGACAAAATGATCAATGCAGAGAATAAGAGAAGATCGGATGCTGTAAATAAACTTAGTCTGCTGGCAGCAAAACTTGATATGCTTAGCCCGTTGAAGGTTCTCTCGAGAGGATATTCTGTCATCTCAAATCAAGTTCATCCTGCGATATCTTCGATTCGTCAGGTTCAAGTAGATGATGAAATCAACGTAATGCTGCAAGATGGTAAATTGGAATGCATAGTCAAAGGAATTGATGACAGGAGGATGTAATGATGACACTTCAGGATAATCAATTGGATATTTTCGGTGGCAACAATGAAGTTTCAATTTCGGCTTCGAATGACGAGCTTGGAAAATCAGAAAACACCAGTGGTCTGGAGATAAATGAATCTGCTGATGCAAGCTATGATCAGAATGAGAAGAGCTATGAAGAGGCTGTAGCCGAACTTGAGCAGGTCGTAGCCAGATTGGAATCAGGAGAGGCTGCGCTTGACGAGTCAATGGAGCTGTTTCAACAGGGAATGAAGTTAGCAGATTTCTGCAGCAAAAAACTAAACAGCATGGAAGAAAAAATCACAAAACTAATGCTGCAGGCTGATGGCTCTTTTGCGGAAATGCCCTTGGAAGAACCAGAGAACGGGAAGGTGTAGAATGGAAATCGCAGGGTCTCAGAAGTTTGTTGATCAATATAAGTATTATTTGTCTGATATTGAGAGATCTCTAAGTGTTTTGCTAAGTGAAGGCAGTGATGATAAGGAAGACCTGGTCCTCAAAGCTGCGGATTATAGTCTGACGGCTGGCGGCAAAAGAATCAGACCAGTACTGCTTCTCGCTGCAGCAGATATGCTTGCTGTTGAGAATAACACTGCCCTAAAACTTGCATGCGCCATTGAGATGATTCATACATATTCTCTGATCCATGATGATCTGCCTTGTATGGATGATGATGATCTGCGGCGTGGTCGTCCTACCTGTCATATTGCTTTTGGTGAGGCTAATGCTGTTTTGGCCGGTGACGCGCTGTTGAACAGGGCCTATGAGATCATCATTGATTGCATAAGCTGCGAGGAGGGCTCGAATGCGCTTGAAGCAGCGAAGATAATTTCTAGATCCGCTGGTCTTGCAGGCATGATTGCTGGACAGTCGATAGATCTGGCTTCCGAAGGCAAAGATATTAGCTTTGCATCGCTAGTCAATTTGCATTCGCATAAAACAGGTGCATTGATAAAAGCACCTCTGATGGCAGCAGCTGCTTTGGCCGGTGCTGCCACAGAAATCAGGAGTTCGCTTGAAAAGTATGCGGACTCAATTGGTCTTGCCTTCCAGATACAAGATGATATTCTGGATGTTACTGCAGATCAGAGTAAATTGGGTAAAACTACTGGCAAGGATGCCAGAGACAATAAGTCGACCTACGTGAGTCTTCTGGGTATGGAAGAAGCCCGGAATAAGCTGAATGAAGCAGATCGATCAGCCAGATCTGCGCTGAATGAGCTGGCCGGCATGCAGCTCGACATCTACTTCCTGACAGGGATGACAGATTTTCTTCTGAAAAGGAATTATTGAATTAATTCCAGTGTCGGGGCAACTTGAAACGGAGGCCCAAATTATGAGTGGATCGCTGTCTTCGCTAACAAGCCCAGAACAGCTTCATCAAATGAATAATGATCAGCTTACAGAGCTGACAGTCGAGATCAGGCAGAGAATAATTGAGACAGTTGCTTCTAATGGTGGGCATCTTGCCTCGAATCTTGGTATGGTTGAACTGACTTTGGCATTAATGGCCGAGTTTGATTTTCGCAGAGATAAGATAGTTTTTGATGTTGGACATCAATGCTATACCTGGAAACTTCTTACCGGCAGAGCGGATGCTTTTTCAACTTTGCGAACTAGGGGAGGCATATCTGGCTTTCCTAAGCGCAGCGAGAGCTCCTATGATTTTTTCAATACTGGACATAGCAGTACATCGATCTCAGCTGCTTTGGGACTGGTCAGAGCTATGGACAGAACCGGCCGAGGAGGACATGCCATCGCAGTTATCGGTGATGGTGCGCTGACTGGTGGTATGTCGTTTGAAGCCCTGAATGATGCTGGTCAGAGCAAAGAGAATCTGATTGTAATTCTTAATGACAATCAAATGTCGATCAGCCCAAATGTAGGCGGTATGTCCAAACATCTGGAAAATCTGAGGATTTCCAGAGGGTATATGAATTTGAAAAATTCAATGGAGTCATTTTTAAGCAAAATCCCGCTCGTTGGCAAACCGATCTGCCATCTGCTGCAAAGAGCAAAGAGCATGGACAGGCTTTTGTTAAGGGATAAGGGAGTACTGTTTGAACAATTAGGATTTCGTTATTACGGGCCAGTAGATGGTCATGATATCAAGTCGCTGAGACATCATATGGACGCAATTAAGAACATGCATGGACCTGTTCTGTTGCATGTTTTAACACAAAAGGGAAAAGGTTATACATTTGCTGAACAACAGCCTGACCGTTTCCATGGAATAGCTCCGTTCGTCATAGAAAGCGGGGTCTGCAAGCCTGGACAATCACATTGTAATCAGACTTTTTCAGGTGCTTTTGGTCAACATATGGTAGAGCTTGGGAAGCAAGATCCTCGGATCTGCGCAATATCCGCAGCGATGACTGCAGGAACCGGCCTAACAGGCTTCGCTGAGAAATATCCAGCGCGCTTTTTTGATGTCGGTATAGCTGAGCAGCATGCGCTTACAATGGCGGCCGGTTTGGCAGCAGGTGGAATGAAGCCAATTGCTGCTTTGTATTCAACCTTTATCCAGAGAGCTTATGACCAGCTTTTACATGATATTTGTCTGCAGAAGCTGCCTGTGGTCATAGCAATTGATAGAGCCGGTTTAGTTGGAGATGATGGAGAAACACATCAAGGAATATATGACTTGAGTTTTCTTCTGCCATTACCTTATTTGGATGTTTATTGCCCAATTGACGAACCAAGCTTATACTGGTCGATCGACCAGGCTTTTGCCAATGGCAGACCTGCAGCGATCAGATATCCGCGAAGCTCCATGCCAGACCAGATCATTCCATCTCAGGATATTCTTACATCAGGAGCTTGCTGCTGGAAAATAGCTGAGGGAAATGATTGCACGATCGCGGCTCTGGGTGTCATGGCAGAAACCGCTCATGAGGCCTGCTCCAAGTTGATTAAGGAAAACGGGATAAACTGTGATCTGTATGGTGTTTTCAAAGCATCTCCATTTGATTCACAAGAGCTGATCGAATCGATCAAAAAGACCAGACGACTGATCATTATTGAAGACGCACTGGTAAAAGGCGGCTTCGGCGAGAGTATACTTGCTGATATTATAGCTGCAGTTCCTGATGCTGTGATCACCTTAAAAGGTATAAAAGAGCCCGGGTTGGATCAGGCAACAAGATTCGAGCTACTTGCTGATCATCGTCTTGATGCGGCAGGCATAGCAGAAGATATTCTTGCCGCTCTAAAAGAATAAATATGCTTCTGTTTGAATACTTTATGATTCGAAAATGTGAATAACTTCTTTTTATTCGTTTATACTGAGTGTATTTGCTATTAATATTGGCTATAATGAATAAGACTGCAAATATATGCGAGATTAGTTTATTGACAGCGACAAGGAGGCAACATGCGAATCGGCATCTATTCCAATCCGGAAAAGGATAAAGGCTTCAGAACAGCGGCAAGGCTAGCCGAGCTGATCTTCAGTCACGGCGCTTCTCCTGTTGTTGATCAGCACTATCAGGATACTGTGTTGTCAGAAACAGAGAATGTCTCGATAGGGAGCTATTCTGATTGCGATTTGATTATTTGCCTTGGCGGTGATGGTACATTTCTTTCTGCTGTCCATCTCAATGGCTGTCATGATGTACCGATGATTGGTGTCAATCTTGGCAGTGTAGGCTTCCTGCCGGAAATAATGCCGGATAATATAGAAGATGCTGTAATTCAGCTTATTGCCGGTAACTATAAAATTGAGAAGAGAATGATGCTTGAAGCAGCTTGTTATGGACCTGATGATGAGCTTATAGAAACAGGCATAGCCTTGAATGACGTTGTTATATCGCGAGGACGGCATTCGCGAATTCTTAATCTTGACCTTAAAATTAATAATGTTGATGTTGAGAGGATTCCCGGTGATGGAATAATTGTATCAACGCCTACAGGTTCTACAGCATATTCTTTGTCTGCTGGAGGCCCGATAGTTCATCCAAGTCTTCATTTAATAATGATCAATCCGATATGTCCGCATACATTGCATAATAGAAGCTATTTATCTGATGCTGACAGCCAGGTGGTTATTACTATTTGTGATTATCCCTGTCATACATTAATAGCAATAGATGGAAGGCAGGAAATAGAAGTGGCCAGCGGCAGCAAAATTTATGTCCGCAAAGCAAAACAAGAATTTTCGTTAATTAAGATTTATGAGGATCAGTTCTTTGCTACTATACCTCAGAAGATTCATGCCAGGGGGATCATACGATGAAACCAAATAGAAGTGAGAGACAGACAAAGATTCTGCAGTTGATCAAGGAAAGATCAATTGGTACACAAGAGGAGCTGGTCGCAAGCCTGCAGGCTGCAGGACTTGATGTTACACAGGCAACAGTGTCAAGGGACATTAAGGCTTTGGGTGTAATTAAGGTATCGACTGGTCAAGGCGGACAGAAATATGTTGCCATGGAAAGAAGCGGCGAGGCCGCATCAGGCAGATTAATGAAGGTGTTCGCGGAAGCTGTTGTCCAGATAGATCTGGCTATGAATTTAGTTATCGTGAAGACTCTGCCTGGAATGGCACAGGCTGGAGCTTCTGCACTGGATTCTATGCATTTGCCGGAAGTGATCGGCAGCATAGCCGGTGATGATACGCTCTTTATCGCTACAGGATCAGTGGCGCTGGCTGAACAGCTGGCCGACAGACTAAATCAGCTGGCAAGACAATAGCAGCAGAGCAGAGTTCCTGAAGGAGGAGAGCTAATGCTGTCGAGAATTGAAATAAATGACTTCGCCTTGATCGAGCAAGCCGTTCTGGAACCACAGAATGGTTTGCTTGTTATTTCAGGTGAAACAGGAGCTGGAAAATCAATACTAATAGATGCGATAGGATCGCTTCTTGGCAACAAGCTGACAAAAGATATGATCCGCTATGGTCAGTCAAAAGCAACAGTTGAGGCTCTATTTACTGATGCTCATAAGTTTTTGCCAAAAACGCTGCAAAATGATCTTGAGCTTGATTCACAAGATGAGCTCATCCTTGCTAGAGAGGTCAATCAGCAGGGAAGAAGTCTCTGCAGAATAAATGGCCGGCTGGCCAGCCAGAGTCTGCTCAGGCAAACAGCTGCTTGTCTGATCGATATACATGGGCAAAATGATCATCAGACTATTTTTAAACCAGAGACACATCTTAAACTTCTTGATCGCTTCGGCAAAGCTCAGGTCGATCAAGCTCTGCAGGATTATAAACAAGCCAGAAATGTTTGTTTAGAATTGCAAAATCAGCTGAGAGCTTTGGGAACTGATCCCAGTGAGCGCGCCAGGCAGCTTGATTTGCTTGAGTACCAGATAGAAGAAATCGAGGCTGCTGATCTTAAGCAGGGAGAGGAAGAGAAGCTACAGAAGAAGCAGCGTATATTGGCAAGTCTTGAGAGAATACAAGAGAGCTTTGAAGGAGCATACACTTTAATTTCAGCAGATCAGGATGATTGTGTTCCGGCATTGCTCGCTAGAGCCTGCGAACATCTTGAATTCCCGGCTAAACATATAGAGGCTGCTAAAAACTGTTATGATGAGATATCTTCAATAATTGATCAGTTATCTGTTCATGCCTCTGATATAAGAGACATGCTTGATAAATATCAGGCACAGCCAGGTGAGCTGGAGAGAATTCAAAACAGGCTTGAGAAGATCGCTAAGCTTAAGAAGAAGTACGGCAGCAGCTATGAAGAAATCAGCAGCTATCTTTCAAGAGCGATCAGCCGCAGAGATCAGCTGTCAGAAGGCGAAGCCAGATTTGCCGGCCTAAGAAAAAAGCTTGATCAGTCGATGACAGAGCTAAAACACTCCGCTGATCTGCTATATGAGTCGCGTCAGCTTGCAGCCAGAAAGCTCGAGAAGGGAATAGCAGGGCAGCTTTCTGAACTAGGCATGAAGGGAGTCCGTTTTTCTGTAGATATTGTGCATAGTGTTCCGTCTGAGGAATCGCTGAATAAGCAGGAGTGTGATCAGGCGGCATTCTTAATATCAGCGAATCCAGGCGAACCGCTGAAACCACTAGCCCAGATAGCTTCAGGCGGAGAGGCTTCACGGGTTCTTCTAGCTGTTAAGACTATTCTCGCAGATGTTGATGATATCCCGGTATTGATATTTGATGAAATTGATACTGGAGTAAGTGGATATACGGCAGGAATGGTCGCAAGCAAGCTGAAACAGATTTCTAAAACACGTCAGGTTTTCTGCATAACACATATGGCCCAGATAGCAGCCTATGCGGATAAGCATCTGCTGATCGAAAAAAATACAGATGGTGTTACGACTAGTACGTCATTGACCGAGCTAACACATGAGGGACGTTCAAGTGAGTTGGCAAGATTATTAAGTGGTGGTATAGCTGACAAGAAAGCCAGAGAGCTGGCACAGCAGCTCCTCGAAGCCGCTGGCAATGAATAATCAAATTTTTCTGCCAGATTCTTTTTCGTTTTCATAAATTGCATGAAGCGCCTGACGGAAATCCTCCGGCAGAGTGGCTGTAACAGAGTTTCTTCTGAGAGTCTTAGGATGAGTGAAGCTAAGTGAAGCAGCATGTAAAGCTTGTCTGGAAAAGAGTCTGTCAGCATCAAATAATGAATCTTCTGAAGAAGGATGATCTGTTGCCATTTCACGGCCATACAGCCAATCGCCAAGCAATGGGTGACCTGTTGATTTACTATGAAGCCTGATCTGATGGGTTCGTCCTGTTATCAGCTTGAACCTGACCAGAGATACATCAGACGCCGAAAAATATCTACAGACACGCCATAACGTTTTTGCTTGCAGACCATTTTTATCAATACGTCTTAACATAATACTGTCAGGATCTCTGCCGATCGGAAGATCGATAGTCCCTTCTCTTGTTGGAAATTTTCCGTGAACAAGCGCAATATAAGCTTTGTCCATACCTTCTGAGGATATTACATGATGCGCGTGTCCATTTAGAGCAACCAGCAGTAGGCCTGTAGTGTCTCGATCTAATCTAATAACAGGATGCAGGGGATGATCAGCAAGCCTGTCAGTAACAGAACCTTTATCATGAAGGTAAGTTGGATGAGTAACCATACCAGTTGGCTTGTTGACGATGATGAGCCATTCATCCTGATATATGACTGGCAGCAATGGATCTTTCTTAAGAGGTTGAGGTTTGTTGCCTTGTGGCCAATACTCAGCTACCAGAACATCGCCTGCTTCTACAGGGTCGATCATGCGCCAATGCTGTCCATTTTTCAGTAGACTGCCATACAATCTGATCTTTTTACCTGTCACTCTGGACATACCGGTTCTGGAGCAAAGGACGTCAACTGCTCTTCTGCCACTGTCTTTTTCAGTTACTGTATAATTAAGCTGCACAAAAAATACCTCCATTTGTGATTCTTTTTAACACGTTTACAGAAACAAAGTCAAATGACAAAAATTTTCTGAAAATGATTGTAGAAATAGACAATCTTTGGTATTGTATTCACTTGGGAGGTGAGTCAAATCATGGGAGCAAC
>CAZHQX010000063.1:0-8370 GCA_964534195.1 uncultured Oscillospiraceae bacterium
ACAAAAATACAAGTCAACTGCTTACCGACGGCTTTGTGAATCATGACGGCAGCAACTGAAGAATCAACACCACCAGAGAGAGCACAGAGAACCTTGCGATCGCCGATCTTTTCCCGGAGTTTCTTAATGGAATCCTCGACAAAAGTCGACATGACCCAGTCGCCGCTGACTTCGCAGATCTCGTAGAGGAAATTACGCAGCATTTTGCTGCCCTCCGGTGTATGCATGACCTCCGGGTGGAACTGTACAGCATAGAAGTTCTTATCAGTGTTTTCCATACCGGCAATCGGACAAGTATCTGTCCAGGCCGTTCTGCTGAAGCCCTTCGGCATTTCGTGTATATGATCAGTATGGCTCATCCAACAGGTCGTCTCGCTCGAGACATCGTGGAACAGCTTACTTGCGGAATTTACGCAGACATCAGTCTTGCCGTATTCGCGTTTCTCAGGACGCTGCACCTGCCCGCCCAGCATGACAGACATCAGCTGCGCGCCATAGCAAATACCAAGGATCGGCACACCAAGCTCAAATACAGCCTGATCACAGCGCGGCGAATCGGCCGCGGAAACACTGCTTGGTCCGCCGGTAAAAATGATACCCTTATAGCCGCCTTCCCGGATTCTGTCGATTGAAACGGTATATGGCAAAACCTCACAGAACACATTATGCTCACGGACTCTTCTGGCGATCAGCTGATTATACTGCCCACCGAAATCCAGCACTAAAACTGCTTCATGCTTCAAGCTTATTTCCTCCAGCTGTAATCAGCGATATATAATTTCTTCACGACGCGGTCCGTTTGAGACCATTTTGACCGGAACGCCAAGTTCTTTTTCGATGAACAATACATAATTCTGAGCAGCCTCAGGCAATTTGCGGAAATCGGTTATGCCACGAACATCCTTTTTCCAGCCTGGCAGGACTTCCAGCACAGGCTTGGCACGGCCCAGATCGACTGTAGCCGGGAAGCTCTTCGTAACCTGACCGTCGATCTCGTAACCGACGCAGACGGGGATCTCATCAAGATAGCTGAGAACATCAATAGCGGTCAGCACGACCTGCGTCGCTCCTTGCACCCGGCAGCCATATCTTGTCGCTACACAGTCAAACCAGCCCATACGTCTCGGTCTGCCGGTCGTCGCACCGAACTCACCGGCGTCACCACCGCGGCGGCGCAGCTCATCTGCCTGATCACCGAAGATCTCGCTGACGAAACCACCGGCACCAACGGCACTCGAATAGGCTTTTGTCACGGCAATGATATCCTTGATCTCATAAGGCGGCAGTCCGGCACCAACTGCGCCATAGCCTGCCAGTGTTGATGAAGAAGTGGTAAAAGGATAGATACCGAAATCGGGATCCTTAAGCGAACCCAGCTGACCCTCAAGTAAGATCATCTTGTCTTCTTTTACCGCGTTATATAAATAAGTTACTGTATCGGCAACATAGGGCTTGATGGCATCGCGCCACTCAACCAGCTGCGCGAAGATCTCATCGACTGACAGAGCAGGCTTATGATAGAGATGCTCAAGAATAACATTCTTGACCGCCAGAACACTCTCCAGCTTCTCACGCAGATAAGCGTCATCGTAGAGCTCGCTGACCTGGAACCCGATCTTGGCATATTTATCTGAGTAAAAAGGAGCGATACCCGATTTGGTCGATCCGAACTGCTTGTCGCTAAGGCGCTCTTCCTCATACTGATCAAACAATACATGGTAGGGCATCACGATCTGAGCACGATTCGAAATCATCAGCTTCGGTGCAGGCACGCCGCCCTCAGTCACATGCTTAAGCTCCTTAAGAAGTGACGGAATATTCAGTGCGACACCATTGCCGATTATGTTGACGGCTCTGCTGCTGAAGGAACCTGATGGCAGCAGATGCAATGCGAATTTGCCGTAATTGTTGATGATCGTGTGACCGGCATTTGCGCCGCCCTGAAATCGAATCACGATATCAGCCTGAGCAGCCAGCATGTCAGTAACTTTTCCCTTGCCTTCGTCGCCCCAGTTGGCGCCTACGATAGCTCTGATCATTGAGAGTCCCCCTTCGGATCTATGTGATCAGGATAGTTTACCCTGACCGCTCCTGATAAAATGGCAAAAGACGTCTCCCTCGTACGACTCCGAGACGTCTCGCCCCAAATATTATATAATGCTGACTTTTGCACTGTCAAACCAAAATTGCAAGTTCACAAACAGAAAATTTCATGCAATTTAGAACAAACTGCTGATCCTGTCAACAGCCTCAGCTGTCTTAACATCACTGCCGAAGGCTGTAAGCCTGAAATAGCCTTCGCCACATGGTCCGAAACCGCTGCCCGGAGTACCGGCGATACCAGCCTGGTTCAGCATATGGTCGAAGAAATCCCATGAACCCATCTGATCCGGTGTTTTCAGCCAGATATATGGTGCATTGACCGCTCCGTAGACATCCCAGCCCAGACGGCTGATCCCGTCATAAATAGTTTTGGCATTACGCTGATAATAGGCGATCGTCTCTCTGATCTCACGCTGACCCTGCTCCGAGAAAACAGCCTCACCTGCACGCTGTGTCAAATAAGACGCACCGTTGAACTTAGTTGACTGTCTGCGCGACCAGAGCTTCCTGACCTCAACACCGCCGACCTTCAGCTCCTTCGGCACAACAGTGTAGCCAAGCCTGATACCGGTGAAACCAGCCAGCTTAGAGAAGCTGCAAAACTCAATTGCACATTCACGTGCTCCTTCGATCTCAAAAATACTATGCGGCAGATCCTCGGTGATGAATGCTTCGTAAGCAGCATCGTAGAGAATGATCGAGCCATGACGTCTGGCATAATCTACCCATTCCTTCAGCTGATCGGCCGTGATCACTGATCCTGTAGGATTATTCGGGAAGCAAAGATAAATCAGCTCAGGTGCCGGTATATTCTCTGATGGCAGCTCCGGCACGAAGCCGTTATCCGCGGTACAGTGAAGATATGTCAGATTGCTCCAGCGCCCATCCGGCTTCAGATCGCCGGCGCGACCGGCCATGGCGTTTGTATCAACATAGACCGGATAGACCGGATCACAGACGGCGACCGTTGTATCAGCCGCGAAGATATCACCGATATTGCCGGTATCGCTTTTGGCTCCATCACCAATGAAGATCTCATCAAGCTCAAGCTTAACACCACGCGCTGCGTAATGAACCTCAGCAATGCGGCTGCGCAAGAACTCATAGCCGTTTTCAGGCCCATAGCCATAGAAGCTCTCCGCACGCGCTTCATCATCGACGGCAGCATGCAGCGCCGCGACCACACTCGGAGCCAACGGTCTGGTAACATCACCGATACCGAGGCGAATCAATTCCTGCCTGGGCTCGTTCTCGTTGTACTTGCGAATACGGGCCGCGATCTCCGAGAAGAGATAGCTGCCGGGCAGCTTCAGATAATTATCATTGACCCTGATCATAAAAACTCCTGACCCCGGCTTTTGCCGGTATATAAATCGAAAAATAGAAAGTACTAATTGATATCACTGGCAAAAGTCGACGTCCAGCTTGTTCCTTCTGTTTCAGAGGGCTGTAGTCGAACGCTGACGCTGCCGTCAAAGACAAAGGACGCCGGACCTGTCATGTATATGTGATCGTTCATCTCATGCCAGCGTATATGCAGGTCACCACCATTTAGCGTGACCACAGCCTCGCGCTCGCAAAGACCATTTATACTGGCTGCGGCCAGACTGGCACAGGAACCGGTACCACAGGCCATAGTCTCGCCCGATCCACGCTCCCAGACACGCATACGCAGATGCTTAGGACCAAGCACCTGAACAAACTCAGTATTTATTCGCTGCGGAAACAAAGAGTGATTCTCAAAATCAGGCCCGAGCTTCTCAAGCTCAAGAGCTTCAGGATCATCAACAAACACAACGGCATGTGGATTTCCCATAGAGACAGCCGTTGCCTGCCAGACTTGTCCTGCCACTTCAATAGCCTGATTGATCATCCGATCACCGGGGAAGCTCACCGGAATAGCTGCTGGCGAAAATTCAGGCTTGCCCATATCAACTGTTACCGAGCTTACCTTGCCATCTGCGATCGTCAGCTCAAGGGCTTTGATGCCGGACAGAGTCTCGATCATCATATCCTTCTTGACCACATGTCCGCGCTCATAAACATAGCGGGCGACGCAGCGGATAGCGTTGCCGCACATCATTCCGCGCGAGCCGTCGCTGTTATACATGTCCATCATGATGTCAGCAGAGGATGACGGTCTCATCAGAACCAGACCATCTGAGCCAATACCAAAATGGCGGTCGCTCAGTAGCCTGGCGATCGCGCCAACAGCCTCCTGATCTCCGCACCATTCTGGTTCTCCCTCCGGGCCTAAGTCTCCGGTAAATATATAAATATAGTCATTGCCGATGCCATGCATCTTCGTAAATTTCAAATCCAAAATATCCGTCATTGAATACTCCTAGTAGTTGCTTAGGATCCGCCTGGCCAGATCAGCCATACGAATACCACTCTCCATGCTCTTGCGCTGTAAATATCGATGCGCCTCCGGCTCGCTGAATTTCTTACGATTCATCAGAAGATACTTCGCCTGCGCGATCATCTTCTCTTCTTCCTGACTGCGCTGCTTGCTTGTAAGTTCTGCTGGAGAATGTTTGTCCGATCGATGGCGGCCATGGCTGAGCTGCCTTGTATCTAATATCTGGCGTATGCTGTCAGCCAGCGTATCCGTCTGAAAAGGCTGCGTCAAAACAAACATGCCGGGCCGTTCAAACATTGTCTGCTGCCTTGAGCTGACCACAGCCAGCATATCGAAGGTTTCCGGCAGAAGCTCCATCAAACCCGAGGCTGACATATCAGGCAGAGCGGCCGGACAGAGCACTAGCCCGCCGTCGCTCATTCTGCCTACACATTGCAGCACGGCAGCGGCTGAGACACAGACCTCATCGGCGCTGATACCGCAGCCTCTAAGAAGAGTGCGGACCTTATGCGCCAGTTCCATATCGGCAAAAGCAATTATCAGCTGACGCATCTGTCCTCACCTCCCTCGTTGAAGATTTAATGTCCTGAGATTTATCGCTGATTTCAAGCCGCTATTAGAACTGATGCAGATACCTGTCAAGCTCCCACTGGCTGACGCTGATTCTGTATTCATTCCATTCCTGACGCTTAGCCTTGAGATAACGATCTGTGACATGATCGCCCAGAACATCTCTAACCAGACTATCGGCCTCCATCGCATCCAGGGCTTCATTGAGATCGGCCGGCAGCTGACCGATATTGCATTCCTGACGGTCCTGCTCTGTCAATTTGTAAATGTTGACATCAGTTGGAGCACAGGGCTCGAGACCACGCTTGATGCCATCAAGACCAGCAGCAAGACAAAGCGCCAGCTCCAGATAAGGATTACAGGACGGATCCGGACTTCTCAGCTCAATACGTGTACCGTTTCCTCTGGACGCCGGTATTCTGATCAGCGGGCTCCTGTTCTTGGCCGACCAGGCAATGTAGCACGGTGCCTCATAGCCAGGCACTAATCTCTTATATGAATTGATAAGCGGATTGGTGATCGCGCAGATGCCACGGGCATGCTCCATCAGACCAGCTATAAACTGGCGGGCGGTCAGAGACAGACCATCCTCCTGCTGCGGATCGTAGAAGGCGTTGACCCCGTTCTTCGACAGCGACATATTTGTATGCATACCCGAGCCATTGATGCCGAAGACCGGCTTGGGCATGAAGGTCGCATGCATGCCATAGCGCCGTGAAACTGCTTTGACCGCGAGCTTGAAGGTCATAATATTGTCGGCGGTTGCCAGCGCTTCATCAAATCTGAAATCGATCTCATGCTGCCCGGGCGCCACCTCATGATGCGAAGCCTCGATCTCGAAGCCCATATCCTCGAGCGCGAACACGATCTCACGTCGAACATCCTCACCCTGTCCAATCGGCTCAAGATCGAAATAACCACCCTCATCATGTGAAATGTTTGTTGGCTTGCCGAGCTCATCCTGATGGAAGAGGAAAAACTCACACTCAGGCCCGACCTGGAACTCGAAGCCCATCTGGCGGGCCTGCTCGATCGTACGCCTCAAAATATAACGAGGATCACCGGCAAAAGGCTTGCCCTCTGGAGTGTAAACGTCGCAGATCATGCGTGCTACCTTGCCCTGCTGCGGGCGCCATGGAAACACGACGAAGCTGTTCAGATCAGGCTTAAGGTACATGTCTGACTCTTCAATTCGGGCGAAGCCCTCGATCGATGAACCGTCGAACATGCACTGATCGTCCAGCGCCTTCTCCAGCTGTCCCGGTGTGATCGCGACATTTTTCAGGATGCCGAAAATATCTGTAAACTGAAGCCGGATGAATCTGACATCCTGCTTCTCGACCATATCGATAATATCTCCTCTGGAATAGTTGCGCATAATAGTATCCTCCCGCTATCGTTTTAAACAACGAAAGGCGTCCACAGTAAAGTACACGGTGGAACGCCTTTGCTCAACTTACATATGATATTTTAGCGCTGAGGATCAGTTATTGTCAAGAATTATTTGCAAGTCATAATATACTTTCTTGCACTTTGAGCCAGTTCATCATCTAATTCTGGCAATTTCTGCAAGTTATTGCCCTGTCTTTGCAAGGCGGTTAGTATAAACCAATCAGCCATGGCAGGATTTTTGGGTAGGAAACTTCCGTGCATATAGGTACCGACTGTATTATTGTAGACCACACCCTCTGTGCCATCAGTACCATTATTGCCGCCGCCCTTCTGAACTATGGCCAGAGGTCTGACAGTCTCACCGAGCCAGGTTCGGCCGGAATGATTCTCGAAGCCTACAAGAATCGGGTCAAGTCCCTGAGCCTCAAGAAATTCACTCTTAACAACAATATCTCCGATTATACGTCCCGATTCGCCTCTGGTATAGAAATCAATAATGCCAAGACCATCGACCCGCTTGCCGTCCTGCTCCTCATAATAATGTCCAAGCAGCTGATAGCCGCCGCAGACAGCGAGCATGATCTGTCCATCCTCGACCCCATCATGGATCTGTTGACCCTTATGATTATAGAGATCATCATAGAGCAGATTCTGCTCATAATCCTGTCCGCCGCCCATGAAGACGATATCGTATTTGCTTCGATCGTAGCTCTGTCCGATGGTAATCGGCTCGATCTCGCAGTTAATACCACGCCAGGCGCAGCGGCGCTCCAGCGTTATGAGATTGCCCCTATCTCCATAGAGATTAAGCAGATCAGGATAGAGATGACATATTCTTAGCTTCATTTATTTCTCCTCATCCGTTTACAGGCCAGTTTTAAATCAGTTTTGCTGCCAGAACTCACGCAGACCATAACGAGAGGCCAGCTCAGCTCTCAAATCCAGCATTGATGTGTAATTAGGCAGAATATAAAGGCAGCGGCCCTCCGGACAGGCCTCGAGGCAGCGGTCGAAAAGCGCCATGTAATTCTCATCGATCTCAAGCTGGTCACGGCTTTTGCCGGCATATTGCAGTCTTAGTGCCAGGTCTGCTCTTCTGATGCCAGATACACCTATCCGGCCCTGCGGCAGCTTGTTTTCAAAATCCACATCCCAGATCCAGGATACATCTCTGCCATCTGGATCATTGGCATTTAGCAGCATCATACAGCCGCCAAAATCCTCTGCGGCCAGAACGAATTCCAGCGCCCGATCCATGCCGACCGGATTTTTGACCAGGATCAGGCTGACCTCGCGGCTGCCGACTGTAAATCTCTCCATCCTGCCAAAAGCCGCCGAAGCCTTGGGCAGTGCCTGGGCCAGACGGTTCAGCTCGGAGCCGCCGAGAATCGCTGCCAAAATAGCGCCGGACGCGTTATATGCGTTGTGAATTCCGGGTACAGAGAGTCTTGCCTGTACCTTAAGTGCCTGACCGTCCGCGTTTATACTACTAAGGTTAAGCTGCTGCGCCTGGACCAGTCCGTCCGGATCGGCCTGTGCAGCGAATATAAGTTCCGGCTGTGGCCTTGCGAAGCCGCAGTTCGGGCAGATAAAATCTCCAAGATGTCCATATGCTGTCGACTTGTATTCATAGCGACTGCCGCAGAAGGTACAGAAGCCTGATTCCAAAACGCCATCAGCCTGGCCGGGCTGCATTGCGCTTGTGTCCATGCCGAAGAAATGGCTGCGGTCTTCACGTCCTCTGGCCAGAGAGGCACAGAGCGAATCATCTGCGCAGAGCACCAGCTGAGCTGTCGTCTGATCAAGTCCCTTGGCAATCAGGTCTCTGGTATGCTGCAGCTCGCCGTAGCGGTCCAGCTGATCGCGGAAGAAATTTGTTACTACGATGACTGTTGGATTAAGTGAACCAGCCAACTTGGCAAAAAACGCTTCATCTATTTCCA
>CAZHQX010000064.1:0-8318 GCA_964534195.1 uncultured Oscillospiraceae bacterium
CAAGACACATTGCTCTGATGCCTTACACCGGTGAGTAATTAGGTCTTGACTGTGTATATTATCAGGACTTCAAGTTCTATAAACTAGAACAGTCTGATTAGTTAAAAATAAGATCCCTCATCATACTTTTGTAAGATGAGGGATCTTTACTCTTATTTCAGGTTCAGACCAGATTCCAGATATCTCTGTTATACTCTGAAATTGTGCGGTCTGAAGAGAAGAAGCCTGATTTAGCAATATTGACGAGCATTTTACTTGCCCAGACTTCTCTGTTCTCGTAATCAGCAAGACAGCGTTCCTTGACTTGTATGTATTCTTTGAGATCAAGCAGAGCCATAAAATAGTCTTTTGCAATGAAATCCTTGTATAGTCTGCCAAGACTAGCTGAGTCGCCAAGCTGAAGAAGCTGTGGACTTATGATGAAATCAACAAGTTCTCCTATTTGATCATCCTGCCAGAAATCACTGCTGCGATATGTGTTTGTTTTATAAAGCTCAATAACCTCATCCGATGATTTACCAAAAATGTAAATATTCTCTTTTCCAACCAGATCTGCTATTTCGACATTTGCGCCATCCATAGTTCCAAGCGTGATTGCTCCATTTGCCATAAGCTTCATATTGCCGGTTCCGCTGGCTTCTTTTGAAGCCAATGAAATTTGTTCAGACAAATCACAGGCAGGAATCAAATGCATGGCCGCGGCAACATTGTAATTTTCGACCATAACTATTCGTAGCCAAGGAGCGACATCAGGGTCCTGTTTAAAAAGATCGCTCAAGCATAAAATCAGATGGATGGTGTCTTTTGCCAGTGTATATGCTGGCGCCGCCTTGGCTCCGAAAATTAGTGTTATAGGACGTGTCGGGAGGTTTCCTTGCTTGATCTGCAAATACTTCCAGATGGCGTACAGTGCGTTCATCTGCTGTCGTTTGTATTGATGCAGCCTCTTGATTTGTATGTCAAAAATTGAATCAGGATCAATCTCGCTATGACCCTTATGCTTCAACCAGTCAGCAAGGGACAGCTTGTTTTTATGCTTAACCTCCAGCAGATGATCCAGAAGTTCCTTATTTGAACTATGCTCCAGTAATCCGGACAGTCTGGAAGCATCTGTTTTCCAATCATTTCCAATATAACTGGTTATCAAATCGGATAGGGGCTTATTACAGCTCATGAGCCAACGGCGGAAGGTGATGCCGTTGGTCTTATTGTTAAATTTGTCCGGGTATGCTTCATAAAATGTTTTGAGCTCAGCTTCCTTTAAAATATCAGTATGCAAAGCCGCGACACCGTTGACGCTGTAACCGAAATGTATGTCCATATTAGCCATGTGAATGCGGTTCTGCTCGTCAATTATAGCCAGCTTCGGGTCAGAGAATAGTTCAGCCGCACGGGAATTAAGGATTTGAATAATCGGAACAAGCTGCGGGGCGACTCTCTCTATGTAGGAGACAGGCCATTTCTCAAGCGCCTCCGCCAGTATAGTATGATTAGTATAGGCACAGGTTTTGCTGACGATATCTATTGCTCTATCCGTAGCAATGCCTTTTTGTGTCAACAGTCTTACCAGCTCCGGGATGATCATAGATGGATGAGTATCGTTTATATGAACGACTGTTCTCTCTGCCAGCTCTTCAGGCCTATAGCCTCTCTGTTCGAGCTCGTACAGGATCAGCTGAGCTGCTGCGGATACCATGAAGTATTGCTGATAAACACGAAGCAGATGGCCAGCCTCGTCACTGTCATCTGGATAGAGAAATGATGTCAAACGATGCTCAATATCAGTTTTATCGAAGGATATACCTGTTTCCGGTGCTTCTGCAGGCTCCTCAATATCAAACAAATGTAGTGTATTGCGAATTCCATTTTGATATCCAGGTATACCAAGATCAAACATCTTGGCATTTAAGACAAAATCAGCAAACTCAACCGGGAAAGCGATTCCTGTATCCTCCAGCCAGCTGCGATCCTCTGACAGCCAGGGATCAGGTCGCTCTGTTTGCTTACGGTCTAAGAAGCTTTGGCGAAACAGTCCATAATGGTAATTGAGGCCGATTCCGTCACCAGGTAATCCAAGTGAAGCGATTGAATCGAGGAAACAAGCTGCCAGTCTGCCTAAGCCGCCATTACCGAGTGAGGGCTCAGGCTCGGACTCCTCAATCTCTGTCAGGCAACGACCGTTCTCCGACAGAAGCTGTTCAACTTCATCACAAATTCCCAGATTTATCAGGTTTGCTCTTAATAGCCGCCCGATCAGAAATTCCGCTGATATATAATAGAGCTTCCTATTTCCAACTGCCGGAGCTAATGACTGCTCAAAATCACCAGTCACCTTCATAAGCATTTGCATCAGCTGATGATTGCTGCTGCTCTTGAAATCGAGCTTAAGCTCACTCATAGTACTACTGATCATTTCTTTTATTTGCATTTACAATATCCTCCAGAATTTTGCTCCTCCAAAATTTCGATACCCTTAGGTTTTACTTTTTCTGATTCAGGCAGTCGATGATAGATCTCCATTTCATGGTACAATCTGTCAGCAAGCTCGTTACTGAAATCTTCAGTTCCACAGCGCCAGACCCAATTACCGCCAAGTGTTGACGGGATATTTATTCTTGCCTCACTGCCTAGTCCCAAAAGATCTTGTAGCTGAATGATCGCTGTATCAGCAGCGCTTGCCCAGGCTGAACGTATCATGCCCCAATTATAGCCTTCCTGTTTATTCAGTCTCAGGTATTCTTGTGCATATTTGACATCGGCCTGAGGTGCGGATTTCATCCAACCGATGATCGTATCATTGTCATGGGTGCCGGTGTAAACAACACAATTTGTCGGGTAGGTGTGAGGCAAGTAGCCTGCACCTGTATCTCTGCTGTCAAAAGCGAATTCAAGGACCTTCATGCCCGGATAGCCGGTGTCCTTGAGCAGTTGATAAACAGAAGGTGTAAGGAAGCCAAGATCTTCAGCGATGATTCTGCGCTTGCCCAGAGTCTTCTCAATTGATTCGAAGAAAGCAAGACCGGGTCCGGGACGCCAAATACCATTTTTGGCAGTTTTCTCGCCAAAAGGAATAGCGTAATAGGCATCAAAACCACGAAAATGGTCGATCCTTAATACATCATAAATATCAAACTGAAAGCCTATTCTTCGGACCCACCAGCTATAATCGTCTTCTACCATTTTTTCCCAATCGAAGAGGGGATTGCCCCAGAGCTGGCCATCTGCTGAGAAGCCATCAGGCGGGCAGCCTGCTACCTCGATCGGTATTAGCTCTTTATCCAGTTGAAACTGGTCAGGAGCTGACCAGATATCTGAGCTGTCTGGCGAAACATATATCGGCAGATCTCCAATGATACTTATTCCCTTGCTGTTGGCGTTTCTTTTCAGCTCATACCACTGCTGGAAAAACAGAAATTGTACTGCCTTCCAAAACTGAATGTCATCGCTCAAGTCTCGCTCTGCTTGTTTGAGAATCGATTGCTCACGGACTCTATAGGAGTACGGCCAATCCTGCCATGAAACGCCACCGAATTTTTCTTTAAGGGACATAAATAATGCATAGTCTTCAAGCCACTCAGCTTGATTGACACAAAACTCATAAAATTCAGGCTTCTTCTGTGTCAGCAAACGCCTGCATGCATGACGCAGCACCTTGAAGCGTTCACGATAGAGCAACCCATAATCAATTCGATCCGATCTGTTGCTCCATATAATCGTCTGATACTCGGAGGGCATGAGCAGACCCTGTGACTGCAAATCGTCAAGATCGATCAAATATGGATTGCCTGCATAGGAAGAAAATGATTGATATGGCGAGTCGCCATAGCCTGTGGGTGAAATTGGCAGGATCTGCCAGAAGGTTTGTCCGCCCTTGTGAAGAAAATCAATAAAATCACGGGCAGCTTGACCCAGACTGCCGATCCCCCAAGGAGAGGGAAGGGAAGCCACAGGCATAAGTATTCCGGCGCTTCTCATATAAGAAACCACCTTTCTGTTATGTTAATTATTTGGGGTTTTCAGTCCTCTCGACACTCTCGCCGTGGACCAGCTGGAACGGCACGATCTCATGGACGGCCGGTCTCTTGTTGTGTATGCGATGCAGCAGCATCTCAACACCTCTCTTTGCCATGAAGGATGCATCCTGCCTGACCGTTGTCAGACGCGGTACACTGTAACGCGATAGTGGAACACCATCATAGCCTATAACGGATATATCCCCCGGTACCTCTTTGCCCATATCCTGAAGAGCACGAATTGCACCTATAGCGATAACATCACTAAGTGCGAAAATCGCTGTCAATTCCGGCGCCCGTGTAATCAGACGCTTGGCCGCCGTATAGCCGTCAGCCATTGAGAAACGACATGGTTCACATTGTCTGTCAGGATCGAAATCAATACCGCTTCGTTCGAAGCTTCTGAGACAGCCAATTATACGACTGTGGCTGATTTGTGAGTTTGAAGGATTGCCTCCCAGTACACCAATAGATTTGTGACCTTGAGATACCAGGTAGTCAATAACCTTGGCAGAAGCGGCGGTGTCGTCAGTTGTCAAACTTGATAAATTTGAAAATCCAAGCTCCGAAGCATTATGTGTAAGAAGTACCGATGGCAGACTTATTCTGGCAAAAGACTCCCTGAAGTAGTCAAGATCGCCACCAAGGAACATCAAGCCCTTGGGCCTGCGCTCACGTGCCAGCCTGATCGCATGCTCGACCTCATTAGCGTCCTCATCAAGATAAGCGATTACAGCTTCCTCGCCGTTATCCATAAGCAGCGATTGCGCCTTCTCAAGAATATCGGCAAAAAGCATGTTGTTGGTGCCTTTTACCATAATTGCAACAGAGGACTTAGCCTGCATTTTCAGATGTTTAGCGTTTGTGTTTGGTTGGAAATCATGTTCTCTGACTACGGCCATGACCTTCTCACGCGTATCGTCGCTAACATCGGGGTGGTTGTTGAGCACCCTGGAAACAGTACCTACACTGAAGCCTGATAAACGAGCGATATCCTTAATGGTCATAGAGTATTTCCGCCTTTCCTCCGATGCATCAGCCCTTGACCGCGCCTGCGGCTACACCCTTGATGATGTATTTTTGGCTTGTAAGATAAAATACTACCACTGGTATGACTGCCATGACAAGACAGGCCATGATCGCGCCCATGTCAACACGGCCGTATGAGCCCTGCATGTTCTGGATGACCATGGAGATCGTGTTGAATCTGTTGCGGTCCAGTGTAAGATACGGCAGCAGGAAGTCATTCCAGATCCACATTGTTTCCAATATACCTACGGAAATATATGTGGGCTTCATGATTGGCAGAACAACCGCGAAGAAAGTCTTAAGTGGTGTACTGCCATCGATCATCGCTGCCTCTTCAATATCGATCGGGATCGATTTCACAAAACCACTGAACATGAATACAGCTAATCCGGCACCGAAGCCAAGGTAAACTATGACCAGACCCCATGGCGTGTTGAGCTTAAGCTGGTCAGCTGTTCGGGATAGAGTAAACATAACCATTTGAAAAGGCACGACCATCGAAAATACACATAGCAGGTAGAGGAAGGATGATAGCTTGTTCTTCACTCTTGTTATATACCATGCGAACATCGATGTGCAAAGCAGGATTACTATTACAGATCCAATTGTTATCATAAGTGTCCAGACTACTGCATCGAGAAATTTATAGTGATCAATAGCCATCTTATAGTTCTCAAGGGCTATAAATGTTTCCTCTGTCGGCAGCTTGAAGGGTGTCAGGCTGATATTTACTTTGTTCTTAAATGAGTTTATAAGAACTATAAACAGAGGTGAAACGTAGAAAACGCTGATTATGGTAAAAATCAAGGAGCCCAGAACAGCAAGAACCTTATTCTTTTTCATTACTGCTGTACCTCCCTTGGCCTTGTGAGCTTAAGCTGGAGCAATCCCATACCGACTACAAGAATGAAAAAGAGGACTGCTTTTGCCTGGCCGACACCTTGCCAGCCGACACGGCCATAGAAGGTGTTGTAGATATTCAGCGCAAGCATTTCAGTAGACTTCATCGGTTCGCCGGCAGTTAGTGACAAGTTCTGATCGAAAAGCTTGAAGCCGTTTGTCAAAGTAAGAAATGTGCAGATCGTTATTGATGGCATTAGATTTGGGATGGTAACATGCCTGAGTCGCTGCCAGGCGTTTGCTCCGTCGATGTGGGCTGCCTCATTGAAGTCGCCGGGAATCGCCTGTAGACCGGCAATGTATATTATCATCATATAGCCTATCTGCTGCCAGCATATCAGAATAACTAGTCCCCAGAAGCCGAAGGTTGTACTAATCTTCAACGTAAGATCGAAACGAGCCAAAATGCCATTGAAAATCAGCTGCCAGATATAGCCGAGTACGATACCGCCAATCAGATTCGGCAGGAAGAAGACTGTACGGAAGATATTTGTACCCTTGAAGCTCTGAGTCAGAGCCAAGGCCACAATGAATGCCAACAAATTTATCAACAGCACTGTAACTGCCGTGAAGGCTGCTGTGAAAATAAAGGCGCTGGTAAACTCTGAATCCTTGATAGCCTTTATATAGTTTTCTATGCCATTGAATTTCGCGTTGTTGACCGTGCGAAATTCAGTAAATGAAAGATAAATACCTTGGATGAAGGGCCATATGAAACCAATTATAAAAGCAGCAAGTGTAGGTAAAACGAATATTGGGAAATAACGTTTCAATGATCGTTCCATAGCGGGAATGACCTCCTCTCGCAGTGGCACAAGTAAAATTAAATGTGGATGGACGGGATCCCGCCCACCCACATCGGTAGTTTAGCAGATTAGAGAGAAATCAGGAAGCAGAAGCTGCCTTCTCAGTTGCCCAGCCATCTACGAAAGCTGTTACGACCTGTGCCCATGTATCGTCATTCTGATTGGCAGCATATGCTGTCAGAGCAGAACCAACACCGTTTTTCCAGTTCTCGGAAGGCATGGTCGGGAAGTGCCATAGTACAGGAGCCTTACCGGCTTCTACATATTCATTGGCGATATTGATCAGAGCATTGGATGATTCAAGATTGCCCTTGAAAGGAATAACGAAGCCCATGCCTGACTCGCCTGAAGGCATTGCACCTTCGCCACCGCACATTGCTTTGACACCGATTTCAGAGCTTACACACCAGTTGATGAAATCCAGAGTTGCCTGAATATCTTCTTCTGCAGCTTCGCTGTTTACACACCAGTAGTTTTCTGTGCCTGTACACAGACCCTGTGATTCTTCACCTTCAGCACCGATATAGATCGGCAGCATTCCGAGTGATTCGTCTCCGAGTGAAGAAACATCGTTATAGGCCCATGTACCATTCTGATAGAAAACTGCCTGGCCGGATACAAACTCAGCAGTAGAGTCATCGCCGGTTTTAGCGCTCAGCAGTGTAGGTTCAACAGTTGAATTGTTGATATAGAGATCCCAGATATTGCGATAGTTGTCGAGATATGTACCCTTGATAGCAGCTGTATCGCCGATACCGTCTGCTTCATATTCATAGTAGATCGGTAGATTTGCCAGATGGGTCTTGAAACGCCAGTCAGATGAACCGTCCATGCCAGGTGATGTGAAGGCCGCGAAACCGAGCTCATCTTTTCTGGCTGTAATATCTTCAACAACTGTTTTCAGCGTCTCGAAATTAGTGATATCGTCTTGAGTGTAACCAGCCTGCTCGAGCAGGTCCTTGTTGTAGATGATTCCGTAGGTTTCTATAACATAACCGATACCTGCGATTTTGTCTCCGTCCTTCAGTGCGAAGGCCTGATCACTTAGTTGGTCTACAATTGCGGAACCTGTCAGGTCATAGCAGTAATCCTTCCAGTTTGCGAGTCCAACAGGACCATTTACCTGGAACAGTGTCGGTGCTTCGCTCTTGCCCATTTCACTCATGAGTGATGTCTCATACTGGCCGGAAGCTGCTGTTAAGACTTTTACCTCGACGCCTGTTTCCTCTTTGTAGATCGTTGCCAGTTCCTGCCACTGAGCATCCTGCTCAGGCTTGAAGTTCAGATAATAAACAGATCCGTCTGCTGCCGGTGTTGTTTCAGATGGAGCCTCTGTTGTAGTTTCAGAACCATTGTCAGCACCTTTGGTAGTGGTAGGTGCGGTTGTTGTGGTCTCGCTGCCGCCGCAGCCAGCTAGAATTCCGATCGACATGACTGCTGCCATGCCAAGAGCTAAAAGCTTCTTTTTCATTTTCTTACCTCCTGATAATGTGTTGCTGGAAACGTTACTGGAAACGTTTCATTTGCTTGATGCTTTAATCATAAGCGCGGTTCATAAAAAAAACAATAC
>CAZHQX010000065.1:0-8283 GCA_964534195.1 uncultured Oscillospiraceae bacterium
TGGAGCTATGAAGGCGTCATATTCCGCAGAACAGATGATCCGGAAAACGCAGATGGCAAGGCTTGCCTGTTCGCGCCGGACGTAGTTCAAGGCCCGGATGGGAAATACTATTTATATTATGTGCTTAATTCTTTGCCCGTAGTATCAGTAGCGGTATGCGATACCCCAGGCGGCAAGTATGAGTTCTTGGGCTATGTTCGTTATGAAGACGGACAGAGGTTAGGCGAGAAGAAGGGTGATGAGCCACAGTTCGATCCAGGTGTGCTCTATGAAGATGGCAAAGTATATCTCTATACCGGTTTCTGTGGGATAGGCGACAAAAACAGAAGTGGGGCCATGGTTACTGTTCTGGCTACAGATATGTTAACAGTAATAGAAGCGCCAGTATTCATTGCTCCAAGTGAGCCTTACAGCAATGGCAGTGGATTTGAGGGCCATGAGTTTTTCGAAGCGCCATCGATCCGAAAAAAAGGAGATATTTACTATTTTATCTATTCTTCGATCCAAATGCATGAGCTTTGCTATGCTACTAGCAAAAGCCCGACAAGCGATTTCAAGTATGGTGGTGTTATCATAAGCAATAATGATTTGGGTATCGATACATATAAACCAGCCGATTTGCCTATGTATTATGGCGGAAATAATCATGGCAGTATTATTGAGATTGCTGGAGAATGGTATATTTTTTATCACAGGCATACAAATGGTACTAATTACAGCCGTCAGGTTTGTGCCGAGAAGATCAAGATATTACCTGACAATTCGATTCCTCAGGTCGAGCTTACCTCGTGTGGTCTTAATGGCGGACCTCTGCCCGGCAAGGGAACTTATGACACTTATATCGCCTGCAATCTCTTTTGCAGTCATGTAAATCCATATACAGGCAGCATGGGTGACAATGGGTTATGGATGAACTCTGAATATCCGAAGATCACACAGGACGGCAGAGACGGTGACGAAGAGACTGGTTATATACTTAATATGACCGAATCAGCAACCGCTGGCTTTAAATACTTTGATTGCAAGGATATTAAGAAAATAACAATCAGGGTAAGAGGTTATTGCAGTGGAGTTTTTGAAGTCAAAACAAGCTGGAATGGGGATAAAATTGGTGTAATACCGATTGGTTTCAGTAGTGAGTGGAAAGAGTACACGGGCTCTGTTGAGATACCCGATGGTGTGTGTTCGTTATATTTCACATACAGAGGTCATGGCAGCGCGGCTTTTGCCTCCTTCACGCTATCGTGAGGGCTTATGAGTAAACTATGGTATCAAGAGCCGGCTGTTGCCTGGGAAGAGGCGCTGCCGATAGGTAATGGTCGACTGGGGGCCATGATATACGGATCATCACCTGTTGAACATATACAACTGAATGAAGACAGTGTCTGGTATGGAGGCTTCGTTCATAGGAATAATCCGGATGCTCTGAAAAACCTGCCCAAGATAAGAGAGCTGATTCTGTCCGGTCGTGTGCCGGAAGCTGAGAAGCTAATGACCTATGCGCTTTCAGGTACGCCTGAGAGTCAGAGGCCATATCAGACTCTTGGTGATTTGTTTCTGTCGCGAAGCTATGCTGAAGGTGAAGTCTCAAATTACAGGCGCAGCCTGCTGCTTGAAGAGGCTATTCATATTGTTGAATATTCAATAGGAGATACCAATTACCGGTACGAGTCTTTTGCCAGTAGTGAAGATGATGTGCTTGTTTTGCATGTGACTAGCGATAAGCCTGGTGCGATATCGCTTTCTGCTAGAATGACAAGAGGACGTTTTTACAATTGTTCATTGGGTCTGTCAGACGATACTTTATTCCTGGACGGCAATCTTGGCGGCAAGGGACTGGATTTCGCCATCATGGCAAAAGCCGTCCTCGTCGGCGGCCGCTGTGAGGTTATCGGGGATAATCTTATTATTGATAATGCTGACGAGTTGACTCTGCTGCTTGATGCAGGAACTCATTTTAGATTCAATAATCTTGAGGAGGAGCTGGCAGCCAAGCTGGCAGAGGTCAGCGGATATACTTGGGCCGAGCTTAGAGCAAGGCACATTGCCAGTCACAAAAAGCTATTTGACCGTGTAAGCCTCGAGCTCGCAGGTGCTGATCAGTACGATAATATACCGACAAATATTAGACTTGCCAGAGCCGCTGAGGGTGATATTGATATTGGTATCAGCAAACTCTATTTCGATTACGGGCGCTACCTGTTGATCTCGTCCAGCCGTGAAGGCTCGCTGCCGGCAAATCTCCAGGGCATCTGGAACAAGGATATGATGCCGGCCTGGGATTCGAAATTTACGATCAATATTAATACCGAAATGAATTATTGGCCGGCGGAGATATGTAATCTTTCAGAATGTCATCTGCCGCTGTTTGAGCATTTAAAAAGAATGCTGCCGAATGGCCGTGAAACAGCCGCGATCATGTATGGCTGCCGCGGTTTTGTCGCTCATCATAACACTGATGTCTGGGGCGATACCGCAGTACAGGATGTCTATATTCCAGCATCTTACTGGGTCATGGGCGCGGCCTGGCTGTGTACCCATGTCTGGACGCATTTTGAATATACGCAGGACAGAGATTTTCTGCAGGAATACTATCCTATCCTAATGGAATCAGCGCAATTTTTTCTGGATTTCCTGATTGAGGACCAGGGTTACCTTATAACATGTCCGTCGGTATCTCCTGAAAATATATATGTTCTTCCAGATGGCTCGGAATGTGCTGTCACCGCTGGCAGTACGATGGACAATCAAATATTGCGGGATTTGTTCGGGCAATGTATACAGGCATCTGCTGTTTTAGGAATTGATGACAACAGGGTTGAGGCTGTTAAGGCTGCAATAGTGAAGTTGATCCCTACAGCCGTTGGATCAGATGGCCGGATCATGGAATGGCGTGAGGAATACCCGGAGGCTGAGCCGGGACATCGACATATCTCACATCTATATGGCTTACATCCATCCTCGCAAATAACGATGACCGATACGCCGGAGCTTGCTCAGGCCGCGAAGCAAACACTGGTGAAGCGTCTTGAAAACGGCGGTGGCCATACCGGCTGGAGCAGGGCCTGGATCATTAATTTCTATGCCAAGCTCTGGGATGGAAACGAGGCCTATCGTCATTTTGAAAAGCTGATAAAACAATCTACTCTGCCGAATATGTTTGACAATCATCCGCCATTTCAGATAGATGGCAACTTCGGCGCTACGGCCGCGCTTGCAGAAATGCTTGTTCAGAGCACTTCTGCGCATATTATTCTGCTGCCTGCGCTTCCAGCTAAATGGCCTGCAGGTAAGGTTAGCGGTTTGCGGGTCCGAGGCAATGCGGTCGTTGATGTTGAATGGGAAGAACACAAGATGAAGCTATGCAGGGTCAAGGCAAATTCAGATATCAGAACAGAGGTTGCCTACAATGGTCATAGAACTGTCATTTCATTACGTGCTGGTCAGAGTATTGAGTTTGACAGGACACTTGAAGAGCTGTGAGCTAAGTGTTTGAATGACTCTAGAGGTGCTTGCTTTGCAAGATGAAACAAACATTAAGAAGAGGCTGAACACAATATGGCACAGACTTACAATCCATACCTTCCATCATACGAGTATATTCCAGACGGCGAACCCCATGTTTTCGGTGACCGGGTCTATGTTTACGGCAGCCATGACAGGTTCGGCGGCGACAAGTTCTGCATGAATCATTATGTCTGCTATTCAGCGCCTGTAGATGATCTTACAAACTGGAAATATGAGGGTGTAATCTACAGAAATGATCAGGACCCCAGAATGCAGGACGGTAAAAGTCAGCTGTGGGCACCTGATGTCGTCAGAGGCAAGGATGGAAGGTACTATCTCTATTACTGCCCTGATGACAGGCATGTGAATATCGGAGTTGCCGTATCAGACGAACCAGCTGGTAAATACGAATATTACGGCTTAGTTAGTGACAAAACAGGCCAGCCAATCGGCAGCAGACCGAACGATACGATTCAATTTGATCCAGGTGTTTTCATAGATGATGATGGTGAAATATATCTGTATTCCGGCAATGGCCCGATGACTCGAGAAGCGATAGGCAAGGAGCCTAAGAATTCTGTCGTCATGAAGCTTGAGGACGATATGCTGACCATAAAATCTGAGCCTCAAAAGCTCATGCTTCTTCTGGGAGAGGCAGATGATACACCTTATGCCGGGCATGAGTTCTTCGAGGCAAGCTCCATTCGCAAAATAAATGGCAAGTACTATTTTGTCTATTCATCTGTTAAGCTACATGAGCTCTGCTACGCTGTCAGCGATAGGCCTGATACCGGTTATAGTTTCGGTGGAGTATTGGTCAGTAACGCGGATATTATTAAATCTCAAAATCGCAATGCTCCTAAAAATTGTTTTGGCAACAACCATGGTGGCATTGAGCTGATCAATGGTCAATGGTATATTTTCTACCATCGCCATACAAATAGATCCCAATATTCAAGACAGGGCTGTGCAGAGAAGATAAAGCTCTTGCCAAATGGTCATTTTGCCCAGGTTGAGATGACCTCTTGTGGACTTAATGACGGTCCGCTCCAGGGTATCGGGGCTTACCCGGCAGTCATTGCCTGTAATTTGTATGGTGAGCAGGAGCCTGTGATCTCGCTGCAAAGCGAAATGAAGCTGCAGCATCCGTATTTGACGCAGGACGGACCTGATTTCGACCCTGATTCAGGTAATAATCCACCTGATCAATTTATCACGAACTGCGAAAATGGTTTCACTGTCCTCTATCGTTATTTCGATCTGCAAAAGCTTAAAAAAATATCAATAACCATTCGTGGGAAAGCAAGAGGCGTTGTAACTGTTTCAAATAATCCGGATGGCTCAGAAATTGCCAGAATTGAAATATCACCAGCTCAAGATTGGCAAAGCTTCACCGCAGATACAATGGCAAAAGACGGCATCAGTGCTTTGTGTTTCCAATTTGCAGGCAGTGGTAATTTTGACTTCTTAAAATTTGAATTGATTTGAAAATATGATGAGCTGTTAAACTAAACTCTCTCTAGCAGCAGATAACCGGCGCCGCCGATGACGCCGCTGCCCAGCATCACAAGAATCGGGCTTGTACGATATTTTCTTAGTATGACGAGTCCAGTGATGAATACCGCCGCGGCCAGAAAATCTATTGAGGCAAAATTCCAGGAGAAGCCCTCGTGCCCAAACAAGCTTAATATAAGTATAGACAAGCCGGCCGACAGTATCAGCGCGACTACTGTCGGCCTAAGTCCGCCAAGAACGCCTTTTATCAATGCCATATCACTATATTTGCCATAGAGCCAGGCCAGTGTCAGAACAATAACACATGAAGGCAGAATGCAGCCAAGTGTAGCGACCAGCGCTCCACCAAGTCCGCCAATCTGCGTACCGACAAAAGTCGCGGAATTGACTGCGATTGGTCCTGGTGTCATCTCTGATATTGTAATGAGATCAGTGAATTGCTGCAGTGTCAGCCAACCATGCTTGTCTACCACCTGATTTTGAATTAGTGGCATGACCGCAAGTCCGCCGCCGAAACCAAAGAGTCCGATTTGGAAGAAGCTCCAGAATAATTGCAGATACAACATATCAGATATGCTCCTTCCCGGTTTTTTTGTCATAAACACTTGTGAGTGCACCAAGAGTGGCACAAAACAGAATAATATATACAATATTAACTTTCAGAATAAAATAAGCGGTAAAAGCTCCAAGCATGATAATTATCGGCAGGACTTTTTTGTTTTTTATGATCTTGCTGCCCATGGTTATGACAACATCGAAAATGACAGCACAAACGCCGGCCATCATGCCTTTTAACACGGCGCTGACAATGACATTGTCTCGGAATGCTTCGTAGACAAGTGATATAAGCGATAGAAGAACCAGCGGCGGAAGGATCGTGCCAAGGATCGAAACCAGTGCACCGATCGGTCCCATAAGACGCCAACCTAGAAGGATAGATGCGTTGACCGCTATGGCGCCTGGAGTTGACTGGGCGATCGCCGCGATATCCAACATTTCCTCTTCGGTCAGCCAACCCAATGTATCAACAAACTTTTTCTTCATCAGTGAGATGATGACAAATCCTCCACCAAATGTAAACGCACTAAGGAGGAACGTCGATTTGAACAATTTATAATAGTTGGCAGCTGTTTTTTTCATTAATAATTCTCCAATGAGGATTGTTTCATTTTTGTGTTAAGTGTCGAACCAATAACTCGACGCATGGAGTACAATTTTAAACCTAGATCAACCATACGGGAACTGCCCAAACTTTTTCTGTTATTGGCAGCAGGTCCTCACACATACAAATTACGCTTCCTTCAGCGGTTTCATTACAAACAGTGTTAAGAACTGAAAAATGACGACCTGCATTCGATTTGGGATTTGCACTCTTCTTAATCTCAATAGGTTGTAATTTCCCGTCTGTTTCAATTATCAAATCAATTTCTCTTTGATCCGAGTCTCTGTAATAGAATATGGGGGGCCTCTTACCTGCGTTAATGTAGCTTTTTATGATTTCTGATACTACAAAAGTCTCGAAGAAAGCTCCTGACATTGCCGATATTTCTAATGACTCGCTTGAGGTCCATCTGGTCAAATAAGCACACAAGCCTGTATCCATGAAATACATGTTCGGCGCTTTAACAATTCTTTTCAAAGCATTATTGAAATATGGTTCTACCAGAACTACCAACCCTGTTGAAACTAATAACGATAACCATTTTTTCGCGGTAGGTGCCGATATGCCCACATCCTTTGCAATCTCGGAGTAATTCACCATCTGGCTTGTTCTCGCGGCACATGCTGTTAAGAATCTGTGAAACTGCATTTCGTCGGCAACCTGCGATAAATCTCGTATATCACGATGTATATATGAATCAACATAAGACGCGTAGAATCTCTCAACACTTTGCTGCATTACATGTACGGCAGGCATAGAACCTCTGTAAATGAGCTGATAAACCTCATTCAAACTCATTTTAGCAGCTGTTTTATGTCTGTTCAGCAATCGCTTAGATTCTGTTGTATAAAATTCGTTAGTCAAACCTTGTAGCTCTGCCATTGATAGACCTTGCATTGGAAGAATTCCAACCCTTCCTGCCAGACTTTCGCTAACACCTTTCATCATCTGGAACATTTGAGAACCGGTTAGCCAAAAATCGCCCATTTTCTTATTTTTATCCACATGGATTTTTATATGTGGCAATAATTCCGGTGCGTATTGGATTTCATCTATAATAACTGGCGGTTCATATCTCTGTAAGAATAGCTGTGGCTCTTCTTGCGCTAATCTTCTTGCTGCTGGATCATCAAGACTTACATAGTTTCTCTTGTCATCAGCGACATGTTCCAATAATGTTGTTTTACCAACCTGTCTTGGGCCAGTAACTAGAAGCACGGGAAACGTCTCTGATACTTCTAATACAACTGACTCTAATGCTCTGCGTATAAACATCAATAATCCTCCAAAAAGCTGCAACAATCTTTAAAATCCGTTTAATCTAAACTGTGGTTTTAGAATAAACGGAAATAGGACAATAATCAAGCATCTACGCCAATTACAACTTGAATTCCAACTGCCAGTCGTTCGGATCCTCTGCAGCAAGAACAGGATCTATCTCCTGTGCATCAATACATCCAAGTTTAAAATAGAAGGCAATAGTGTCCTCAGATGATCCAGCGCAAACATAGAGCTTATCTGCTCCGAAAATCCTGGCTGCATCACATGCATGAACAAATAGCTTCTTGCCAATGCTTTTTCCCCGATATGATTTGGAAACGAAGATCTGGTCAAGCAATACATATTTGCTCGAGCTACCAAACACCTCAGCATTTATTACAGTATAACCAACAAGAATGTCGCCGTCGAAGCATCCTATTGCCATTCCATTATTATCAAGTGACCTCTTGAAACGTTCGATATGCCAATCGATACCATTAGGCAATTCATGATCTGTCCAATTGATTTCAACCAGCTGTCTCTTGTCACCTTCTACTATGCGCCAGGCGTTTTTGATATGACACTCAGCGTTAATTTCTCGAATTCGTTCGGCTTCTGATGATGACATTGGTCTGTATACGAGATTAATATTTGCTTCCATGATCAAAAAAGCTCCTTGAAAAATCGATGCTAAAATGTTTCTATCAATCCTTGTATAAGATATCATGAAAACAGGAGTAAAACTAATTCAAAAATAACTTAGTGAGGTTTTGATATATGGCAACTACACTTGATTTTGATGAAGGATTCCCATACGAAGGCGCGAAGCTTCATTATAT
>CAZHQX010000066.1:0-8253 GCA_964534195.1 uncultured Oscillospiraceae bacterium
GTCGATCTTTATATCATCCATCGCTTCGATTACAATACCCCGATCGAAGAAACGATGGAAGCACTCAATAATCTTGTCAAACTGGGAAAAGTCAGGGCCATCGGAGCATCTGCCATGTATGGCTATCAATTCCATAACATGCAGATCATAGCTGAGAAAAACGGCTGGACGCCTTTTGCCTCGATGCAGAACCACTATAACCTGCTCTATCGCGAGGATGAGCGGGAGCTAATTCCCATCTGCAAGCAGCAAAATGTCGCACTCACACCATATAGCCCGCTGGCAGCAGGCCGTTTATCCAGACTTAACTGGCATGCAGATACCAAGCGCAGCCAGACAGATAAGATCGCGGTCTCAAAATATGATGCCAATGAAGCAAGTGATTATGCTATCGTCGAAAGAGTAAATAAACTGGCCGAGAAATACGAATGCAGCATGACGCAGATATCACTTGCCTGGCAATATGCCAAGGGTATAACCGCCCCGATTATTGGAGCGACAAAAGCCAAATACTTTGACGACGCAATTGGAGCACTTGAGATCAAGCTGACCGAAGAGGAAGTCGCGTTCCTGGATGATCTATATGTGCCTCATAGAATCGTTGGCGCGATCTAAGCATTGTCACATTGGGACTTCAGTTTGCAAGTAGTCTTGTCTCAGCCTCCGGACAGAACCTTTAAATGACCAGGCATAACCTTTATCTCCAGAGGTAGCTTAGGCCCCTGTTCACCATCAATATCACTTCCAATCTTAGATTCTGCTCCTTCTTTGACTATGACAGTTTTTGCAGAGAAATACTCAACATTATCGGATTCAGATAACTGGCCTGCAATGATTGTCGGGGTTAGTATAACCGCTTCAGTCAAGTCAAGCTTCTTGATTGCCATACCATGCAGTAGACCATCATCGATTTTTGCATCAGGGAATACGAGATTGAACCCCCCAAGTGACGATGTCAGAGCAATTGCCAGCTGTGATACCTCACCAGTCCAGTTCTTACCGTCTATTTCCAGATCCACTTCAAATGAACTTCCTTTTGCCAGTTCTTTTACCGATGCGATGAGATAGGCGAATGGACCAAATCTAGATTTCTCCTCGCTCTCAACATTGTGAATTGCCTCAGCAATATTTCCTACTGCTACGATATTGCTGAAATAGTGATCGTTAACCTTGCCGATATCAACTCGTCTGGCTTCGGCACTGCCTAAGAAATCTATTGCTTCTTCCGGTACAAGCGGTATCCCCATCGCTCTTGCGAAATCATTAACTGTACCCATAGGAATAATTCCCAGCGTCGGTGGATCTTCTTGAGCCGCCAAACCATTGATCGTTTCGTTGACGGTGCCATCGCCGCCTAATGAGACAACAAGGTCGAAGCCTCTTCTGCCAGCGTCTTGGGCAAATCTGGTTGCGTCTCCCTTGCCCTCTGTGTGCTGAATCTCAATCTCATCATAGTTGGCCTGTAATACTTCTTTGATCCTATCCTCATATTCAGCCGCCTTTTCTTTTCCCGATGAGGGATTGATAATTATCATCGCAGATTTTCCCATTATCTCAGCCTCCAATTCTCCATTCACTATCGAGCAGCGCGTAAAGATAAGAATCAAGCCATATTGGATTTCCCTGTGGATCTTTCTTAAATGCTACGTTTTTCAGAAGAAGCCCCTCTCGCCTCATCCCCAATCGCTCCAGCAGTTTCCAGGATCGTTCATTTTCGCTGCTGCAAGAAGCAATAATTCTCCTGGCATCAAGCTGGCAAAAGACGAATTCCAGCAGTGCTTTGGCGCTCTCTGTGGCATAACCCTGTCCTTGAAAACGATTATTAAATACGAATCCTAGCTCCCAGGTTTTGAACTCGGAAGGATGCAAATAGAGGTTTCCAATCAATCTGTCATTCTCCTTCAGACATACAGCGTAGAAGGCTGGATGCTCAGCTCTCTTCGCTGCTTCTATCCTGCACTGCTCGACCGACTGAGGCCCATAAGGCTCAAATTTAACAACTTGAGGGTCAGATAGATATTCATATAGATCAGACCAGTCATTTGCTCGAAAACGGCGTATTATAAGTCGCTCAGTTTCGAGTACTTCTGTTTCTCCGTCAGCGAATTTTTTTGATATAAGTGAATCCATATAATCCTCCTTGACTGAGCCAACAGGCTGCATTTATGTATAAAACTACTTATGGAAGCAGCTTATCAATGTATCACCATAAATATTCTATCAAAAACCAATCGATATTAGTCCAAAAACATAAATAACGCCATAGAGTATTTAGTGTATTATGAGGATGATGTACTCACTAATGCATTGACGCTTTAATGGTGTTTTTAAGGAGGCGGGCAAATATGACAAATAGCAGCAGCCAAGGTCAGGTCATATATTTCTCACATGGTGGTGGACCTCTGCCAATTCTTGGTGATCCGTCGCACAAGAAGATGATTCAATTCATGCAGACGCTGCCAGGCAAAATTAACAAGCCAGAAGCAATCATTGTTTTCAGCGCACATTGGGAGGAAAACATTATCACCATTCAGAGCGGTGCTCAGCCCTCCATGATGTATGACTATTATGGCTTCCCCCCGGCTGCTTACTCAATTAAATATCCTTGCCAGGGGAATTCAAAACTTGCGGCGGCGGCGGGAGAGTTGCTGCAAAATGCCGGTATAAATTGTGTTCTCGATGATGAGAGGCCATATGACCATGGATCTTATATCCCTTTGAAAATGATGTACCCGGATGCTGATATACCAGTAATCCAAATATCGCTTGATCACTCACTCAACGCAGCTGTTCATTTGAAACTTGGCGAGGCACTTAAGCCTCTGCTCACTGAAAATGTCTTGATGATCGGCTCGGGCTTTTCCTTCCACAACATGAGAGCTTTTGATTTTAATGGCGAAGAAATTGAGGATGTCAGAAATAACTCTTTTCAGGATAGCCTGATAGAAATATGCTGCATTGAAACTGATGAATCCTCCAGGTATGAACTGCTTGCCGACTGGGATAAGCTGCCTCATGCAAGATATTGCCATCCACGGGAAGAACATTTGCTGCCCCTTCATGTATGTGCTGCTGCCGCAACGGGACAAGCGGAACTGATATTTGATAATTACATACTGGGCAAAAGAGCAATCGCTCTGCTCTGGCGTTGATTTTGGAGGCTGCACTCTCTTCGGGCATCAACAAGAGGTCGAAGAAATAATGAAGCTATAAGTAGAGTGTTTGCAGCATCAATAATATAGCTTTGACATTAACAGGTCAGCCATGTACCATCATATTAACAGAATGTTTGAATCATTAAGCTGTTTTGTAAATTCATTGACAATCACAGTCAACTCATTATGAGGAAGAGGTGCAAGAAGATGAATAGCAAAGAACGAGTCAGAGCTGTATTAACTGGGCAACCAGTCGATCGACTTCCGGTAGAATTTCATTTTGCCGACGCTGATATTCTGGAGCATTTCGCTGAGAAATATCAGATGGATTCAGATCAATTCCTGGAATATCTCGAAAATGACATCAGATATGCTTATGTTATGGATGAGCTGGGCTGCTATATGCAGGACAGGCATTTGCTGGATTATGCGATTAAGCATGGTTTTGCCAGGCAGGACCCTAACAAGCCGCATCATGTTTATGACAAATGGGGAGTCGGCTGGGATAGCAGCGCGACCGGTCAGAGACCTGTTCATGAACCGCTAGAAGATTGGGACGATCCTGATCAATGGAAACAACTGAGTTCCATATTACGACCTGAAGCATCAGCAGCAGGCCAATTTTATGATTATGAACGGCACGAAGAAAATTTCAGGAAGAACAATTATGCAGTAGTAATTCTGCAGTATTATGGTCCTCTTGAGAGATGTGAGCTACTGCGCGGCTTCAATAATTTCATGTGCGACATGATGGTAGACAGCGATCATGCTGAAGCGCTTCTTGATATCGTAACCGATTATCGTGTAGATCTTGCCAGACTGATTTCAAAAAAGGATGTCGCTTTTGGTCACGGCGGTGATGACTATGGCACTCAGAGCGGTCCTCTGATATCACTTGATCTCTGGCGATCTTTGATCAAGCCAAGGCTTGCTCGTATCTGGTCTGTTTACAAAGATGCCGGCTTACCGATCGTCCATCACAGCTGCGGCAATTGTGAGCCCTTCATTGATGAAATGATCGATATTGGCCTGGATGCCATCCATCCGGTTCAGGCTGAAACCATGGATATTAATAAGCTTGTGAAGAGATATGGCGACAGAGTCGTATACTACGGCGGGTTCAAAACTCAGACCATTCTAACGGACGGAACTCCTGATGATGTCAGAAACAATGTCAGAGATACAATAAACACTCTTGGGCGAAGTGGCCGCATGTTCGCGGCACCAATTAATATTATGCAGAATGTTCCGCTTGAGAATTTTAAGGCCCTGGTCGAGAGCGTTCACAAATATCGCTATATTTGAGAGTTATCAGAATAATAATTATATATCCAGGGAGGCATTGCTTAATAATATGCCTCCCTCTTTTTATTCTTGTTCAACTTGTTCTGCTGCCGGAGCACCTGCCTGCTCTAGAACCTTGTGATATCTCAGAACAATACTCATTATCACCATGATCACACCAGATAACAGAAGCATCCACTCTATCCGAATATAGTCTGCCAACGGACCAAAAACCAGCATTGATAGAGGCATAACGGATGTTGAAATCATACCCATGACACCAAAAACCCGACCAAGATAATTCTCTTCAACCTTCTCTTGCAGAAGTACAGTCGCTGGAGTATTGAACAGCGGCATACTAACACCACCAATAAACATTACGAACAGATAGATCCAGAAAATCCCAACAACTCCCAGCGCTACAGAACAAACTCCAAATACGATACCTGAGAATGCGAGCGTGTGAATACGATTCTTAAATCCTCCCCAGAATGCAATCACACCGCCGCCAATCATCATACCCACGGCAAAAGCAATCTCGATTGCTGTCAGTCGCCATACATCATTACCGAAGCTTCTTGTCACTTGTAGTGGTGTCAGGAATGCCAATGGTGTTATGAAAATAAAGAATACAGCGAAAAAAGCGAAGAAGCTACGGACAAATCGATGGTTTCTGATATAGATCAAGCCTTCCCGCATATCACTGAAATAATCGATTTCCTGCTTCTCAAGAGCTTTTTGATGAGGCGCAACCTGCAATAGAAATACAAGAATAAAAATCGCCAGAGCAGCTGTAATCACATCGATAAAAAATATCGTTTCGATCGGCATTGCCGTCAGCAAGGCACCACTGGCCATCGGAGACAATATCATTATCGCTGCCTGGATGCTGCCGTTCAAACCGTTTATTCTCGTCAAATGCGCCTCTGGTACGATCTGCGGCAGTATCGCTCCTACAGCAGGTGTCTGCACACCTGAGCCAACCGCACGCAAGGCAGAAGCCACAAACAGCAGCCAGATCGAGCCATAGCCCAGCAAATAGAGAATCGCCAGTATAAGTGTTGTCACAGCGATCATCGCATCAGAAATAATTATGAGTCTTTTGCGATTGTATCTGTCAGCCCAGACTCCAGCTATTGGTGATAAGAAGAACATCGGTACGAATCCGCAGATGATCGATATGGTCATCATAACGCCTGATTGTGTTTCTATCGTTATATACCACATGATCGCATACTGGACCAACGACGAGCCAAAAAGCGACACTGTCTGACTAGCTAGAAACATCGCGGCGTTTTTATACCATGAGGTCGATCCAGATAATTCTGTTTTCATTTATATCCTCACCTGAAGCAATATTTGAGCATATATCTTTTCTGTTCAGCTAATACTACAAAAATCCAGCGATGACATCAATAACTAATTTGTAGAGTTTACAATATTCATAGCGATCTGGTGTCTTTTGCCAGTCATATGGTCTCATGCTAAACTATTAGTTGAAACAAAGAAAGTTAGAAAGGTTAGTAATGATTAGAAAACTTTTATCACCACTAGACACAATAATAATGGATGAGGCCTCCAAACATGAGATCGTGAAGGTTTTTGAAGAGTATATCGGGCAATACTTCAGCCAAACAGCAACACCTTTTTTGGCTAGCTTAAGCTTGATACTGGTTGTACTGCTAATTAGTGTTATCGCATATTTACTGACGAAACATATCGTTCTTAGAATTCTGGCTCATTATATTGAGAATAACAAATATGACTGGGATGCTTATCTATTAAAGCACAAGGTCTTGCATCGTCTCTCGCATCTGCTGCCAGTACTGATAATTTACAGCTCTGCACCCCTATTTGGTTCATTGCAGACTCTTATCGAGCGACTGGGATCTATCTATCTGATCATCCTGATAGTTGGTGTGCTGAACGCCTTGTTTAACGCGATCGACGACATATACAATCGTCACGAAGTTGCCCGGCAGAAACCGATAAAAGGCTACCTGCAAGGCATCAAGATATTTGTGTTTGTTATCGCCGGCATTGTCATTTTGTCGCGTCTTCTCGGACAGAGTCCACTAATACTTCTATCAGGTATTGGCGCGATGACGGCCGTCGTCTTGCTTATTTTTCAGGATTCTATACTTGGTCTTGTGGCCGGAATACAGCTGGCTGCCAATGATATGGTACGTATTGGCGACTGGATAGAAATGCCGAAGTATAATGCAGACGGTGATGTTATTGAAATCACATTGACAACAGTAAAAGTCGAGAACTTCGATAAGACCATTACTACCGTACCACCTCATGCACTAGTGAAGGATTCATTCCGCAATTGGCGCGGCATGCAGGAAACAGGCGGCAGGCGAATCATGCGCTCGCTCTATATAGATACAAGCAGCATATGCTTCTGTAGTGATGAGATGATAGAGTCCTACAAGGACATAGAAATACTGAAGAACTACATCAACAGCAGATATGTGGAGATAAACGAATACAATAGAACACATGAAATAGATGACAAAAACCCTGTCAACGGCAGACATATGACAAATGTCGGGACCTTCCGAGCTTACATAATCGAGTATCTTCGAAATCACTCGCAAATTCATCAGGATATGATCCAGATGGTCCGGCAGCTGCCCCCGAAGGAGCATGGTTTACCTATTGAGCTCTATATGTTTACGAAAACAACTGATTGGGCAGAGTATGAGACAATTCAAGCTGATATCTTCGATCATTTGCTTGCGGTCGCACCTCTCTTTGGACTACGTATTTTCCAGAGTCCGAGCGGTTATGATCTCAGGATGATTGGTTCAGGCACCGAAACCAGCAGCAGCTGATAATTCTTAGCCCGCTGCAAGCTCGGCCATGGCTTCGGAAATCTTGATTTTTTGAGGGCAGACGGCCTCACAGCTTCTGCAGCCTATACAGGCACTCGGTCGCTTATCCTCAGGCATTTCTTTCAATACCATCGGCGCAGTTAAGCCGATGCCTGTGAAATAGTGCTCATTGTAAATTTTGAGCAGAGCAGGAATATCCAGCTCTTGCGGGCAATGACTTAGACAATATCCGCAAGAAGTACATGGCAAGGCAGTTCTGCTGATCATATTGTCAACCATTGACATCAGAACTTGCAGTTCCTCTGAATCAAGAGGTCTGTTGCTGGCAAAAGTCTCGATATTTTCCTGGAGCTGTTCCATATTAGACATACCAGAAAGTATCATCTTGACATCCGACATAGTTTGCAGGTAGCGAAATGCCCAGGCAGTTATTGGTTCATCAGGACGCATATTCCGCAGCAAAGCGGTATCCTTATCAGACAGCGAGGCTAGCTTGCCGCCACGAAGCGGCTCCATGACCCATACCGGTATACCTAGTTCTCTGAGCATTTCTACCTTTGTCTTCGCATCCTGGAAAGACCATAAGATAGAAATCGAAATAATCTACTTGACACTTCTCAAGCTGTTTCTCGAATATTTCTTCGGCTTTTTCCATATTGTTTAGATCATAACCTGGAAATTTTGAAGCGAGATAAAACTTCTCTCTTGGGTATTGTTTCAGAATTTTGCCAATAACAATTTCCGAATTGCCTCCATGATATCCCCAGGCTGTATCGAAATAATTTATCCCATTTCTTAGAGCGTAGTCTACCATTTCGGAGGACTGTTTCTCGTCAATCACAGAGTCCTGCCCGTTAACTGTCGGTAATCTCATCGCACCTAAACCAAGTGCTGACAACTTAAGTCCTTGAAATTCATTGTAAATCATAACTGTCTTCCTCTCATTTAAACTTCTAATGTTGTGATGACTGTTT
>CAZHQX010000067.1:0-8245 GCA_964534195.1 uncultured Oscillospiraceae bacterium
GTCGTTGTCAGCGGAGGTAAATACAAGGTTCATAATTATCAGCGTGATGATGATTGATAATGACAATGCGATAATTGATTCAGCAAGTAAGCTATAACACAGGCGGGAACTCTTCTAGATAGAGTCCCCGCCTTTTTGTTGCTCAAGCTATCTGCAATAATTGTTCTGCTTATATTTTTTCCATCGGTGCCATTTTTGCCATTAGGCGCTTGATACCATGTTTCTCAAATTCTACTACCAGGATCGCGTCGTTGGCGACAGGTGTGATTTGTTCGATTCTGCCGTTGCCGAACTTCTGATGCTTAACTCTATCACCGCGGCGCAAGGTGGCTGGATCAATACCCTGCTGTTTTCTGGATTCCTGACTGGAACCAGCTGCTGCCCTCTGTCCGAATCCCTGCAATGGACTCTGCGCCTTCTGTACGGTTGGCGCCGGAGCTCCAGGGAACTGGACTCTGCCTCTTCCTGCCATCGAGAACGGCTCAGAAGAGACGGTACCCCTGGTACTGCTAGAGGCAGACGTTGTGCTGTCAGATCTTCTATCACTGCCATACGAAGAGCCTCTGGAATAAGAGCCGCCAAATCTGGCGCCACCGATCTCTTCAATATACTGATCAGGTATCTCAAGTACAAAGGGTGAAACACGGAAGGCCTGTGTCTGTCCGAAGATCAGTCTTGAGCCTGCTGTCGTTATATAAAGCTTCTTGCGGGCTCTTGTGATAGCGACATAAGCCAGCCGACGTTCTTCCTCGATCGCGGCTTCACTCTCCATTGATCGATAACCGGGAAACAGGCCCTCTTCGAATCCAACAACAAATACCGTATCGAACTCCAGGCCCTTGGCACTGTGGATCGTCATCAGACGAACATTATCCTGCTGCGTATCTCCATCCATGTCAGCATACAGAGTCGCTCTCTCCAGATAAGCGCTAAGAACAGAAATCAGACTCTCATCAGCGCCTTCGAGGTCCTCGGCAGCAGCCTGTTCAGGATTCTCACGCACACTTCTTATCTGCTCGATGAAGCTCTCCTGAAATTCAACAGCGTCAGAGAGAAGCTCCTTCAGGTTCTCTATCCGGTCCACAGAATCACTTACCGATGACTTCTCCTGCTGATCGATTATCTCCTGAATCAATCCGCTCTCATTCTCAACAGATTCGATCAACTCAGCAAGCGTTATCTCACCAGCACCAAGCTGTTGGCGGAAACGGTCGATCATTTCATGAAACAGCATCAGGCGGCCGCTTGCTCTTGTCAGCTCAGGATACTGGCCTGACTGTCGGCATATCTCCAGGGGCGCCTGTCCTGTTCTGACCGCTAACGCCTCTACTGCGGCCACAGTAGCGTCGCCAATACCACGACGTGGCGTATTAATGATCCTGGCAAAAGACAACCTGTCGTCAGGTATCATGATCAATCGCAGATAGGCCAGCACATCTCTTATTTCCTTACGATCATAGAAGCGCGTGCCGCCGTAGATCTTGTATGGAATACCCTGCTCTCTCAAAGCTGACTCAAGATTTCTGGACAACGCGTTTAAACGATAGAGGATCGCGATTTCACCATAAGGCTGCTCACTGTCTGAGCCATCAGCCCGACGTGATATCTCTCTGGCTACAAACCTGGCCTCTTCGCTATGATTCTCACCCTTGTAGAAGGTGATCAGATCACCATCCGGAAGCTCAGTGCGCAGCTGCTTGCTCTTGCGCCCACGGTTATTTTTAATAACAGCATTGGCTGCCTGAAGGACATTATTGGTCGATCTGTAATTCTGCTCAAGCTTGATCACAGAACAATTTTTGAAATCCTTCTCGAAATCGAGAATATTCTGGATATTGGCACCGCGAAAGCTGTAGATCGACTGATCATCATCGCCAACTACACATAGATTCTTATGTCCTGCCGACAGCATGTGCACCAGCCTGTACTGGGCATGATTCGTATCCTGATATTCGTCAACCATAATGTACTGAAAACGCTGCTGATATTGTTCAAGCACATCTGCGTTATTCTCCAGCAGCTTAACAGCCTCGAAGAGTATATCGTCAAAATCCATACTGTTATTCTGTTTCAGTATCTGCTGATATCTTCTATAGACCTGTGCGACTTTTTCCTGAATAAAATCCGCTCCGGCCTCACGTTCGTACTGCTCTACTCCAATCAATGAGTTTTTGGCTGTACTGATCCTGCCATGGACCATACGAACAGGGAATTTTTTATCATCGATCGAGAGATCCTTGAAACACTGCTTGACTATTCTTTGCTGATCATCACTGTCGAGAATTGTAAAATGCTGCGTATAGCCGAGCCTGTCAGCATACCTGCGCAGTATTCGCAGTAGCATAGAGTGAAATGTTCCGATCCACATAGAAGAGCTGACGCCACCAACAAGAGCCTCGATCCTGCTCTTCATCTCGGCAGCGGCTTTGTTAGTGAAGGTTATAGCAAGGATAGACGAGGGTCTGACATTCTCAACCTGAACCATCCAGGCGATCCTGTGTGTAATAACACGGGTCTTGCCCGATCCGGCCCCCGCTAATATAAGCAGCGGTCCGTCCTTATGCTGTACAGCTTGAGATTGCTGCGGATTAAGCCCCTTCAACAATTTATCGGCAGCGGAGCCAGCGCCTGAAAATGCCTTGCTCGCAGCCTTGGCAGGCTTAGCTTCTCCCAGTACAAGCTGATCAAACATATCCATCAATAACACCCCATAATAGTAATTTTTCCGATTAATAATCAGTCCTTCTCATAGACATACTGTGAGCCATGAGACATCCAGACAAAACAATCGTTCTGCTATTATACAGGATATACAGACAAAAGTGTAGGCAAACAGGACGACAAAAAAGGGCCGGTCTATTCGACCGGCCCTCCCGCGCAAGAACGTAAAAATTAGCGGAAATTATACTATCTCACTTACCCAAAACAGTTGGATCGTAATATATTCACAGCGGCGTGCTGATCAGTAATTCGGCTCAATCAAGCCATAATTGCCGTCCTTGCGCTTATATACAGCACAAACCTTATCAGTTTCCATATCAAGATAAAGCAGGAAGCTATGACCTAGCATCTCCATCTGCAGAACTGCCTCTTCAGCATCCATCGGAGACAGATCAAAGGATTTTCTCTTGATAATTGTAGCTTCTTCGATCTCTTGTTCCTCGGGAGTAATGGCTTCGGTCTTGAGATATTCTTTCATGTAGGCGTAGTCATGGATTCTCTTCTCGATTTTGGTCTTATGCTTACGAATCTGACCTTCCATGACCTCAACAGCTTGATCCAGAGCAGTGAATACATCATCAGCTACAGATTCAGCTCTGTAGAAATGATTTTTAATTTTCAGCGTTACCTCAATGCATTTAAGCTCAGCCTCTGGTCTGACCTTGACATTGGCAACTGCCTCGTCACCGAAAAACTTGTTAAACTTGCCAAGCTTCTCCTCGATTCTCCTCTGCAGCTGGTCTCCTACCTTCATTCCTTTGCCTTGTACGTTGATCTTCATGATGACTGCTCCCTTCTGATTCTTATTTTGTTTTTTCATCTCATGTTCCTTTCAACCATGAGTCTTATACTTATTATAAACAATTATAGAACTCTCCTCGTATCAAGCAAGACTGTTCATAATTTAACAATCTGATATAATAAAACTGTTGTGCTGGAGGATATACCATGGCAAAAGTCGACATATCGTTGGTCGTTCCGGTTTTTAATGAGCAAGAAGTCATCACCAAAACACATGAAAGATTGATCAGAGTAATCGACAGCCTGGAGCTGAGCTCTGAGCTTATTTATGTTAACGACGGCAGCAGAGATGCTACCGCCTCTATCATACGATCATTTTGCCAATCAGACAAGCGTATCAAAATGATCTCCTTCTCCAGAAACTTCGGCCATCAAACCGCGATAACGGCAGGCATGGACCATGCTGCAGGCGCGGCTATCGTCATTATTGACGCTGATCTTCAGGATCCGCCGGAGCTTATACCACAAATGATCGATCTCTGGCAGCAGGGATATCAGGTCGTATATGGCAGACGCATCAGCAGACGCGGTGAGACCTGGTTCAAGAAGACTACCGCTAAATTGTATTACAGGACGCTCAAGAGACTTACAGATGTAAGCATACCAGTTGATGTTGGCGATTTCCGTCTGATCGACGCCTGCGTCAGAGACGCTCTTCTCAAGGTACCTGAGCACAACCGCTATGTTCGAGGCCTGATCAGCTGGCTTGGTTACAAGCAGACTTTTGTCGACTATGTGAGAGATTCCAGACAGGCAGGCATTTCAAAATATCCATTTTCTAAAATGCTGCGTTTGGCAGCGGACGGCATTACCTCTTTTTCCTATAAACCACTTAAGCTTGGTATATCGATCGGCTTATTGCTGAGCGCCTTCAGCCTGATTTTGGCTTTTGCTGTTTTTATTTCACGCTTATTTGATCTGGTCTGGATGGAACCAGGCTATGCCTCTTTAATGTGCGTAATATTATTCTTCTTCGGCGTAGTGCTGATCATACTTGGGATCATGGGTGAATATATCGCACGTATTTTCGAAGAGGTCAAGGATAGACCTCTCTATATCATATGTGACAAAGAGGGCAGTTTCCTTCTGCCTTCTCGTGAGAGATCGGTCGACCAGGACACTAGTCTTCCTGCTGATCAAGCCTGAAGCTGGACGGCAGCAGTGCTTCCATCGAATATTCTTCATATTTTCCATCTTGCCTTGCCGACAATAGGATAAAATCGTCTGTCGCGAATTCTGCCATGACCTGACGGCAGATACCGCATGGTCTGCAATAATCATCCTGATCACAGACTACGGCCATTTTTCGAATTTTTCTGCTGCCTTCAGAGACAGCCTTGAAGATCGCTGTCCTCTCGGCACAGCAGGTAGCGCCATATGATGAGTTCTCCACATTACAGCCGCTAAACTCTCTGCCCTTATCATCTATCAGGGCGGCCCCTACTCTGAATTTCGAGTAAGGTACATAGGCCATGTCTTTTGCCAGAATGGCTCTGTCTATAAGTTGTTTGTTTTCCGCTGAATTATCCATAACGAACTACCCCCTGAGCAAAATTGTATAGAAAAAGGCAGCCTCTGGCAATTAAGTTTTGCCATCAGCTGCCTTGATTTCATTAATTGTAGTTTGGCTGGTTAAGCTTCACTCAATGAAAGTTATCAGAGAGTTCCGTCCTTCTTAGCCATGAATTTTACGAGGTCAACAACACGGTTGGAATAACCCCACTCGTTGTCATACCATGAAACGATCTTGAAGAAGCGCTTCTCGCCTGGCAGGTTGTTCTGAAGTGTAGCCAGTGAATCGTAGATAGATGAACGATTGTCATGGATGAAGTCTGAAGATACGAGCTCTTCATCGGTGTAACCAAGGATATCCTTCAGATATGTCTTGGAAGCTTCCTTCAGCTTAGCATCGATCTCTTCGATAGATGTATCTTTTTCAGTTGTAACTGTCAGGTCAACTACTGAAACTGTAGGTGTAGGAACACGGAATGACATACCTGTCATCTTGCCCTTAACTACTGGCAGAACCTGGCCAACGGCCTTAGCGGCACCTGTTGTTGAAGGGATAATGTTGATAGCTGCTGCACGGCCGCCTCTCCAGTCCTTCTTGGAAGGGCCGTCAACGGTCTTCTGTGTAGCTGTATATGAATGGATAGTTGTCATCAGACCCTGCTGTATGCCGTAGCCTTCCTTGAGAAGTACATGAACGACAGGAGCCAGACAGTTGGTTGTACATGAAGCGTTTGATACGATGTTATGTGCTGCTGCATCATACTCGTTCTCGTTAACGCCCATAACGATCGTCTTAACTTCGCCCTTACCAGGAGCTGAAATGATAACCTTCTTAGCGCCTGCTTCGAGATGGCCCTTTGCCTGCTCTGAGCTTGTGAATATACCGGTTGACTCGATAACATATTCTACGCCGAGCTCGCCCCATGGCAGATCAGCAGGATTTCTCTGAGCCATTACGCAACGAACCTTATTCTTGCCGTTGATGACCAGAACATCATTGTCCTCAGCGTCAGCGCTGCTCTTCTCGGTTGTTACTTCGTGCTTGAACTTACCCTGAATTGAATCGTACTTGATCTGGTAAGCAAAATAGTCAGCGTCGGTCGAGATGTCAGCAACAGCAACAACATCGATCTCTGTGCCAAGAAGGCCCTGATCGCAGATTGCCTGGAATACCATACGTCCAATACGGCCGAAACCATTGATACCTACTTTAATTGCCATGTGTTTCATTCCTCCTGATTTTATTACCCATGTTAGGGTATTATTTCATTTGCATCATTTCAATTTTAGTCGAAATCAGGAGTTTTTTCAACCATAAGCTTATGACAACAGGCAAAAAATAACACATCAGGTCCCTTGTACTTTCTGTGAATAATGCACAAAGGTTTTTTCTATAACACTAGCAGAGTAAACAATAGCGGCCAAATCTAAGCAAGCGTAACATTTATTTCCGCGGTTAGGCGCAAAATCCTATAACATTGTTTTCACAAGACTAATTGTTACAACGCTTAAGCCAGGCTGAACAGGGGAGCTTCTAAAATGAATGATAAACAAATTGATCTGAACGATACAGTTTTTAATCTCTGCAGTGAATATCCAGAGATCAAGGACATAATGGTTGAATTAGGCTTCACAGATATTGTTAAGCCAGGCATGCTTAGCACTGCGGGACGAATTATGACGATCGCAAAAGGTGCCAGGATGAAAAGTATTCCAATCGATACGATCAGAAATAAGTTCGAGGAAAAAGGCTTCACGATCAAGCAATAGTTCTAATTAGTAGTAAGCCAAAAAAATAAACAGCCTCCGGATAATTCCGGAGGCTGCGTTTTTGTTCGTAAGAGTCTGATCAAATGATCAGCGCATTAGAATGTCGTTTCTTAAGCCTTAAGACGAGCTTCAAGAGCTTCAAGCTGATTTGCCAGCTCTGTAGGCAGCTTCTCGCCGTATGTCTTATAATGCTCTTTTATTGATTCAACTTCTACGAGCCACTCTTCAGCATTAACTTCAAGCAGCTTGCTCATGACATCAGTCGTTACATCAAGACCATCAGTATCGATACCATCAACCGCCGGCATATAACCGATAGCTGTCTTAACTGCATCTACCTTACCTTCGAGACGCTCAACGATCCACTTAAGAACACGGCTGTTCTCACCGAATCCAGGCCACATGAACTTGCCATTCTCGTCTCTGCGGAACCAGTTGACATAGAAGACCTTCGGCAGTTTGTCAGATGTTGACTTGGTGCCGATGTCCAGCCAGTGCTGGAGATAATCACAGATATGATAACCGCAGAAAGGCAACATGGCGAATGGGTCACGACGGACCTGTCCAACCTTGTTTGTGATTGCAGCGGCAGTGATCTCAGAACCCATGATAGAACCGAGGAAAATACCATGGTTCCAGTCAAAGCTCTCATGGATCAGAGGTACAGTTGTCTTACGACGACCACCGATCAGGATAGCGTCGATCGGAACACCAGCGGGATCTTCCCAGTTAGGAGCGATCGAAGGACACTGTGAAGCAGGAGCTGTAAAACGAGCGTTTGGATGAGCAGCAGGAGCTTCTGCTGTAGCAGGATTCCAGTCATTGCCCTTCCAATCGATCAGGTGCTCAGGAGCTTCAATGCCCATATCTTCCCACCAGATATCGTTGTCGTCAGTTTTGGCGACATTGGTGAAAATTGTATTGCTGTCTATGCTGCGCATAGCATTGTAGTTAGAGCTGTCTGATGTACCAGGTGCGACACCGAAGAAACCAGCCTCAGGATTGATAGCATACAGACGGCCATCTTCACCAAACTTCATCCAGGCGATATCATCACCAACTGTTTCTACCTTCCAGCCTGGAATGGTAGGTACCAGCATGGCCAGGTTGGTCTTGCCGCAAGCACTTGGGAAAGCGCCGGCGATATACTTAACATCACCTTCAGGACTTGTCAGCTTGAGGATAAGCATATGCTCAGCCAGCCAGCCTTCATCACGAGCCTGAACAGAAGCTATACGAAGTGCAAAGCACTTCTTACCAAGCAGAGCGTTTCCGCCGTAGCCTGAACCATATGACCAGATAAGTCTCTCATCTGTAAAGTGGCTGATGTATTTCTGCTCGATCGGAGCACATGGCCACGGTACATCCTGCTGGCCTTCTGCCAGTGGTGCGCCTACTGAATGCAGACATGGTACAAACTCGCCATCTTCACCAAGAACAT
>CAZHQX010000068.1:0-7856 GCA_964534195.1 uncultured Oscillospiraceae bacterium
AGCATAAAAGATAAAACAGCCGAAGCTGATGGAGTGTTCATCGCTTCGGCTGTTGATCTATCTGTATTTATCTAAATCGCCTGTTTAAAATTAGCCGGGGAAGCCGTCACCATCGAGATCAGGCATATCATAGCCGCCGTCAGCGACACCGAAGAGCTCGCGGCCAGTGAGTCTGCGATCTTCACGCTCTTTCTCAACCAGATTGCTGAGATAGCGGCGAACCTTATCAGGCTTCTTGATATTTTTCAGCTCGAAGGTATTGTGTGATGTATCAGCAGTATATAGTGTGATAGTACCTACACCGAAAATCTTCTGACCTAAACTACGCGAGAGCTTGAGATCCATAATTCGGTAGAGCAGTGTCTCATTAGTAATTGTATTGAAAAAACCGATTTTGCTGGTAAATCTGGTCTGATCAACTTCATATCTGGTAAAAGAGATCGGCAGACCGAGATATCTTTTTCGGTCTTTCCACAAGATTTCAGCTTCTTCTACATCGAGAAAAGCTTTGGGTTTACGTTTTTTCTTGCTTGCTGCTTTAGCCGCGGCTGCACTATTTGTCGGCGGTGCCTGTTTTGTGGCAGGAGCAGCCTGAGCTGCCGGTAGTGCCTGGTTTGCGGCGGAAGCGGCCTGGACTACTGGAGATGGTTGAACTGGAACTGCCTGTGCGGCAGGAGTCGCGGCTTCTGCTGTTTTCTGGATATCATCCTCCAGAGATTCAACATCGAAATCCTCAAATTTATTATCTGTCATGAATGTAACCGGCAGTCATCCGCGAAAACTACAATTGTTGCTGTTGAATCAGCTGTTGATTCAAGCCAAAAACGGACAACCAGCCTCCTCCTTCCTGTTTTATCCAATTATAATACATTTCTGCCTGTGTTTATAGACATTTGAGCTTGCAGGAGTCTAGAATATAGAAAAAGAAATATTTCTTTTTACTCAGCTTGCTTCTGCAAGCAATTTGGTTATGAGCAATACTAATGTGATTGAAAGTGGGAATTACCAATGCCTAGATTTTTCATCGAGAAATGTTTGCCTTCAGATGTTACAAATATCAGACTTGAGCAGGATGACGCACATCATATCTCGCATGTGCTGCGTATGCGCGAGGGCGAGGAGGTCATAGTTTGTGATGGTGCTAAATCTGATCATATCACTGTGATCGAGAGCTTCGAAGCCGGAGCAGTAATTTTGAAGGTGGTCGATGTCAAGAAAAACAATACTGAACCACTGTGGCGGGCCTGCCTCTATCAGGGTCTGCCCAAGGGCGATAAGATGGATCTTATCATACAGAAGGCTGTCGAGTTAGGTGTGAGCAGAATCGTTCCAGTCGAATGCAGCCGCAGTATCAGCAAACTGCCAGTAAATAAGCAGGCCAAAAGATTGGAACGATGGAATCGGATCGCTCTGGAAGCGGCACGACAGTGCGGCCGTGGACAGATACCACAGATCATGCCGCCTGTCAGCTTCAAAAAGGCCGTTCAAGAAGCGGCAGCTGCTGAACTAAGCTTCCTGCCATGGGAAAACGAACGGTCGGTATCTTTGCGAGCGTTGATCAGTTCCCGATATCCCACATTAGGATTAGAAGAACTGACTGTCGCTTTTTTGATCGGTCCGGAGGGTGGGTTATCTCTTGAGGAGGTTGGGCTGGCTGAACAAGCCGGTATTAGGAGCGTTACTCTAGGACCGAGAATACTTCGGACAGAAACCGCAGGGCTTGCGGTACTGGCCATGTTGGGATATCAGTATGATCAGAACGATCAATAATTTATTTATAGTTAGTTGCTGAAGATGCTTGTTGACGCATGTTCAGCAAATCATCTGAAAACAGTTGTTTTACAAGGAATCGGACTGTAAAATATCGCCTCTTTGTTGTATAATGATTCGACTGTTTTTATTATCTTTTGTCAGCGGAAGGGAGGCAGGCAGAACTGAATCAGCAATTCAGAGTTTGCCGCTTGATAATGAGTAAGATTAGTGCACCTAAGGGTACCAGAGATATATTACCACCGGAGACAGCTGCCTGGCAGTATGCGGAGAAGGTTTTTGCTGATGTCTGCAGCCGATATGGTTATCAGGAAATCAGGATTCCTACCTTTGAACAGACCGAACTGTTTCAGCGTGGTGTAGGCGATACCACCGATGTTGTCCAGAAGGAAATGTACACCTTCGATGATAAGGGTGGTCGCAGTATGACTCTTAGACCTGAGGGAACTGCAGGAGTTGTCAGAAGCTATCTCGAAAACGGAATGGCTTCACTTCCTTCGCCTGTCAGACTTTTTTACAATATCACTGCCTTCCGCTACGAGAAAATGCAGAAGGGCCGCTATAGAGAATTTCACCAGTTCGGTTGTGAGGTTTTCGGTTCAGAAGGACCGATCGTGGACGCCGAGCTTGTCAGCTTGCTTGATTTATATTTCCGTGAGCTGGGCCTGAAGGAAACCAGCCTGCGGATCAACAGCATCGGCTGCCCAGTCTGCCGAGCTGAATACAATCAGAAGCTCAAGAATTATCTGGCGCCGCATCTTAATGATCTGTGTGAGACCTGCCAGTCCAGGTATGACAGAAATCCTCTGCGTATCATAGACTGCAAAGAGCCGGGCTGCAAGCCAATTGTTCGCGAAGCGCCTGCGCTGCTTGATAATCTTTGCCCGGACTGTCAGACGCATTTTGATGGCTTCTGCAAGCATCTTGAAGAATTAGATATCAAATTTACTGTGGATAAGGGAATCGTACGCGGTCTGGATTATTATACCAGGACTGTTTTTGAGTTTGTTTCTGAGCATGTTGGTACTCAAGGAACGATCTGTGGCGGCGGACGCTATGATGGCCTGGTTGAACAGGTCGGCGGACAGCCTACCCCTGGTATCGGCTTCGCGCTGGGTGTTGAGAGACTGCTGATGGAGCTTGAACAGCAGCAGGCAGCGCTGCCTGAGCCTGCCAGACCATCAATTTATATAGCCGCTCTTGGTGATGCCGGTGATCAGGCTCGCAAATGGACCTGGAAGCTGAGAAGTCAAGGCATCAGGGCTGAAACAGATCTGATGGGCCGCAGCCTCAAGGCTCAGATGAAATATGCCGGCAAACAGGGGTTCCGGTTCAGTACGGTAATTGGTGATGATGAGATCTCAGCTGGTAAAATCAGGTTGAAGGATATGACAGAGCACAATGAAACTGAGGTCAGCTTCGAACAGGCAGAGCAGCTGCTGGCTGAGCATCAGAATATATAAGAATAAGTGTAAAAGAAGACAGAAGCGAACACTGACATCATAAGTCAGATTTTCAAGATATGGGAGTGTTTAGTATGGCAGAAACAATGCAGGGAATGAAGAGAACATGCAGATGCGCTGAGCTCGATGAGAGCATGATCGGTCAGCAGCTTACCTTGATGGGCTGGTGTCACAAACAGAGAGATCTTGGTGGACTTGTTTTCATTACGCTCAGGGACAGAAGCGGTGAGGTTCAGCTGCTGATAGATGAAACCAGTCCGGTGGATGCTCAGGAGAAGGCGGCACAGGTCAGAAGCGAGTATGTTATCGCTGCGACCGGTACTCTGCGCATGCGTGAGGCTGCTAATCCCAACATGAAGACTGGTCAGGTCGAGCTGCTGGTAAGCGAGCTGCGCATCCTGAGTGAATCGATCACGCCGCCTTTTTATATTGAGGAGGATATTGATACCAAGGAGTCACTGAGATTGAAATATCGTTATCTTGACCTGCGCCGACCCGACATGCAGAGCAAAATGATGCTTCGACACAGGATCACCAAGCTGACACGCGACTATTATGATGAGAGCGGTTTCTTGGAGATTGAAACTCCGATGCTAATCAGAAGTACTCCTGAAGGCGCGCGCGATTATCTGGTTCCAAGCAGAGTCTTCCCGGGGCAGTTTTTCGCTTTGCCGCAGTCTCCGCAGCTCTATAAGCAGCTGCTGATGCTGTCCGGATATGACCGCTACATGCAAATTGCCCGCTGCTTCCGTGACGAAGACCTGCGTGCAGACAGACAGCCTGAATTTACGCAAATAGATCTTGAGATGGCTTTTGTAGATATGGAAGATGTTATCGCTGTAAATGAAGGCTTCCTCAAGAGACTTTTCAGCGAGATCATGGATATAGAAATCGAGCTGCCCTTGCCCAGACTTAGCTGGCATGAGGCTATGGAGCGCTATGGCTCTGACAAGCCGGACCTCAGGATCGGCATGGAGCTAAAGGATATTTCAGATCTCGTCGCTGATAACAGCTTCAAGGTCTTCAGCGATGCTATCGCTGGCGGCGGCAGTGTGCGTATGATCGCGGTACCTGATGGTTCCTCGCTCAGTCGCAAGGAAATTGATTCGCTTGGTGAGTATGTAAAAACATACCGGGCAAAAGGCCTTGCCTGGCTGACTGTTGAGGAGAAGCCGCGTGGTTCTATCCTGAAATTTGTTGATACAGATCTTGTACAGAAAATGGCTGAGCGTGCAGGCGCGCAGGTCGGTGATCTGCTTCTGATCGTCGCTGATAGGAATGAGGTCGTATTCGATGCGCTTGGTCAGCTCCGCTGCGAGGTAGCCAAGCGGATGAATATGTATAACGATGACGATTACAAGCTGCTATGGGTCACGGACTTCCCGTTGCTTGAGCATGATGAAGAGGCTGGCCGTTATGTTGCGAAGCACCATCCTTTTACCAGCCCTAAGGATGAGGATATGGAGCTGTTGGAAACTGACCCCGGTGCTGTCAGAGCCAAGGCTTATGACATCATTCTAAACGGAACCGAGCTTGGCGGCGGCAGTATCAGAATTCATGATCAGAAGCTGCAGCAGAGAATGTTTACTCTGCTTGGTTTCAGCGAGGAGCAGGCCTGGAACAGATTCGGCTATCTGCTGGAAGCATTCAAATATGGTGTTCCGCCTCATGGTGGCCTGGCCTTCGGACTGGATAGACTGGTCATGCTTCTGACCCATAGTGAGAGCATCAGAGATGTTATTGCCTTCCCGAAGGTTCAGAATTCATCTTGTCTGATGACAGACGCGCCAGGTGATGTTGATCAGGCCCAGCTCGAAGAGCTCGGACTTCTGATCGATCCGAGAATTCAGCAGGAGACGGAAGGAAGCGATCAGGATTGAATAAGGAGCAAGCAGAAGATATGCCGGCAAAAGACATCACCGCCACAAAACAGCGTCAAAAGGAAGTTGATCCTTTGATGGAGCTGCTGGACTGGCTGAAATATATATTGGCCGCTGTACTGATCGGGCTTTTTCTGGTAGTATTTGTAATTCAGAGAAATGCTGTGGTTGGAGAGTCGATGATACCAACACTTCATGATAATGACCAGCTTCTGGTTGAGAAGGTCAGTAAGTATTTTGGCGGTATAGATTATGGCGATATAGTTACGGTTAGTACAGACGGACTCAGAGGACATGAGGAAGAAGCAGGGCCGAATATCATCAAACGTGTGGTAGGCAAGCCCGGTGATCTCATTGAGATCCACGACGGTGCGGTTTATCGTAATGGCAGCCAGATCAATGAGTCGTACTTGCCTGTTGGCACTTATACCGATGGTCGAACCAGTTTCCTTACTGACGAGGACAAAATGGAAATAGAACTGGCTGATGATGAGTATTTCGTGATGGGCGACAACCGTGGCATCAGCAAGGACAGCCGCAGCATCGGACCGATTCCCGAAGACAAGATAATAGGCGAGGTTCTTCTGAGATTCTACCCGTTTGAACAATTCGGCAAACCTTAAAAAATATCGATTGCTTGCTAAGAATAAAGAAGCGGGCTAACTGCCCGTAATTAAAGAACTGCAGATGATCTGCAAACCAAGAAGGAGACATGATTTAACAATGCCATCCGAGAGACAGAAAAAAATAAGAAATTTCTGTATTATTGCCCATATTGATCACGGTAAGTCAACAGTTGCTGACAGAATGATCGAATTAACAGGTGTGTTGACCTCGCGTGAGATGCAGAGTCAGGTACTTGATAACATGGACCTTGAGCGTGAGCGCGGTATAACCATCAAAGCTCAGGCTGTCCGCATGGCCTACAAGGCAGATGATGGAGAGATCTACACTCTCAATTTGATCGACACACCAGGTCATGTCGATTTTCACTATGAGGTATCAAGAACGCTGGCAGCCTGCGACGGTGCTATTCTTGTTGTTGATGCGGCACAGGGTATTGAGGCTCAGACTCTGGCCAATGTTTATTTGGCACTTGATTCCGACCTGGAGATACTGCCAGTAATCAATAAGATCGACCTGCCTTCTGCTCAGCCAGACGTAGTACGGAAAGAAATCGAGGATGTAATTGGTCTCGACGCCAGCTACGCGCCTGAAATCTCAGCCAAGAGCAATATCAATATCAGAGATGTTCTTGAGAAAATCGTTCAATATCTGCCCTGCCCACAGGGTAACGAGGAGAAGCCTCTGCGTGCTCTGGTATTTGATTCGAAGTATGACAGCTATAAGGGCGTAATTGTTCACTTGAATATCAAGGAAGGCTCAGTCAAGCTTGGCGACCGTATCCGTATGATGCATACAGGCAAGGAGTTCATAGTTAATGAGCTCGGCTATTTCCGTCCTGGCGAGATGCAGCCGGCAGAGGAGCTGCTCGCTGGTGATGTTGGTTATATAGTCGCTAGTATCAAAAATGTCCGTGACACTGCAGTAGGCGATACTGTCACAAAAGCTGACAACCCGGCAAAAGAAACGCTCCCTGGATATAAGCCTGTTCGTCAGATGGTTTTCTGCGGTCTATATCCCACAGACGGAGCGCGTTATCCTGATTTGCGTGACGCATTGGAAAAGCTGCAGCTAAACGATGCTGCCTTGTCATTTGAGGCGGAAACCTCAGCTGCTCTTGGCTTCGGCTTCCGTTGCGGATTCCTGGGACTTCTTCATTATGAAATTGTTCAGGAGCGTCTTGAACGTGAGTTCCAGCTTGAGCTGATATCTACTGCACCTTCTGTTGTGTATCGTCTCAACAAAATTGATGGAGAATCATCCTGGCTGGACAATCCGACCAATATGCCTGATCCGTCAGAAATTGACAGTATGGAAGAGCCGATCGTCAACGCTACAATCATGACACCCAAGGATTATGTCGGCAGTATCATGGAGCTTTGTCAGGATCGTCGCGGGACATATATAAATATGGAGTATATGGACGCAAATAGAGTAATACTGCATTATGAGATGCCGCTCAATGAGATCATATACGATTTCTTCGACGCACTTAAATCTAGGACCCGAGGCTATGCCTCACTCGATTATGAGTTTAAGAATTATATGAAGTCTGATCTCGTTAAGCTGGATATCATGCTTAATAATGAAGTTGTAGATGCCCTCTCCTTCATCGTCCATCGTGAGAAGGCCTATGCCAGAGCAAGACGAATGGCTGAGAAGCTTAAGGATAATATCCCCAGGCATCAGTTTGAAATACCAGTGCAGGCCTGCATTGGAGGCAAGGTCATCGCGCGTGAAACCGTCAGAGCCTTCCGTAAGGATGTTCTTGCCAAATGTTATGGCGGCGATATAACACGTAAGAAGAAGCTGCTCGAAAAGCAGAAGGAAGGCAAGAAGAGAATGCGCCAGGTCGGCAACGTAGAAGTTCCGCAGGAGGCCTTCATGAGTGTATTGAAATTAGATGAATAACAGCATTGACGAAACAGGTCTGTCTACGTATAATTAGACAGGTCAAAACGGCCGGGAAAATGCCGGCCGAACACGCGGATGTGGTGGAATTGGCAGACACGCTGGATTTAGGTTCCAGTGCGATGAGCATGCAGGTTCAAGTCCTGTCATCCGCACCATTTTTACCCCTGTCCCGCTTTTTCTAAAGTGGGACGGGGGTATACCCCTG